>NZ_JBWKEC010000027.1:0-109099 GCF_056435645.1 Amycolatopsis sp. NPDC043889
ACCCTTTTTTCATACCCGAAACCCGTCACACCCGTGCCTGAACCCGGAACACACGAGTTCCGGGTTCAGGCACGCGAGTTCCGGATTCAGGCACGTGAGATACGGGTTTGGGCACGTGAGGGTGGGGCGGGGCTCCCGCATTCAGAGGACTAAATGCGGGAGGGGGCGGGGCGGCGTAGGTGGTAGATGTCCATGATCCAGCCCTTTCGGGACCGGGCGGAGGCGCGGACGGTGCGGATTTCCGCGGCCAGGTCGGCGGACAGGGGACCGGACAGCAGGAGTTCATCGGGGGTTCCGAGGTATGCGCCCCAGTAGATCTCCAGGCCCGTGTCGACGAACTGCGAGAAGGTACAGTTCGCGTCCAGCATCACGAAGACGTCGTCGACGTCCGCGGGCCAGCCGGCCTCGAGACGGCGGCCGGTCGTGACCAGGACCGGGCGGCCGATCTGGTTCATCGTGGTCCGGTGCCGGGACGTCAGGGCGGCCACACTGCTGACGCCTGGGATGACGTCGTACTCGAACTCGACGTTCCCCCTGGCCAGTACGGCGTCCAGCAACGTCAGGGTCGAGTCGTAGAGCGCGGGGTCTCCCCATACGAGGAACGCGCCCCGCTCGTCGGGACCCAGGGAAGCGATCATGCTTTCGTAGACGTCGGTCCGGAGCCGGTGCCAGTCGGCGATGGCCTTCCGGTAGTCGTCCGGAGCACGGTCGCGTTCTGGGTCCGGCGCCCGGACGACGCGGTAGCCGGGCCGTTCGACGAACCGGTCGAGGATCTCCTGGCGCAGCGCCGTCAGGTCCTGCTTCTCCGAACCCTTGTCGAGGACGAAGAACACATCGGTCTCGTTCAGCCGCCGGACGGCCTGGACGGTCAGGTGTTCCGGGTCGCCGGCGCCGATGCCGATGGCGGAGATCTTCCTCATTTCCGCAGTGTGCCCGCACCCTCTGTGCAAACCCCTACCCCCACGGGGTATAAAGGAAGTGATCGCTCCACCTGTCCTGTAGAGGAGTTCGTACCGATGGCCGAAGCCACCTACACCGTCAAGGGCATGTCCTGCGGGCACTGCGCCTCCTCCGTCACCGAGGAAATCAGCGGGATCGCGGGCGTCAGCGCCGTGAACGTGGACGTCGCCAGCGGCAAGGTCACCGTCACCAGCGACGCGCCACTGGACGTCCAAGCCGTCGACGCGGCCGTCACCGAGGCCGGTTACCAGCTCGTCTCGTGAGCACCGCCGTCAAGGTGTCGGCGTTCGCCGCGGCCCTGGTCGCGGTGTTCGCCGTCGCCTGGGCGATCGGTTCCGCCGTCGGGCCGCTGGAGGAGACGCCGGCACCGGCGCCGACCAGCGTGCACGAAGGCCATCACGAGGGCCGCCCGGGAGGTACGCCGTGAGCGCCCCGACATCCCAGCGGGTCGAGCTGGCCATCGGCGGGATGACCTGCGCGTCCTGCGCCGCGCGGGTCGAACGCAAACTGAACAAGGTCGACGGCGTCTCCGCCACGGTCAACTACGCCACCGAGAAGGCGCAGGTCGACTTCCCCGCCGCGCTCTCGGTCGAAGACCTCGTCGGTGTCGTCGAGTCCGCCGGCTACACGGCCCAGCCGCCCGAACCCGACGAAGACGAAGACCAGCCTGGCGCGCTTCGTACGCGTCTCGTCGTTTCGGCCGTGCTCGCCGTGCCGGTGATCGTGCTGGCGATGGTCCCGGCCTGGCAGTTCACCTACTGGCAGTGGGTCTCGCTGGCACTGGCCGCGCCGGTCGTCACCTGGGGCGCGTGGCCGTTCCACCGACCGGCCTGGACGAACCTCCGCCATGGCGCCGCCACCATGGACACCCTGATCTCACTCGGCGTCGTCGCAGCCACGCTCTGGTCGCTGTACGGCCTGCTGTTCGGCACCGCCGGGGTGCCCGGTATGCGGCACGGCTTCGAGCTGACGATGCAGCGCGGGTCCGGCGCGGGCAACCTCTACCTCGAAGTCGCCGCCGGGGTGACCACCTTCCTCCTCGCGGGCCGGTACTTCGAAGCCAGGTCCAAGCGCCGCTCCGGCGCCGCGCTGCGGGCGCTGCTCGAACTCGGCGCGAAGGATGTCGCGGTCCTCAAAGACGGCACAGAGAGCCGGGTCCCGATCGGCGCGCTGAAGACGGGCGACGAGTTCGTCGTGCGGCCAGGGGAGAAGATCGCCACCGACGGTGTCGTGACCGACGGGGCATCGGCCGTCGACCTGAGCATGCTGACGGGGGAAGCGGTCCCGGTGGAGGTCGGCGCCGGGGACACCGTCGTCGGCGGGACGGTCAACGCCGGTGGACGGCTCGTCGTCCGCGCCACCCGGATCGGCGCCGACACCCAGCTCGCGCAGATGGCGCGGCTGGTCGAGGACGCGCAGAACGGCAAGGCCCGGGTCCAGCGGCTCGCCGACCGGGTGTCGGCCGTATTCGTCCCGGTGGTGATCGCGCTCGCGGTCGGCACGCTCGGCTTCTGGCTCGGAGCCGGCAGCGGAGCCGATGCCGCCTTCACCGCCGCCGTCGCGGTCCTCATCATCGCCTGCCCGTGCGCGCTCGGGCTGGCCACGCCGACGGCGCTGCTGGTCGGCACTGGCCGCGGCGCGCAGTTGGGCATCCTCATCAAGGGGCCGGAGGTGCTCGAGTCCACTCGCGCCGTCGACACCGTCGTGCTGGACAAGACCGGCACGGTGACCGCGGGGAAGATGAGCCTCACCGATCTCTTCGGTGCCACTTACGAGGATGCCGCCAAAATCGGTCCTGATGAAAACAAGGCAGCCGAGACCGAAGTCCTGCGCCTGGCCGCGGCGGTCGAGCACGCTTCCGAGCATCCGATCGCCCGCGCGATCGTCGCGGCCGCCGAAGAGCGGCTGGGCGAGCTGCCGCCGGTCGACGGGTTCCGCAGCGTCGAGGGCCTGGGCGTGCTCGGCGAGGTCGAAGGCAAGACCGTACTGGCCGGGCGGCCCGCTCTCCTCGAACAGCACGGCATCGCTGTCGGCGACGAGTATTCCCAGGTCAAGACGGCCGCTGAGGACCGTGGCGCCACCGCGGTCGTCGTCGCCTGGGGCGGCGAGACACGCGGTGTGGTCGTCGTCGCCGACACGGTCAAGCCGACTTCGGCCAAGGCCGTGGCGGAACTGAAAGCGCTCGGACTCCGCCCGGTCCTGCTGACCGGCGACAACACCGGTTCCGCGAAGGCCGTCGCCGCCGAAGTGGGGATCGACGAGGTGGTCGCGGAGGTCCTGCCCGCCGACAAGGTCGACGTCGTCAAGCGGCTGCAAGCCGAAGGCCGCGTGGTCGCCATGGTCGGCGACGGCGTCAACGACGCGGCCGCGCTCGCGCAGGCCGATCTCGGTCTCTCGATGGGGACCGGGACGGACGCCGCGATCGAGGCCGGTGATCTGACCCTGGTCCGCGGAGACCTGCGCGCCGCCGCGGACGCCATCCGGCTTTCGCGCCGCACGCTCGGCACGATCAAGGGCAACCTGTTCTGGGCGTTCGCCTACAACGTCGCCGCGCTGCCGCTGGCCGCGCTCGGCCTGCTCAACCCTATGATCGCGGGGGCCGCGATGGCGTTCTCCTCGGTGTTCGTCGTCACCAACAGCCTGCGGTTACGCCGGTTCCGCGGAAACGCCTGATCAGGACCGGACCAGCCGGGCGATGGCGTCGGACGCCTCCCGGACCTTGAGGTCGGCCTCTTCACCACCCGCGGCGGCGGCGTGGACCACGCAGGTGGCGAGGTGCTCGTCCAGGAGTTCGAGGGAGAACGACTGCAGCGCCTTCGTGGCCGCGGACACCTGCGTCAGGATGTCGATGCAGTACTTGTCCTCCTCGACCATCCGCTGCAAGCCGCGGATCTGCCCTTCGATCCGGCGCAGGCGCTTGAGATAGGCCTCCCGCTCGGTGCCGTAGCCCGTCATTCCGCACCCGTTCTCTCGTCGTTCCCTGTCACTGGCCACTATACCCTCCCCACGTATGTGCCCGGGGAAGCGGAATTTCCGGGTGCCAGGATGTCGAGGACGATCCGGTGGCTCCGACTCCTGCGTGAGTGGCCGGGCACCGGCCGGACGACCAGGAGGAACACCGATGAAGTACATGATCATGATCACGATGAACCCCACCGCCTGGGACGCCCTCCCCGAGGAGGAGCGCAACGAGGTGGTCGCCCGCATCGACCCTTTCATGAAGAAGCTCACCGAGAGTGGCGAGCTGCTGGGGACGCAGGCGCTGGGGGAGCCGACGGAGAGCACGGTGGTGCGGGTGCGTGACGGTGTCCCGGTGGTCACCGACGGCCCGTTCGCGGAGTCGAAGGAGTACCTGGCCGGCTTCTACCTGGTCGAATGCGACAGCAAGGAGCGCGCGATCGAGATCGCGGGCCAGATCCCGGACGCGCACATCAACGCGATGGAGATCCGGCCGGTCGTGTTTTCGTCGGGTGTGTGATTCGACCAGTCAGGCGGAGCCTGTCCGTCGAGGGTGGCGGTGGGGCGGGGTCCGGGCTAGGTCGCGGCCGCTTCGGTGCCGGTGCGGGCTTCGGGCCTGCTCCGGCGCTGAACGGGCACTTCCGGTTCCGGTGAGTCGGGCACGGCCAGTGCCGAGCCGGCCTCGGTGAGCAGTTCGCGGCAGCCGACCAGCTGTTTCATCACGTCATCGCGCAGGCGGAGGGCCACGTCGGCCTTCTGTCGCGCTTCGGCGACCAGGCGCTCGCTCTCTTGGGTGGCGTCGTCGAGCAGTTTTCGCGCCCGGGCCTGCGCGGCTTCGTCCTGTGCGGCGAGCGCGCGCATCGCCTCCGCGCGGCGCAGCGTCATGGCGCGCTCGAAGTCTTCGGCGATCCGCTTCCGTTCCGCCTCGGCCTTGGTGGCCTCTTCGGCGGCGCGCGCGGTGATGTCTTCGGCTTCTTCGCGGGTGAGTTCGAGCATCCGGCGCGAGCGCTCCTGCAACGCGTCCGGCGCGATCGGCACCCGGCTGATCCGGTCGACCGTCGCCCTCAATTCGCGATTGTCCTCTCGCGCGGCGGTGAGCTCGGCGGCGAGCGTGTCTCCGCGGCGGAGGGCTTCATCGCGTTCCGCTTCCACCCGTCGTAGTTCGGCTTCCACCTCGCGAACGAATTCCCGGACCTGAGCGCGATTGAAACCACGCCACGCCAGATCGAAGCCGGGCATCTCCATTGGTCACCTCCACAGTGGTCGATGTGTCGCCATTGGGCGCTTTCTCTTGCCACACGGGGCTTTCACCGACCAGTGTGCCTGAAGCCTCGGCGACACGCGCCACGGGTGGGTGGTCTTTGCTTTGAACGGTACGCGCAATCGGGAAGAAGGGTGAAGCTCCGAAGCGGTGGGAGAATGGACGACCATCGCTTACCCCTACTGGAGGTGGCCGCGTGACGAGCAGCCGAATTCGGGTCCCTGGCTGGAATACGGCGACAGCGGCCGAAGGGTATCGGCAGGTCAGAGAGAACTTCGCGATCTTGGTCGCCGACCACGCCGGCGCCGCCGAGCGGGCCGTCCCGGCTTGTCCACAGTGGACCGTGCGCGAGCTGATCGCGCATCTGGCCGAGATCTGCGATCGGGTGATCACCCGGTTCGGTGGCGAGTCCTGCCCGGTGCCGGAGACGGCGTCGGCCGCCGAAGTGCTGAAGCTCTGGCTCGAACGCGGTCCCGAAGCCGACACCCTCCTCGCCGCCGACGGCGATGGGAAGGGCCGCGGCGACATCATGGTGATGGACGCCTTCACTCACGAACTCGATCTCCGGTACGCGCTCGGCGTTCCGCCGCCTGGGGCGCACGCCGCTTGGCTGCGGGGATTCGAAGTGCTCGTCCGCGGCCTCGGCGACTCGCTGGGCAGGCACGGACTGCCCGGGATGCGGATCGAGACCGAGGGCGCGACCTGGATCGCCGGCACCGAGCCGGTCGCCGCGGTGCTCACGGGCGCGCCCGTGGACCTGTACCGGTCGCTCGCCGGGCGCCGGAGCCCGGCCCAGATCGCCGCCATGGACTGGCTGGGCGATCCCGAGCCGTGGCTCCGGGCCTTCACCTGGGGGCCGTTCACCCCGCCGGACGCGGAGATCGAGCGGTGATCAGCCGGTCGGGGACATCGAGGACAGCGCCGCGGCCAGCGCGAGCACCACGGCCACGATCAGTACCTCGATCCCGACGCTGATCCGCAGTTTCCGCAGGTCGGCGGTCACCACGCCGGTACCGCCGCGTCCGGAGAGCCCGCGCCGCACGGCGTTGCGGCTCAGGTTCGCCACCAGCAGCAACGCGGCGAACCCGGTCAGCTTCAGCAGGAAGACGATGCCGTACGCGGACGTCCAGAGCGCCTCCACCGACGGCACGAGCCGGAAGCCCAGGTAGGCGCCGCTGACCACCATGATCACGATCGACCGGGTGGCGATCGGGTGGAACCGCGCCAGCGCCGGCTCGGCCTCGGACGCCGGGTACCTGCCGCGCAGGAGCACGGCCAGCTGGATCAGCCCGCCGACCCAGACGGCCATCGCGCCGAAATGCGCCAGGTCGGCGCTGACCGAGAGGAACATGATCTTGTCGGCCACCGCGTGCCCGGTCGCGGAGAAGCTCAGCATCACGATGAATCCGGCGGCGATGCCGAGGTTTTCGTAACGCGAGCGCAGCCGATCCGGCAGGTCACCCGCGAGCAGCCGTCGCACGATCACGGCGAGCGCGACGATCGCGGCCAGGCGCAGGAGCAGGAGTTTCCCGTACGCCACCCGCAGGGTCGCCTCGATCAGCGCCGGATCGAAGATCGCGCCCACCCCGCGGCCCGCGACGTACGGACCTTGCAGCAGGAACCCGGCCACGGCCGTGACCCCCGAGAGCCACAGACCCGCGGTGATCAGCTTCCGCGCCGACGGATCGGTGCGGCCCTCCGGGCGGCAGACCAGGATGAACACCAGCCCGCCGAGCAACGCGACACCGCCGAAGGAGCCCCAGCGGAAGGTGGTGAACAGCGCGTCGGTCACCGGATCGGTCCCGGTGGAGGCGGACACCGCGCCCGCCGACGTGATCAGGGGGCCGGTGCCGATCACGAAGGCGATCGTGCCGCGCACGGGATGCGAATCGGTCGAGACGAAGGCGTACTCGACGAGATAGCTGCCGTCCGGAAGGTCGGGTTCGATTTCGACGGCGACCTCTTCGGCGACGTCGCCCGGCTGGAACACCGGACCGGACACCACGTCGGTGCCTTGCTGGTCGACGACCTTGATCGAGTTCGGCTGGATGCCGATGTTCTCCGACAGGGTGAGCGAGACCCGGGCGGGGGCCGAGGTGAGCCGGGCGCCGTCGGCGGGGTTCGAGGACAGGAGTTCGACGTGGGCCGAGGCCGGGGCCGCGGTGAGCACCGCGACCCCGAAACACGCCGCCAGCAACGCCAGTAGCGCGAAGAGCCTCCTGGTCACGACGCCGCGGTCGCCAGCTCGCGCCGGCTTTCGGGCGAGCACGTGCACCCGGTCAGCTCCCACTCGGCGGCGGGGGCCTTCCGGTGCACGATCATCGCGATGATCATCGGGATGGTGACGATCGTGTTGTAGAACAGGTGCAGTTCCACGCGCGGGATGAACAGCTGGATGATGCTGCTCGGCGCGGTGCCGCCGCCGAGCCGCCAGCCGGTCTGCGCCTGGATCAGCAGGAGCAGGTGCTCGATGTGGTGCCAGAACTGCAACCCGAGCGCCAGGTTCCACCACTGCCGCGAACGGCCGGCGAAACCTTTGCGCAGGGCGAACAGCGCGACCAGCATCACGATGGCGTACCCGTAGTGCAGCCATTCGGAGCTGATCAGTGCCGGGAAGGGGATCCCCAGCACGCCCCGGGCGTCCGCGGTCTTCCAGCCGAGCGCGTAGATCTGGAACGCCTGCACCAGGTGTTCCGCCCAGTGGGCCACCACGACCACCGCGAAGGCGAGGAGCGCCGCGCGGTGGTATTTCCCGTTGAGCGAGGCGAGCAGACCCGGACGACGCGAATCCAGTGTGGCCATGAAGGGCTCCTATGACGAAAGACCGACCGGTGACGGACCTTGACGATAGCTCGCGATCCGTAGTTTTCCGTTACTCCGGATTGCTGATCCGACCTGCGGTATTACGCCGGATGGCTCAACGGACGACGATTCCTTCCGTCACTTTCGGAGCCGCGGGAATATGGAACAGTTCCGCGAAAAGTTCGAGGTATTCGAAGGCGCCTTCGAGGCGGATCTTGCCGGTTCGGGTCGCGTCGGCGGCGGTGAGGTCCCCGGTCAGCAGGTCCTTGATGAACGGGCCCAGCGGTTCGATGACCGCGTCGGCGCCGGGGTGCGCGCCCTCCGCGACCTTGAGCGCGCCGTCCTCGACGATCGCGTGCAGGAGCATCTCGCCCGGGTAGCGCAGTTCGTAGGTGACCTGGACGCCCTTGGCCTTTTCGCTCCGGAAGGTCGTGTACAGCGAGAGGATCGCCGAGTCCATCGTGAAGACGTCCTCGGGGGACGGCTGCCCGAGCGACCGCGCGCCCCAGAGGCCGAGGTCCAGCACGATCTGGTCGAGTTCGCTGCCGTACTCGGTGAGTTCGTAGACGACCGCGGCGTCGAGCTGGGGGAGCAGGCGGCGGCGGAGCACCCCGGACTGCTCGAGTTCGTTGAGCCGCGCGGACAGCGTGCTCGGCGGGATCTTGGGCAGGCCGGCCTGCAGCTCGGTGAACCGCTTCGGGCCGAGGACGAGGTCGCGGACGATCAGCAGCGACCAGCGTTCGCCGATGATCTCCAGCGCCCTGGCCAGACCGCAGAACTGCCCATAGGTACGAATGCTCATCCGTCGATCCTCACTTTCGTTTCCGTTGCCGGGAGTGGTGTTCACGCGGGTTCACCCTCGGACAGCAGGCCATGGTGCAGTACCTGCAGTTCGTCACAGGGTTCGACGCCGAGTTCGTAGTTGAGCCGGGTCCGCACCTGACGGTACGTGGCGAGCGCGTCGGAACGCCGCCCGCTGCGGCCGAGCACGCGGATCAGCTGCCCGTGCAAGGCCTCGTCCAGCGGGTTCGCGGCGACCAGGGACCGCAGTTCGCCGATCAGCTCGTGCCGCATCCCGGCCGCGATATCCGCCTCGATCCGCAGGTGCAGCGTGCTGCGCCGCTGCTCGACCAGATCGACCGAGTACGCCGACAGCACCGGTCCACAGTGGACGTTCGCGAGCGGCGGGCCCGACCACAGGGCGAGCGCGGAACGGAAGGCTTTCGCCGCTTCGGGGTGCTCGCCCCGCTGCTGCAGCTCCCGGGCCCGCCGCTGCAGCTCCTGAAACTCGAACACGTCCACCTGCTCGGGGGCGATCCGGAACACGTATCCCGGCGGTTTCGTCGCCAGCATGGTCTCCCCGTACGGGGCGAGCTCGTTCTCCTCGATGCACTTGCGCAGCTGGTAGAGGTAGGTGTGCATGGTGGTGCGGACGCTGCGCGGCGGGTCGTCGGCCCACAGTTCCCGCACGATCGTGTCGATGGTGACGATCTTCCCCGGGCTCATCACCAGCAAGGCCAGCACCTGCAGCAGCTTCGGTGTCGTCGGCGCGTAGTCGATCCCGTCCCGCACGAGTTCGAGCGGGCCGAGGAGGGTGAAACGGACGGGGCTTGCGGGCGTGACCGGAATCGGGTTAGGTGCCGAGCCGTGGTGCGTGTCCGCTACTCGTGATCCGGTGTACATCGCAAGCGCCCTCCAGCTCGATACGCGTCGAGACCTGAATCCCAGTACTTCGACAGTGGCAGAGCGGCCCGGCGCGGGCCAGTGAGCCGTCCACCAGCTGTCGCGTGCGTGCGTCCCGGAAGAACGTGGGTTTTTCACATCCGAGGCGTGAATCGCGCACTGGCCGGGGCGGAGCCCGCCGAGCAGGATTCGAGAATCGAACCGACCTACTGGGGGTCTTCATGCGCGAGGCATCTTCCACGACCGGCTCGATCAACGGTGCCCTGGGGTTCAAACGGCATCTACGCGCGGAGATCCGCGAGGGGAGCGGTGCCTACCTGTTTTCCGAACAAGGGGTCATCGCGATGCGCGGCGCGCAGGTCGCGTCGGTGGCGGCCCTGCTCGACGGCACCCGCGACCTCGACGGGCTCCTGGCCGCCCGCCCGGACGGGATGAGCGCCGAACAGGTCACCGGCGTGCTGGCCAGGCTGGTCGAGGCCGGTCTGGTCACCGTCCACGTCCCGGACGAGATCAGCGGCGACGAACGCGCGCTCGCGTACTGGGACGCGTGCGGTCTCGACGCCTCCGCGGTGGCCGGCCGCCAGAAGCCGGCGACGGCGAGCCTGACCGCGGTCGGCCGGGGCGTCGACACCTCGCAGGTGGCGAACGGGCTGGCCGCGAGCGGGATCGAAGTGGTCGGCACGGCGTCCGAACTGGCCATCGTGCTGTGCGACGACTACCTCGACCCGCGGCTGGCGGAGATCGACGCCGAGCACCGGCGTACCGGGCGGCCCTGGCTGCTGGCCAGGCCGTCGGGTGCGCAGGTGTGGATCGGCCCGATCACGCAGCCCGGCCGGTCCGGCTGCTGGCACTGCCTGACGAACCGGCTGTGGGGGCACCGGCACGCCGAGGCCTGCGTGCAGGAGGTCCTCGGGCACGACGGCCCCGCGTCGTTCCCGATGCCCGCCGTGCCGCCGCTGACCGCGGCCGCGTCGCACCTGATCTCCCTCGAAGCGTCCAAATGGCTGGCGGGACACCGCTATCCGGGGCAGCAGGCCGTGTGGATCCTGGACACGCTCGACCTCCAGGGCCGCCTGCACGAACTGCGCCGCCGCCCCCAGTGCCCCGAATGCGGTGACGAGGGGATCGTCGCCGCGCGGACGGCCGAGCCGGTGGTGCTGCGGGAGGCCAAGAAGGCGACCTCGGGCGGTGGCGGGCATCGGACCCTCACCCCGGTCGAGGTGCTCGACCGCTACGGCCACCTGGTCAGCCCGGTCACCGGGATCGTCAAGGAGATCTCCCGCGACCCGCGGGCGCCGGCGTTCGTGAACGCGTACCACTCCGGCAAGAACGTCGCGCGCCGCGTGCGCGGTGAGGCGGGGTTGCAGGCCGGGCTGCGCGGGGAGAACGGCGGCAAGGGCGCGAGCCCGATCGATGCCGAGGTCGGCGCGCTGTGCGAGGCGATCGAGCGGTTCTCGGCGAACTACCAGGGCGACGAACTGCGGATCCGCGACACCTTCAGCGCGCTCGGCGAGGACGCCGTCCACCCGAACTCGTGCATGCTCTTCGACGAGCGCCAATACGAAGACCGCGCCGAGTGGAACTCCGCGCACGCCACCTTCCAGTACGTCCCGGAGCGGTTCGACGCCGAAGCCGCCATCGACTGGACGCCGCTGTGGTCGCTTTCGCAGCAGCGCCGGATGCTGATGCCGACCGCGTACCTCTACTACGGGGTGCCGTGGGAGTGCGGGCTCACCGGGATGCGCGCGGACTCCAACGGTTGCGCGGCCGGGAGCAGCATCGAGGACGCGATCCTGCAGGGACTGCTCGAACTCGTCGAACGCGACGCCGTCGCGCTGTGGTGGTACAACCGGCTTCCCGTTCCCGGCGTGGACATCGCGTCGTTCGACGACCCGTGGGCCGAGGAGATGGTCGGCCAATACGCGCGGGCCGGCCGGGAACTGTGGGTCCTCGACCTGACGGCGGATCTCGGTGTTCCGGTGATGGTCGCGCTTTCCAGGAGTATCCTCGGGCCGCGCGAAAACGTCATGATGGGCTTCGGCGCCCACCTGGATCCCAGGACGGCGTTGCGGCGGGCGGTCAGCGAGCTCAACCAGATGATCCCGGCGGTGCTCGCGAACGACGTCGAACTCGACGATCCCGACGCGGCGCGGTGGCTCCGGTACGCCACGGTCGCGAACCAGCCGTATCTGCTGCCGGCACCCGGCCGGTCGGCGAAACGGGCCGCGGACTTCAAGTTCGTCCGGCGTCCCGACGTCCGTGACGACGTGGAGTGCTTGGTACGCAGGCTTTCCGTACTGGGAATGGAGACGCTGGTGCTGGACCAGACAAGGCCCGACATCGACCTCCCGGTGGTCCGGGTGGTCGTTCCGGGGCTGCGTCCGTTCTGGAGCCGCTTCGCCCCCGGACGGCTGTTCGACGTACCGGTGCGCCTGGGCAGGCTCGCCGAACCGACTCCCTACGAGCGGTTGAATCCGTTCCCCATGTTCTTGTAGATCAAGCTGGAGCAACAGTTGACGACAGATCCCCCCGGCGGTGTGGCCGAAACGATCCCCCTGTGGTCGCTCACCGACGACAGCCTCGTCGAAATCAGTGAGGACGGCTCACTGGTGGTCGTCACGCGCTGGGGTGAGCACGAATTCCCGCAGGCGGAACCGCTGGTGGTGGAATCGTTGCGGCGGATGGCCTTGGGGCCGGTGTCGCTGGCGAACGTGACGTCGTCATGGGAGCCCGTCGAACAGGAACCCGATCTCGAAGGCGAACTGAGCTGGACGGCCGAGGGCGCCGACGCGCTGCGGCAGGTGCTCAAGGAACTCGGCGGTTCCGTGGTGCGCTCGCTCGGGCTCGCCGACGGCCGCGGCCCGCTGCTGTCGGTGATCCCGGTCGTGCTCGCCCCGGTGTTCGCACCGGTGGAGATCCCCGCCACGCGCCCGATCCGGTTGTCCCGCTTCAGTTCCCTGCGTTCCGACGCCGACGGGATGGGGCTGGAGTCGCCGTCCGCGCGTTATCGCGTGGTGCTGTCCCAGCCGTGGGCGGTGCACGTCGCGGCGACCCTCGCGACGGCGAAGTCGGTCGGGGAGATCGTGACCACGACCGGGATCGATCGCGGCGTGGTCGGCGCGATCGGGTCCTATCTGGTCGCCGCGGGGGTCGTCCAGGCCGCCGGGGAGAACGGCAGGTTCGCCGAAGACGACGATCCCGAACTGGGCGTGTGGTCTCCGGACGAGTTGTCGTTCCACACCACGAGCCGCACCTGGCAGCCCGGCGGACCGGCCGACCTCGCCGGGCTCGGGAATCCGCCGGTGGTCAAGGCCCCCACCGGCGAAGGCCCGAGCTACTCGCTGTTCCGGCCGGATCTGGCCGAGCGCGCGGAAACCGATCCGACGCTGACGGCGTTGCTGGAGAACGACCACAGCTGCCCGGAGTTCACCGAAAGCGTGCTGTCGGCCGAGCAGATCGGCGAGTTCCTGTTCCGTGGCGCGAGAATCCGGTCGATCGGGCCCGCGCATCTTCCGAACGGGCCCGCGCACAGCGCCTCGCAGCGCCCGTATTTCAGCGTCGCCTGCCTGTACGAACTCGAGCTGTACTTGTCGGTGAACCGCTGTTCGGGGCTGGACCGCGGGATCTACCACTACGATCCGTTCGACCACCAGCTCAGCCTGGTCAACGACGACGTGGCCGATCTCGACGAGATGCTCGACATCGCGATGATCGGCGGCGGCAACCACCGGCGGCCCTCGGCGCTGATCACCGTCACCGCGCGGATGCCGCGGATGGCGTCCGTGCTCGGCGGTGGCGCGTACGCCACGACGCTGGCGCATGTCGGCGCGTTGCAGCAGACGCTCTACCTCGTCGCCCGCGCCATGGGACTGGCCGCGCACGCCGTCCCGGTGGACGCCGGCGACCGCGTCGACCGCGCCCTCAAACTCGACTGGCCCGCCGAGGTCGGCGTCGGTGAATGCGTGCTCGATTTCCCGGTGGACGCCGTGGGGGAGTGAGCGGGTTCTTGGCGAGACGGTCGCGCAAGTTCGGACAAGACCACAGGACCCATCTCGATCGCTCATCGAGCCCGCTGAAATCACCGACGCGTTAGCTGGCGTACAGAGAAAAGCGACAGCGAATCCGAGGTTGGTCTGATGCAGCTACGAACAGTCGCCATGGCGGCGAACGAGAAAGGCGTCACCGAACCCGGTCGGCACCCTGAGCCGGCGTCCCCCTTGCAACCCGCGGTGCTGCAGGCCATCTCCGCGATGCACGCGAGGTATTTCGACCCGATCACCTTGAGCGACCTGGCACAGGAAGTCTTCGTCAGCCCGTTCCATTTCTCGCGGATCTTCGCGAAGGCGACCGGTGTCACCCCCGGCCGCTACCTCACCGCGATCCGGCTCTTCGAAGCGAAACGACTGCTGCTGACGACATCGCTGACGGTGTCGGACATCGTGTGCAGCGTCGGCTACAGCAGTGTCGGCACGTTCACGAGCCGCTTCACCCGTGCGGTCGGGATGACCCCGACCCGGTACCGCGATCCAGAGGTCGGCGAGCTGCTCGTGGCGATGGCCCCGCACTTCCAGCGGCTTCCGACCCTGGAAGCGTTGCACAGCGCCGGAATGGGCAGCCCCACGATGCGAACCGGTACCGGCACGATCAGCGTGCGGGTCGAGACCCCGCGCGGGGCGGGCCCGGCGACCGTCCTCATCGGACTGTTCGCCGAGTCGATCCCGCAGTGCGGCCCGGTCGCCTTCGGTGGCAGGGCGAACGTCCTGTCCGCGGACATCGAGATCCAGAACGTCCCCGAGGGCCGGTGGACCGTCATCGGGGTGGCCGAACACGCCGCCGGGACCGCGGCGTCCTCGTTCTCCGTGGGCACGCTGCCCGGCCGCGTCGACATCACCCGGTACGGCATGGTCCACCTCCGGATGCCGATGCGCGCCCCACTGCCGATCGACGCGCCGATGGCGATCACCCTCGCCGGTGGCTCGACGCCGGCGGGGAACCGGATGGTCGCGCCGGCGCCCGGGTACCTGCGCGCGGTTGCCTGACCGAAAGTCGTTCCCGCGTTCTCCCGGTCTCGCAAACCGGGAGAACGCGGACGCAACCGTGGAGTAGCTGGGCTATCACCACGCATGTGACGCTTTAAGCGATCCGGAATTCGAATCCACCCGTTAGGGGGAGAGTGCGTTGGGCAATGGTTGGCGCACGATCAGACGCCGCATGATCACGCCGGACGTCTCCGAGACGTCACTGGACAAGCGCGGTTTCCACAAGAAGAGCCCGGCCGCTCAAGAATTGCTGGAGACCGTCGGTGAGAAATTCCTGCTCGGTTACGCGCACGCGGTCGAGGCGCGTTCCGTCGAGCAGGCGGAAGAATGGCTCGAACGTATTCCGGTGAAATACCGCGGCTTCGCCTACGAAGGCGCGGGAATGGGTTACGGAATGCTGGACGGGCTGCCGGGCGGTGGACAACGGCATATCGCGGGGTTCCTCGACGGGCCCGGTGAGAAGCACGACTACATCATCTACGTCGGCGTCGGCTGGGCGATGGCGCGGCTGCCGCGCTTCCGCTGGCCCTCCGCCGAGGACTTCGACCCGTTGCTGCGCTGGCTGGTGCTCGACGGGTACGGCTTCCACCAGGCGTACTTCAAGACGGCGAAGTACATCGATGGGCAGTTCCAGGACCCGGACTTCTCCTGGCCGCCCGGCAACGACGGGTACTCGCTGCGGGCGATCGACCAGGGCATCGGGCGGGCGTTGTGGTTCATCTGCGGTACCGACGTCGATCTGGTCGCCGACGCGATCGCGCGTTTCCCGGAGCGGCGCCACGGAGACCTCTACGCCGGGGTCGGGCTCGCCTCGACCTATGCCTGCGGGGTCACTTCCGACGAACTGCTGAAGCTGGCCGAGTTCGCCGGTGAGCACCGCGGAAACCTCGCCCAGGGCAGCGCTTTCGCCGCCGAAGCCCGCGTCCGCGCCGGGCTGCTGATCCCCGAGACCGAGATCGCCACGCAGGCGATCTGCGGGCTGCCGGCCGAGCGGGCCGCAGCCATCACCCAGGAGGTGCGCCCGGCGACCGTGGTCGACGGCGAACTCCCGGCATTCGAAACCTGGCGACAGCGCATCGCCGTCGAGGTTCTCAAATCTGGAGGTGCAGGGAAATGACCGCGACCTTGGGCTGGCTCCGCAAGCAGCTTGCGGGCATCGTGGCGTTGGTGCTGATGGCGGGTTTGTTCGTGGTGGCCCAGCTGCCCACGGTCTCGACCGCCGAGGCCGACACGATGGCCTCGAAGTACGCGTTCGAACCACTCACGATCGCCTTGCCGGAAGCGGCGAAGAGCCAGTCGATCCGGACGGTGAACAAGGACTACGAGCACATCCGGGCCTGGATCTCGTCGGTCGGCGCCGCGATCGCGGTCAACGACCTCGACGGCGACCGGCTCGCGAACGACCTGTGCTTCGTCGACCCGCGCAGCGACCAGGTCGTCATCACCCCGACGCCGGGCAAGGGCGGTGACCGCTACGCGCCGTTCGCGCTCGACGCGGCGCCGCTGCCGATGGGCAAGTACATCGCGCCCATGGGTTGTGTGCCCGCGGACTACAACGAGGACGGCCGGGTCGACCTGCTGGCCTACTACTGGGGCCGCACCCCGATCCTGTTCCTCTCGAAGCCGGGCGCCACGAAGCTGGAGCCGAAGGCCTACGAGCCGGTGGAACTGGTGCCGGGCAACAACTCCAAGAACGGCGAATACTCCGGTCCACTGTGGAACACCAACGCCGCCTCGGTCGGTGACTTCGACGGCGACGGCCACCAGGACATCTTCATCGGCAACTATTTCCCCGACAGCGCGGTGCTGGACGACCGCGTCTCCGGCGGGGTCGAGATGAACAAGTCGATGTCGCACGCGGACAACGCCGGCGGCAAGTACATCCTGCGGTTCACCGGCGCCACCCAGGGCGCGAAGCCGACCGCGTCGTTCGCCCTCGACGACAAGGCCATCCCGGCCGACGCCCAGGGCGGCTGGTCGCTCGCGGCCAGCGCGACCGACGTCGACGGCGACAACCTGCCGGAGCTCTACATCGGCAACGACTTCGGCCACGACCGCCTGCTGTACAACAAATCCCGCCCCGGTCACGTCGAGTTCGCCGAGGTGAAGGGCGTCCGCGGGCCCAACGACCCGAAGTCCAAGGTGCTCGGCAACGACTCCTTCAAGGGCATGGGCGTCGACTTCGCCGACCTCGACCACGACGGTCTCTACGACCTGTACGTCAGCAACATCACGACGTCCTGGGGGATCGAGGAAAGCCACTTCCAGTTCATGAACACCGCCAAGGACACCGCGGATCTGCGCGGCCGTCTGCAGGGCGGCGAGGCGCCGTGGGTCGACCGCAGCGCACAGGCGGGCACCGCGTGGTCCGGCTGGGGCTGGGACGTCAAGATCGCCGACTACAACAACAGCGGCGAATCGGTGATCACGCAGGCGACCGGGTTCGTCAAGGGTGACGTCAACCGCTGGCCGCAGCTGCAGGAACTGGCGACCTCGAACGACGAACTGCTGAAGCACCCGTCCTTCTGGCCGAACATGGTGGCCGGTGACGACGTCGGTGGCGACCACACCCTGCACTTCTGGGCCAAGAGCGCCGACGGCCGCTACACCGACCTGGCCCCGCGCCTCGGGCTCGCGGTCCCGGTGCCCACGCGCGGTATCGCCACCGGCGACGCCGACGGCGACGGCAAGCTCGACTTCGCCGTGGCCCGCCAGTGGGAGCAGCCGATCTTCTACCGCAATGTCAGCCCCGACTCCGGGGCGTACCTGAACCTGAAGCTGGTGCACGACAAGGCTTCGGCGGACGGTCCGCTCCAGGCCGCGGGCACCGCGGCGATCGGCGCGCAGGTCACCGTCATCACCCCCGACGGCAAGAAGTACATGGACCGCGTCGACGGTGGCAGCGGCCACTCCGGCAAGCGCAGCCACGAGATCCAGATCGGACTCGGCAAGGTCACCGGGCCGGTGAAGGTCTGCCTGCAGTGGCGCGACCTGACCGGGCAGATCCGCACGCAGGAAGTCCAGCTGACCCCGGGCAGCCACACCTTCCAGCTCGGCGCTCAGGCTAAGGAGAAATGACCGTCATGGCTGAGCAGACACTCACCGCACCGAAGAGCAACAAGACGATCACGGCCCTTCGCCGGTTCGCGATCTCGATCACCGTCTTCAACATCATCGGCTACACCGTGCTCGGTTTCGAGCAGCCCTACACCTATCCGTTCATCGCGCTGGCCACGGCCTACGCCACGGAAATCCTGCTGGAGATCATCGGCGCCCGGACACAGGGCCGGGAGGTCCGCTTCCGCGGCAACGGTTTCAAGGGACTTGTGGAGTTCCTCTTCCCGGCGCACATCACCGGTCTCGCGCTGAACATGCTCACCTACGTCAACGACCAGGTGCTGGTCATGATGTTCGGCGTGGTGGTCGCCGTCGGCGCCAAATGGGTCCTGCAGGCCCCGGTGCGCGGCCGGCTGCGGCACTACATGAACCCGTCGAACTTCGGTATCACGATCATCCTGCTGGTGTTCCCCTGGGCGAGCATCGCGCCGCCGTATCACTTCACCGAGCAGGTCGACTCCTGGGTCGGCTGGCTGATCGTCGGCATCATCATCGTCTCGGGCACCGTCCTCAACGCGATGCTGACGCAGCGGATGTGGCTGATCGGCGCCTGGCTGATCACCTTCGCCCTCCAGGCGATCATCCGCGGGTGGATGTTCGACACCGCGATCCCCGGCGCGCTCGGGATGATGACCGGGGTGGCGTTCGTGCTCTACACGAACTACATGGTCACCGACCCGGGCACGACCCCGTCGAAGCCCGCGTCGCAGGTCCTGTTCGGTTCGGGCGTGGCGCTGGCGTACGGGTTCTTCATGGTCGTGCACGTGGCCTACGGCCTGTTCCTCGCCACCGCGCTGGTCTGCCTCATCCGCGGCGGCTTCCTGTGGGGGCTGCACTTCTCCAAGAAGGCCACCGAGAAGTGGGAGGCCGAGCAGGCGAAGGCGGCCGAAGTCACCTCCCTGCCCAAACCGGCCGAGAAGCCGGAGACGGAAACCGGGGCCGTGGCGGCATGACCCACGGTGCGGAAACCAGCCGGGCGGCGCGTCTCGCGCCGCCCGGCCCGCCGCGCCGGGCGACCTTCGGTCTGCTGAAGAAGCTCTTCACCGACCGGCTGGCGCTCATGTCGGATTCGGCGGAGGCGCACGGGGACGTCGTCCGGATCGCGATCGGTCCCAAGACGATGTACCTGGTGAACCACCCCGACCTGGCGAAACACGTGCTCGCGGACAACGCGGCCAACTACCACAAGGGAATCGGCCTCCAGGAGGCGAGGCGGGCGCTCGGCGACGGGCTGCTCACCAGCGACGGCGACGTCTGGAAGAAGCAGCGCCGGACCATCCAGCCGGTGTTCCAGCCCAAGCGGATCGCGCGGCAGGCCTCGGTCGTCGCGAACGAGGTCGAAGGACTCGTGAAACGCTTGCGGGACACCGAAGGACCGGTGGAGATCCTGCACGAGATGACCGGGCTGACCCTCGGTGTGCTCGGCAAGACCTTGCTCGACGCGGACCTCGGCGGATTCGCCTCGCTGGGGCACTCCTTCGAAGCCGTGCAGGACCAGGCGATGTTCGAAGCGGTGACGCTGAGCATGGTCCCGCAGTGGGCCCCGCTGAAGAAACAACTGCGGTTCCGGGAATCGCGGGCCGACCTCCGCCGTATCGCCGACGAACTCGTCGAGCAGCGGCTGGCCAACCCGGTCGAGAACGGCGAGGACGTGCTCTCCCGCCTCATCGCGACCGACGGGACCCGCGAGCAGATGCGGGACGAGCTGATCACGCTGCTGCTGGCCGGGCACGAGACGACGGCGAGCACGCTGGGCTGGGCGTTCCACCTGCTCGACGAACATCCCGAGATCGCGGCGAAACTGCGTGCCGAGGCCGACGCGGTACTGGGCGACCAGTTGCCGACACACGACGACCTGCACCGGTTGCCGTACACGGCGAGGGTCGTGGAAGAGGTCATGCGGCTGTATCCGCCGGTGTGGCTGCTGCCGCGGGTGGCGCAGGCCGACGACGAGATCGGCGGCTATCACGTCCCCGCCGGATCCGACGTCGTCGTCGTGCCCTACACGCTGCACCGGCACCCGGAGTTCTGGCCGGAGCCGGAGCGGTTCGACCCGGACCGGTTCGATCCGGACCGGCCGAGCGGACGGCCCCGGTACGCCTACATCCCGTTCGGCGCCGGGCCGCGGTTCTGCATCGGCAACAGCCTCGGCGTGATGGAGGCCGTCTTCGTACTGACGATGGTCCTGCGCGACCTCGAACTCAGGAAGCTCCCCGGCTACGAAGTGGTGCCCGAAGCGATGTTGTCGCTCCGGGTGCGGGGCGGGCTGCCGATGACCGTGCACACCAGGAACAGGAGGTAGGTTCCGTGGATTCGGACGAACAGGTCAAGGTGTCCACTTTGGAGGCCTACGCGGACACGATCCTGCCGGGGGAGAAGCGATTCCCCGGCGACCACGCGATCGCCGGCGCGGCGGAGGGGCCGGGCGCGGTCGTGGCGGGTGCGCTCGAACTGCTGCACACCGACGCGACCGGGGTGACCGTCGGGCTGCCGTATCTGGCGCAGTCCCTCAACGAACACGCGAAGGGCTACGCCAAGGAGCACGACCTCGCGCTCGACGAGTCGCTGCCACCGTTCGTCGCGTTGTCCTTCGCCGACAGGACGGCGCTCGTGCGGTCGCTGACCGCGCCCGGGCATCCGGAGAAGGACGGCTGGGTGAGCCTCGCCCTGTTCTGCAACATGTCCTTCGACAGCGCGGCGCACAAACACACCGCCGAAGCCATCGCCGAGGGGCACCCCGGCCTGCTGGCGATGGGGTACACCGCGCCGGACGAAGACGGGCTGTGGCGGTTCCCGAAGTTCTCCTATCGCCGCGAGCTGGCGCGGCTCCACCCCGACACGACACCTTCCGGGAGCCCCGCATGACTGCCTACGACAAGACCGACGTCGTCATCGTCGGCAGCGGGTTCGGTGGCTCCATCCCCGCCTACCACTTGGCCGCGGGCGGGGCGAAGGTCACCGTGCTGGAACGCGGGCCGTGGCTGGAGACGAAGGACTTCGAGCACGACTATCTGCTCGGCTCGTCCTACACCCGGGCTTTCGACTTCGTCGTCGGCGACGGGATGAGTGTGCTCGGCGGGAACTGCGTCGGCGGTGGCAGCGTGGTGTACTTCGCCGCGATGCCGCGTGCGCCGAAGTTCGTGTTCGAGCGCCACGGCAGCATCGGCCGCCGCATGTGGCCTTCGGAGATCACGCGGGACTCGCTGGAGCCTTGGTACGACCGCGTTTCGGAATCGCTTCCGGTGTCCAAACAGGACTGGAACGACGTCTCGTACGCCGGTGGCCTGTGGGCGGCGTTCTGCGACCACTCCGGCCGGACCGCCAACCCGGCGCCGGTCGCGGTGGACAACGACCGGTGCGTGAACTGCAACTTCATGATGGCGGGCTGCCGGTTCGACGCGAAACGCTCGCTGCTGACCAACTACCTGCCCGCCGCGCTCGCGCACGGCGCGAAGATCCGGCCGCTGCACGAGGTCCAGCGGATCGAGCGGGTCGACGGCGGTGACTACCGCGTGCACTTCAACGTCGTCGACGACGAGGACTACCGCCTCCAGTCCGGCAGTGGGACGATCGACGCGAAGATCGTGATCATCGCCGCGGGTGCCGGCGCGACCCCGGTGATCCTGCAGCGTTCCGAGGCGGCGCTGGGCACCATGCCGCACGGGGTCGGCCGGTACTTCTCGGGCAACGGTGAGCGGCTCAACACCGCGATCATCAACGAGGAACGGGTCCGCGAGGTGCTCGGACTGTCCCGTGAGGACGGGAAGGTCTACGAGGCCAACCACATCGGCAAGGGCCCGACCGTGGCGAACTGGGACAAGCTCGACGGTTCGCTGCCGGAGTACGAGCGGTACTCGCTGGAGCAGCTGTACTTCCCGCCGGGGCTCGGCACGATCCTGGCGCAGGTGCCCGACGGCGACGAACCTCGCTGGTTCGGGGCGCAGAAGAAGGAGATCCTCAAGAAGTGGGCCTCCTGGCTGACCATCTTCCTGATGACCGAGGACGACAACGAGGGTGTCTTCGGCGCGCCGCCGCCCACCGGCAACGCCTACCGCATCTCGCAGCAGATGCTCGGCCGCGGTCCGCTGAAGTACGACCCGACGCCGAACACCCGGCACGGCTGGGCGCTGGCCGACGCGGAGTGCAAGGAGATCCTCGAAAAGGACGGCCTGGCGAAGGTGGCGCCGTGGACCAACGACGTCGTCGGCGCGTACACCGTGCACCCGCTGGCGTCGTGCCGGATCGGTGACGACCCGGCGACCTCGGCGCTGCACCCGAACCACGAACTCCGCGATCACCCCGGGATCTTCGTGACCGACAGCGCTTCCGTGCCGGGCGCGCTGACGGTGAACCCGGCGATGACGATCGCGGCGCTGGCCGAGCGGTCGGTGCCGGGTATCGTGCGGGCGCTTCAGGCACGCGGCGTCGACGTCACCTACGGCGCTCCCGCCCCGGACGGCTCCATCACCGGGCGGCGTGCTGTCAGCAAGCTGTCGCTGGTGGCCGGGAACTGATCATGGCGCCTGCGCTGGTGAGGCTCGCGCTGCGACGGGCGTTGCGCGAAGTCCGGTACGTCCGGCCGGTGTCCTTCGGCCGGGCGACCGGACTCGTGCGCGACGTCTACGGCCGGCTTGAACGCGACTTCGGCATGCTGGCCCCGCCGGTGGCGCTGCATTCGCCGTCGCCGGACGTGCTCGCGGCGAGCTGGGTGATGCTGCGAGAGTCGCTGGTGGCGGCCGGAGAGACGAGCCGGGCGGACCGGGAGGTCGTCGCGACCCTGGTGTCGCGGGAGAACTCGTGTCCGTACTGTGTCGAAGTCCACGGGATGGCACTGGACTCGCTCGGGCGCTCTTCGGAGGCCGACCCTCGTGCGGGGTCCTTGACGGCGGGTGCCCGTGCGGAGCTGACCGCCGTCGCGTTCGCGTTCCACTACCTGAACCGGGTGGTGAGCGTGTTCCTCGGGCCGTCGCCGTTACCTTCGTCCGTGCCGGATTCGGCGCGTGCCAAGGCCAAGGCGGTCCTGGGGCGGTTCCTTCGTCCGGTGGAGGATGCTTCGCCGGGGGAGTCGCTGGAGCTGCTTCCCCCGGGTTCGGGAGATTTCGGCTGGGCCGCGGGCAATCCTGTGGTCGCGGACGCCTTCTCCCGTGCTTCGTCGGTGTTTGGCGCATTGGCGGTGCCTTCGGCCGTTCGGGAGGCCGTGGAGCGCGATCTGTCCACTTGGGACGGTATGCCACCTGGGCTGAGCCGGTCTTGGGTGGACGCGTTCGACGATCCCGGGGTCCGGTTGGCCTTGGTGGTCGCGAAGGCGCCTTACCAGGTCGACGACGCTCTGGTCGCGGCCGCGGGGCTGGCTGATCGAGAGCTGGTCGAGCTGGTGGGGTGGGCGAGTTTCACGGCCGCCGCTCGTGCTGTTTCGGTCGCTTCGTTTCGTGGTCGGTGAGGCCGCGCGGTCGGTGTTGTGTCGCGAAAGCCACTTTCCCAACGTTCAACGTTGCGAAAGTGGCTTTCGCGACGTCGTCGGCCCGCCCTCGGGACGTGATTCTGGGCGCCGGCGGGGTCCCGACCGTCCACTGAGGACAGTGGTCGGCTCCTGAGTGCCTGATCTGGGGCGATATGTGCGGTTTCGAGCGGGGTCGTAAGTGGTAATGAGGGTTGTTGACAGGTAAATCAAAGGTGTCGTGTTCAGGCGCGGCGCCGGACCGCCTCCCTCCATCGGACCGCGTCCCTCGCTGTGTGGATTTTGGTGCGTTGGATGACCCGAAATCCACACAGTCCGGCGAGACCGTCCCTGTCGCGACCAGTGCAGGACGGGTGGGTGGAAATAGGGATACTCAACGTCCCTGTTTCCACGCACCCCCAACCGGCGACACCTTTGCCTTGCCCCTCGATAGAGCGCTCTTTGTCACTCAAGACCCGGTCGAGAAGCGTTCGAATCGGGCGCTTCGGTCTCGACACTGTCCCTAGTGGACAGTCGAGGTCGCGTCGGGCCGCTTTGGGCGATTCCACTCCCGGCTCACCCGGTTCACGACGGAGGCACTGATGCCGACATCCGAACGTGCCTGGCCCTGATCGCTCGGCCAGAGGCCGGATCACCTTCAACAACCAGAGAGAAGACTTCGCACCCGCCGCCGGTTCATGCTTGACCGGACTGCGCGAACGGACGGCGGCCGCGTTTCTGGGAACAGAGCCCGGCGCCGGGACCGGATTCCGTGACTTGAGTCTTGAGAGCTAGGGGAGTGCGGTGGCATGAGCGTTGAGCGGATTTCGATTGTCGGTATCGGTCTCCGATACCCGGACGCCGGTTCCCCGGAAGAACTGTGGGAGAACGTCCTCGCCGGCCGCAGGGCGTTCCGGAGATTGCCCGACGAGCGGATGAACCGCGAGGACTACTACTCGCCCGACCCCAAGGCGCCGGACCGTTTCTACGCCCAGAAGGCCGCGGTGCTCCGCGACTGGGAATTCGACCGGATCAAGTACAAGGTCGCGGGCAGCACGTTCCGGTCGACCGACACCACGCACTGGCTGGCGCTCGACGTCGCCGCGCAGGCGCTGGCGGACGCGGGGTTCCCCGAGGGCGAGGGGCTGCCGCGGTCCGCCACCGGCGTGGTCATCGGCAACAGCCTCACCGGCGAGTTCTCGCGCGCCAACATCATGCGGCTGCGCTGGCCGTACGTGCGCCGCACGGTCGCGGCGGCCCTCGCCGAGCGCGGCTGGGCCGAAAGTGACACCGCCGAGTTCCTTCACGACCTCGAGGCGCAGTACAAGGCCCCGTTCCCCGCGATCGACGAGGACACGCTCGCGGGCGGGCTGGCGAACACGATCGCCGGCCGCGTCTGCAACTTCTTCGACTTCGGCGGTGGCGGGTTCACCGTGGACGGCGCCTGCTCGTCTTCGCTGCTTTCGGTGGTCACGGCGGCGAACGCGCTTTCCGAGGGCGACCTCGACGTCGCCATCGCGGGCGGTGTCGACTTGTCGATCGACCCGTTCGAGGTGATCGGTTTCGCCAAGACCGGCGCGCTCGCCAAGCGGGAGATGAAGGTCTACGACGCCGATTCCAACGGTTTCTGGCCCGGCGAAGGTTCCGGCATGCTCGTGCTGATGCGCGAGGACGACGCGATCGCGCAGGGCAAGCGGATCTACGCCAGCATCGGCGGCTGGGGTGTCTCTTCCGACGGCAAGGGCGGCATCACCCGTCCGGAGGCCTCGGGTCACCGTCTCGCGCTTCAGCGGGCGTACGAGAAGGCGGGCTACGGCGTCGAAACCGTTTCCTACTTCGAGGGCCACGGCACCGGGACCGCGCTGGGCGACGCCACCGAGATCGAGGCGCTCTCAACCGCCCGCCGCGACGCCGACCCGCTCGCCGATCGCGCCGCGCTGAGCACGATCAAGGGCAACATCGGCCACACCAAGGCCGCGGCCGGTGTCGCCGGGCTGATCAAGGCGACGCTGGCGGTGTACCACCAGGTCATCCCGCCCGCGACCGGCCACTACGAGCCGCACGAGTCGCTGGTCGGCGACTCCGCGCGGATGTACGTCCCGACCGAGGCCGGGCTGTGGCCCGCGGACCACCCGGTCCGCGCGGGTGTCTCCGCGATGGGCTTCGGCGGCATCAACTCGCACGTCACCGTCACCGAGGCGCCGGGCGCGGCCCGGCGCAAGGACCTCGACGAGCGGACCCGCTCGCTGGTCGCCGGACGGCAGGACAGCGAACTGCTGCTCCTCGACGCCGACGACGCCGCGTCGCTGCGCGGCAGGCTGACCGGTCTGCTGGAAGTCGTGCCGAAGCTCTCGCTGGCGGAGCTCGGGGACCTCGCGGCCACGCTTTCCGCGGAACTGTCCGGGAAACCGGTCCGCGCCGCGATCGTCGCGACCAATCCCGAGGACGCCGAGCGCAAGCTGGCCAAGCTGCTCGACCTCCTCGGCGAGGGAGAGCCGGAAGTCTTCTCCACCGGCGACGGCATCTTCGCGGGCTCCCGCGTCAAGGACCCGAAGATCGGGTTCCTGTTCCCCGGCCAGGGTTCCGGGCGCGGTACGGTCGGCGCGCTGCGCAAGCGCTTCGCCCACGCCGACGACATCTATCGCGCGGCGGGCCTTTCGACCGGCGCCGACCAGGTCGCCACCGAGGTCGCGCAACCGCGCATCGTCACCGGTTCGCTCGCCGGGCTCCGCGTCCTGAAGAGCCTCGGCATCGAAGCGCAGGCGGTCGCCGGCCACAGTCTCGGTGAGCTCACCGCCCTGCACTGGGGTGGCGCGCTCACCGAACGCGAAGTCCTCAAGCTGGCCAAGATCCGCGGCAAGGTGATGGCGACCGCGAGCGACGGCAACGGCGCCATGGCGGGGATCGCCGCCGGCCCGGGGGTCGCCGAGCGCTTCGCCGAGGGTGAGGACGTCGTCATCGCGGGCTACAACGCGCCCGAGCAGACCGTCCTTTCCGGACCGTCGGAGGCGATCGACCGGGTGGTCGCCCGTGCCCGTGCGGAGGGCGTCACCGCCACCCGCATCAACGTCTCGCACGCGTTCCACTCGCCGGCGGTCGTCCCGGCCGCCGAGGCGATGACCGAGGAGCTGGCCGCGTTCGACTTCGCCAGGCTCGACCGGCCCG
The DNA here is from genome assembly GCF_056435645.1 of Amycolatopsis sp. NPDC043889. Taxonomy (NCBI): domain Bacteria; kingdom Bacillati; phylum Actinomycetota; class Actinomycetes; order Pseudonocardiales; family Pseudonocardiaceae; genus Amycolatopsis; species Amycolatopsis sp. NPDC043889. The sequence continues at coordinate 26,423 of NZ_JBWKEC010000027.1, forward strand.
TCGTCTCGACGGTGACCGGTGACGTCCTGCACGCCGCCGAGGACCTGCGCGATCTGCTCCGGGACCAGGTGGTCCTGCCGGTCCGTTTCCGCGAGGCGGCCGCGAAGGTCGCCGAGCGCAGCGACCTGGTGATCGAGGTCGGCCCGGGCCACGTGCTCACCGGACTGTTCGGCGAGATCGCGCCCGGTACGCCGGTGCTCGCGATCGACACCGACAGCCCGAAGCTGGCTGCGCTGCTGAAGGTCGCGGGCGCCGCGTTCACGTTCGGCGCCCCGCTGGACACCTCCGCGCTGTTCGACGGCCGGATCGTGCGGACGCTGCCGGTGGACGGGGAGTTCTCGTTCCTCACCAGCCCGTGTGAGGCCGCGCCGTCCATCGGTGCCGACCTGACCCGCGACCGGGTCGCCGACCCCGCCGCGCCTGCCGAGGCCCCGGCCGGAACGGCCTCGGAGAGCGGTGGCAGCAGCACTCTCGACCTGCTGCGCAAGCTCGCTTCCGAGCGGGTGGAACTGCCCCTCGAAGCGGTCACCGCCGACACGCATCCGCTCGACGACCTGCACCTTTCGTCGATCACGGTCGGCCAGCTCGTCAACGACGTGACCCGGGCGCTCGGCCGCCCGGCGCTGGAGGGCATGCCGAACTTCGCGACCGTCTGTCTCGGCGAACTCGCCGAGATGATCGACGAACTCGCCCAGACCGCCAAACCCGCCGACAGCAACCAGGCCGAGGTCACCGGCGTCGGACCCTGGGTCCGGCCGTTCGGGGTCGAGTACGTCGTCGCGCCGAAACCGTCGCCAGATCTCACGCCGGGGCTGTCCACCGCCGAGTGGACGGCGTTCGCGCCGGACGGCCATCCGCTGGCGGAGCCGCTGCGCGCGGCACTGGCCACCGCGGGCGTCGGCGACGGTGTCCTCCTCTGCCTGAACTCCGACAGCGGTTCCGGCGACGTCGGCCTGTTCCTCGACGCGGGCCGCGCCGTGCTGGCCGCGCCCAACGGCACGCGGTTCGTCGTGGTGCAGCACGGTCTCGGTGCCTCCGGTCTGGCGAAGACGCTGCGCCTGGAGGACCCGTCGGCCCGCACCACGATCGTCGATCTCGCCGACGTCGGCCCGGTCGATCCCGAGGCCGTCAGCGCCGCGGTGTCCACCGTGGTCGCCGAAGTGGCGGCGACCAACGACTTCAGCGAGGTCCGCTACGACGCCGCCGGGGTCCGCACGGTGCCGAAGCTCGCGGCCATGACCCCGGCCGAGGCCGAGGGGACCCCGTTGGACTCCGGCGACGTCCTGCTCGTCACGGGTGGCGGCAAGGGCATCACCGCCGAGAGCGCGTTGGCGCTGGCCAAGGACTCCGGCGCGAAACTGGCGCTGCTCGGCCGGAGCGACCCGGCCGACGACGCCGAACTGTCGGAGAACCTCGGCCGGATGGCGGCGGCGGGCATCACCTACCGCTACGAACGCGCCGACGTCACCGACGCCCGTCAGGTGGCCGACGCGATCGGCCGCGTGCAGGCCGAGTTCGGCCCGGTCACCGCGGTCCTGCACGGCGCGGGCCGCAACGAGCCCGCCGCGCTGTTCTCCTTGACCGAGGAGAGCTTCCGCAAGACGCTGGCCCCGAAGATCGGTGGCCTCAACGCCGTCCTCGACGCCGTCGACCAGGACAAGATCAAGCTGCTGGTGACCTTCGGCAGCATCATCGGACGGGCGGGCCTGCGCGGCGAGGCGCACTACGCCACGGCCAACGACTGGATGACCGAACTGACCGTCCGCTTCGGCCAGGAACACCCCCAGGCCAGGGCGATCGCCCTCGAATGGTCGGTCTGGTCGGGGACGGGCATGGGCGAAAAGCTCGGCGTCGTCAGCGCTTTGATGCGCGACGGGATCACCCCGATCCCGACCGAGGAGGGTATCGAGATCCTCCGCCAGGTCGTCGGCGATCCGACCGCCCCGTCGGTGCTGGTCGTCTGCGGCCGGACCGGGGGGCTGGCCACCCTGCCGGTGGAGAAGCGCGAACTGCCGCTGACCCGCTTCGTCGACCGGGCGGTCGTGCACTACCCGGGTGTCGAGCTGATCACCGAGGCCGACCTGTCCGCGGGCAGCGACCCGTATCTGGCCGACCACCTGCTCGACGGTCAGCTGCTGTTCCCGGCGGTGATCGGGATGGAGGCGATGACCCAGGTCGCGAAGGCCGCCCTCGGCGCGGAAACGCTGCCGGCGCCGGTGCTCTCCGACGTCGAGTTCCTGCGCCCGATCATCGTCTCGCCGGGCGGGTCGACCACGATCCGGCTCGCCGCGCTGGCCAGGGACGCCGAAACGGTGGACGTGGTGCTGCGCAGCGGGGAGACCGGGTTCAGCGCCGACCACTTCCGGGCCCGGCTGCGGTTCTCCCGGCCGGATCCGCTCGGCGAGACCGTCGTCCGCGACGTCGCGCTGCCGCCCGTCCCGGTCGACCCGACGACCGAGCTGTACGGCACGGTCCTGTTCCAGGGCAAGCGATTCCAGCGGGTCACCGGCTACCGGCGGGCCAGCGCGCGGCACGCGGTCGCGGAGATCGCGACCGGCGCCGAGGTCGACTGGTTCGCGCCGTTCCTCCCGCAGGAGAAGCTGCTGGCCGACCCGGGCACCCGCGACGCGATGATGCACGCGATCCAGTGCTGTGTCCCGGACGCGACCCTGCTGCCGCAAGGGATCGAGCGGCTGTACCTCGCTGAACCCGGCGAGCAGGACCCGGAGTACGTGCTCCTCGACGCCCGCGAGCGTTCGCAGGACGGCGACAGCTACCTCTACGACCTCGACGTCCGCAACCCCGACGGGAAGCTGGTCGAGCGCTGGGAAGGGCTGAAGCTGCGCGCGGTGCGCAAGCGTGACGGCGAAGGACCGTGGGTTCCGTCGATGCTCGGGTCCTATTTGGAGCGTTCCGTGGAACGGCTGCTCGGCTCGTCCCGCGCGATCGTCGTCGAACCGGACCCGGTGGGCGCTTCCGTGGAGACCACGCCGGAACGGCGGGCGCAGACGGCACTGGCCGCCGGCCGCGCCGTCGACGCCCCGCTCGAGATCCGCTACCGCCCGGACGGCAAACCGGAGGCCGACGGGGTCGAGGTGAGCGCGTCGCACAGCGCCGACCTCACCCTGGCGATCGCGGGCGGCGGCCGGGTCGCGTGCGACGTCGAAACCGCGATCGAGCGGACGCCCGAGGACTGGGCGGGGCTGCTCGGTGAGGATCTGCTGGCGGTGGGCGAACTGCTCGCCGCGGACGCCCGCGAGCCGCTTTCGGTCGCGCACACCAGGGTCTGGAGCGCGCTGGAATGCGTGCGCAAGACCGGGGACATGACACAGGCGCTCACCGTGCACCGGGTCGACCCGGACGGCTGGGCGGTGCTTTCCCACGGCGGTGCCCGCATCGCCACCTGGGTGACGACCGTCAACGACCGGCCCGATCCCGTCGTCTTCGCGGTGCTCCAGGGAGAGGAGAACTGACATGGCCGACTACTACGAGATCCTGCATACCGTCGGGTTCGAAGAGACCAACCTGGTGGGCAACGTCTACTACGTGAACTACGTGCGCTGGCAGGGCCGGTGCCGCGAAATGTTCCTGAAGGAGAAGGCGCCCGCGGTGCTCGAAGAGGTCCGTGACGACCTCAAGCTCTTCACGCTCAAGGTGGATTGCGAGTTCTACGCGGAGATCACCGCGTTCGACGAGCTGTCCATCCGGCTGCGGCTGGAAGAGCTGACGCAGACCCAGGTCCAGTTCACCTTCGACTACGTCCACCTCACCGACGAGGGTGAGCGGCTGGTGGCCCGCGGAAGGCAGCGGATCGCGTGCATGCGCGGCCCGAACACGGCCACGGTGCCCAGCCGGGTGCCCGAGCAGCTGCGTGAGGCGCTGGCCCCGTACGCGGTCGACGGCAAGGGGGAATGACGTGGGCACGCTGGACGAGCCTTCGCGGCCCGTGCTGAAACGCCTGCCGTCGCCCGTGGCCCGCCGCCGGTTGTCCGCTCAGGCCGGGCTGCGGGAGGTGATGGGCCAGTTCGCCACCGGGGTCACCGTGCTGACCGCCGGCGGCGAACGGGCCCACGGGATGACCGCCAACGCCGTCACCTCCGTGTCGCTGGAGCCGCCGATGGTGCTGTGCTGCGTTTCCCGCGCGGCGCGGATGCACGAGGCGATCGTGACGGCGGGTTCGTACGCGGTCACGGTGCTGGCGTCGGACCAGAAGGAACTGGCGAAGTACTTCGCCGACTGGCGCCGCCCTGCCGGGCTCGCCCAGTTCGACTCGGTGGACTGGACGGCCGGTCCGCAGACCGGCGCCCCGCTGCTCGACGGCGCGCTGGCGTGGCTGGAATGCGAGCTGGCCGAAGTCTACGAAGGCGGTGACCACTCGATCTTCCTCGGCAAGGTGGTCGCCTCCAGCCGCGGCACCGCGCAGGACTCGCTGGTCTTCTACAGCGGCGGCTACCACCAGATCGACGGCCGGATCCGGGCATCGGCCTGACAGGAGAGGAAAGTCATGACCATCAACGAATCCACCCCGTCCGCCCCGGCGCCCACGGTCGAGCGGCCGCCAGTGGTGACCACCATGCCCCGTCTCGGACGGGGGGTGTGCTGGCGCGACATCATGCGCGAGATCGAGCTTGACGAACTCGAGCGTGATGCACGGCTACGGGACGCGGCGTGACCCTGCAAGGTGACCCGGGAGCACAACGCGCGGAGGACTCCGAGGTGGTGCCGCTGCCGGAGGACCGGCTGCGGCGCTCCCGGGTCCCGAGGGCGACCGACGGGCGGGTGATCCCCCTCGCCCGCGGCGCCGAACCGGTGCACCCGCCGCAGCCGACGATGCCGTTGCTGCGCGCCCAGCGCGACGAGCTGCGCGAGCACATCGTCGACGGGCGGCTCGACGGCGTCCGGCGGCAGCACTCGCTCGGCAAGCACACCGCGCGCGAGCGGCTGGAACTGTTGCTGGACGAGGATTCCTTCACCGAGATCGAGCTGTACCGGCGGCATCAGGCGAGCGGGCTCGGGCTGGCGGAGAACCGGCCGTACACCGACGGCGTCGTCGCCGGGTCGGGCACCATCGACGGACGGCGGGTGTTCGTCTACGCGCAGGACTTCACCGTCTTCGGCGGTTCGCTCGGCGAGGCGCACGCGGCGAAGATCCACAAGGTGCTGGATCTGGCGATCGCCACCGGTTCGCCGCTGATCGGGCTCAACGACAGCGGGGGAGCGCGGATCCAGGAAGGCGTCATGGCGCTCGACGGCTACGGCGGAATCTTCCGCCGCCAGGTCGAGGCGTCCGGCGTCATCCCGCAGATCAGCGTGGTGCTGGGGCCGTGCGCGGGCGGGGCGGCGTATTCGCCCGCGCTCGCGGATTTCGTGTTCATGGTGCGCGACACCGCCCGCATGTACCTGACCGGGCCGGACGTCGTCGAGACCGTGACCGGGGAACGGGTCAGCCACGACGAACTGGGGGGCGCGGACGTACACGGCGCGTCGTCCGGCGTGGCGACCGTGGTGCACGACGACGAGGAGAGCTGCCTCGCCGACGTCCGCTACCTGGTGTCGCTGCTGCCGTCGAACTACCTGGAGCCCGCGCCCCGCGAGCCGTCGCAGGACGCGGGCAAGGACCGGCGGCCCAGGTTCGCCGAACTCGTCCCGGTGGAGCCGAACAAGCCGTACGACATGCGCGAGGTGTTCGCGGAACTGGCCGACGACGGCGAGTTCTTCGAACTGCACGAGCGATGGGCAGGCAACGTGCTGTGCGCGCTCGCGCGGATCGACGGGCGGGTGGTCGGCCTGGTCGGCAACCAGCCGGTGGTGTTCGCCGGCGTGCTCGACGGCCCGGCGTCGCAGAAGGCGGCGCGGTTCGTGCGGTTCTGCGACGCCTTCAGCATCCCGCTGGTGACGCTCGTGGACGTCCCCGGCTTCCTGCCGGGGGTCGAGCAGGAGCACTCGGGGATCATCCGGCACGGGGCCCAGCTGCTGCACGCCTACTGCGAGGCGACCGTGCCACGCGTCCAGGTGATCCTGCGCAAGGCGTACGGCGGCGCGTACATCGTGATGGACTCGCGGTCCATCGGGACCGATCTCTCGCTGGCGTGGCCGACCAACCAGATCGCCGTGATGGGCGCCGAGGGCGCGGTCAACGTGCTGTTCCGCAAGGATCTCGCCGCCGCGCCCGATCCGGACGCGCTGCGCGCGCATCTGGTCGCCGAATACACCGAGGAGTTCATGAACCCGCAGTACTCGGCCGAACGCGGGCTGGTCGACGACATCATCGACCCCGCGGACACCCGGTCCGCCGTCGCCAGGGCGCTGGACATGCTGCAGGACAAGCGAAAGGCGGCGCCCCAGCGCAAGCACGGCAACCACCCGATCTGAACGGGGGAACCATGTCACCGTCCGGAATGGACAGTGCGCCCGTCTTCCGGGTCCTGCGCGGGGACCCGGAAGACGCCGAACTGGCGGCCCTCGTGGCCGTCTTCACCGCGTTGGCCTCCGTCGCGCCCCCGCCCGCGGCGCCGGCCCGCTCCACCTGGTCGCCGCTCGCCGCGCCGACCTGGCGTACCTCGACGCTGCGCTAGAACACACGCGGGCGTTTGGTCGTAACACGCGTGTCTGGAGCCGTAACACGCGTGTTTCCGGGCGCATCTGCGAGTTACGCGTTCAATCACGCGAGTTACGCGTTCAATCACGCGTGTGCGGTCTTCGATCACGCGTGCCCAGGCCTCCTTGGGGACCCAGAGTCCCTCAAGGAGGCCTTCACTGACTCACGCGAGACGTCGCGCCGCCTCGATTTCCCGCCGCGGCGGATACGTACTGTGGCGGGCGTGCACCGCGACGTAGAGGATCTCTCCGTCGAGCACGGCCTCCAGACCCGTTCGCTCCCCGGGCCGGAACGGGCCCCCGCAGGCCGCACAGGTCCGCTGCCGCTCCGCGGCGCTCATTGCCGGCCCCGCTGCTCGGGGACCGCGGGGTCGGGCCACGACAGGCCCAGCAAGTCGACGTCGACTTCGTCGTCGGCGTAGATCTCGTACGGGTCGAGGCGTTCGGTCATGGTGGCTCCCTGGGTTCCGAGTTACCTCAAGGGCACTACCGGCGGCCCTCCGGCGGCGACTTTTCCTTTGCTCACCGAGGCCTCCGCCCGTCCTCGAGCGGGTCACGATCGGACGGGTCCATCCTTGGTTGTCAAGTGAGTCGTTCATCGAAGGCCGGGAGGAACGTCATGACGGCACAGGTGCGAATTTGGGTCGTGACCGATGATTTCGACCCGCGCGGGGGCGCGGAGGCCGGCGCGGCGGTGGTCGTCCCGGAGCCGAGGCAGGCCACCGAAAACGATTTCCCGGCCGACCACATCGTCCTCGGTTACAACTAGGCACGGCGCACGGACGAAGAAGACCATCAGGTATCGCGCGCGCGACGATGAAGATCGCCCGCGAACCGACCAGACCTCGAGGAGGCCTCCGGATGGCTATGCGCCTCCAGCTCACGTCGGGTTTGCAGGTGTTGGAAGAATGGGCGATCAATGCTCCGCAGGCCGACCGGAATGTCGTCTACGAAGCGCTTTTCGCGGTGGCGGACGGCTCCGCCTTCCTCATCTACGACATTTTCGGCGACAGCAGGGAACCGCATCAGTTTCTTTTTCTGGTGAAACACGACCTCGTCCTCCGTATCGGGATCGATCGCGCCGATTCCTCGTTCGAGATCGTCTACATCGGGGCGCTGGAGCAGGGCACACCCGCGGCGGCCTGGGCTGAGGAATCCGACGAATCCTGACCCGGGTACCGCCGAACGGCCCAGTCCGGACGGGGAGTGGATCATGTGTTCCTCATCTTGACATCGCCCAGTTCAGCGTGAAATTCTTCCGGTGTTTGCGGCTGGGGGGATCATGCCGGGGATTGAATTGCGATATCGAGGTCTGGGAGGCGTGAAAGATGTCATCACCTGAATTCCCGGGATTGGATGTTTCCACTCGGGTACGCGCACGTGACATTCAGATGGCCGGGGTCGCCGACGTCCGGCGGCGGGTGCTGATGATCTCCGGGGCGATCGACACCACTGATCACGACATCTCGGTGAGTGTCAATCTCCCGGAACCGGGCCGCTGGCAGGTCATCAAGTCCGAGACCAACCTGACCGACAAGACCTGGGTCGCGATGCAGGTCGTCACCGACGAGGACTCGACCTTCGTCAACGACGCCGACACGCTCGTCCTTTCCCGCCAGTTCTCGAAGTCCTTCATGACGCCGGATCAGCGCCGCCTCACCTTCTACGACGGTGAAGTCCGGCCTGGCGAGGCGGTGCTCAAGGTGTACTCGCTCGACGCGGGCGGCCGGAAGCCGACCTACTCCTACTCCCGCTACAGCCCGATCGCGACCGACACCGCCGAGCAGTCCCAGCAGACCCTGGACGAAATGATCAGCAACGGGATGAAGCAGCGGCCCGTGATCGAGCTGATCGTCCCGGTGACCGTGATCGGCTGAGCACACCGGTGATCACCTTCGTCCCGGAACCCCATCTCCTCGAATCGCCGCGCGGGCGTGAGTGGCCGGTACTCCCCGGCACCCGCGCGGCGGTCACCGCCGAACCGCCGTCCGCCGCCGACGTGGTCGTCGTCGGGGCGGGCCCGGCCGGGCTCGCGGTCGCTTCCGCGCTGTGGCACCACGGCGTGACCGACATCGTCGTCGTCGACCGCGACGGCCGTCCCTGCGGCCGCTTCTTCGACCGCGTCGATCTGCTCGGCCAGCGCGTGCTGCGGTCGCCGTACGAGCACCACCCCGGCGTCGAGGGGTACCGCGACTGCGAACTCCTGGACTTCGCCCGGCTGCACTGGTCGGTGCTCACCCCGGTGGAACGCCGGGAGATCCGCATGGCGCAGGCCGGGCATCGCTCGGTCGTGCCCGTCGACGTCTTCGAGGCCTACTGCCGTCATCTCGCGGCGAGTCATCACGTCACCGAGCGGACCTGGCGCGGTTCGGTCCGCGAGGTGCTGCCGACCGCGGACGCCGTCACCGTCCGCGCCGACCGGTTCTCCGTCACCGCGCGGCACGTCGTGCTGTGCCTCGGAGAGGAGCGCCGGTCCGCCCCGGGCACCTGGTGGGGCGGCGGCCGTCCACCGCGCGGGGTGAGCTACTGGGACGAACCCGTTCCCGATGGCGGGAAGCGGCTCGCCGTCGTCGGTGCCGGCCTCACTGCCGCGCACCTGATCTCCAACGGTCTCGCCCAGGGCCGCGAGGTGCACTGGGTGGTCCGCGAAGCGGGCGAACGCTACCAGTGCGCCGACGTCAACTCGTCGTTCTTCCGGCCCGAAGGCCGCGCTCGTTTCGACGGCGTGGGCTGGTCCGAGCGGCTCGAACTGATGGGCCGGTTCCGGCGCGCGTCGATCATGTTCGAGTTCCGACCGATGCTCCAAGCGGCCGAAGCCGAAGGCAGGCTGATCGTGCATCGCGGCAGGGCGATCACGAAGGTGACGCCCGGTGTCGGCCTCCACCTCGAAGACGGTTCGCGGGTGTCCGTGGACCACGCCGTACTGGCGCTCGGCACCACGCCGTCGATCGGGGACGGCCTGATGCCCGCCGAGGCCGTCCTCGACCGCGGCGGCTGGCCGCGGCTGGACGAACGCACCTTCGCCTACCTCGGCGCGCCCCGGGTCTTCGCCGTCGGCGCGGCCGCGGGGATGGCGCTGGGGCCCGCCGCCCGCAACATCGACGGTCACCGCGTCGCCACCGCACGGGTCGCGGCCACCGTCGCCGAAAACCTGCGGCGCGACCTCCCGCTGCGGACGGCCACGAAGGACGTCGCCCGTGTCTGAGCCTTACGACTCCCGCTTCACCCTGCCGTCGATCGACGACGCTCCCTCGACCGAGGCCGGGGTGATCCTGCTGGGGCTGGACGCCGAACGCCTGCTCGCCGGCGTCGGGCTCGCCCGGATCGCCGACGAGCCCGCGCTGGTCGCCCTCGCCGTGGACCAGGCCCGGCACGACGCGCTCGACCTCCGTACCGAAGCGCTGGTCGAGGCCGGCATCCTCCGCTGGCGCGCGGTCCGCCCGCTGATCGAAGCAGGTCCGGAGATGGCGTCGGCGGGTTCCCTGCGCCGAGAATGGGAACACGCGACCGCGCGCGTCACCGCCACGGTGACCGGGCTGGGACCGGCATCGGTGTCCTGCCTCGCGGCCTGCTGGCTGCGGCGCGACGACATCGACGACGCGGTCCGGTCCGCCTCGACCATGCGGTCGCCGGAACAGGGGAGCGCACAAGATGTCCTATCTCGGGTCTTTGCCGACTGACGCCACTCTGCTGCAGGTGTTCCAGCGGTTTCCCGCCCCGGCGGCGAAGCTGCTGGACTTGCACGAGCTGATCATGCGGGCGCCGTCGGCGTTCGGCGCGGGGGAGCGGGAGCTGATCGCGGCCTACGTCTCCGGCGTCAACGACTGCGGGTACTGCCACGGGGTCCACACCGTCACCGCGGAGGCTTTCGGTGTCCCGGAAGGACTTCTGACCGCCGCACTGGACGACCTCGGTTCCGCGCCCGTGGACGAGCGCATGAAGCCCGTGCTGGCCTATGTGGGCAAGCTGACGCGTACGCCGTCCCAGGTGACCGAAGAGGACGCTGAGGCCGTCTTCGCGGCGGGCTGGGACGAAGCCGCGCTGCACGACGCGGTGCTCGTGTGCGCCCTGTTCAACTTCATGAACCGGATGGTCGAGGGGCTCGGGATCCGCGCCGACGCCGCGTACGCGAAGACGTCCGGCGTGCGCCTGAAAGAGGGCGGATACGCCGGCCTGGCGACCCTGCTCGGCTCCTGAAACCTCTGTCCATAGTGGACGTATAGATTGGTCTGTTCGGGGTAGTCCCGTGACTATCGGTGATCGTGGCATAAAGAGATCGCTTCGGCGCGCACCGTCACCGATGACGGTGCGCGTTACTCCATTCGATGGCGTTGATCGAGGGAACGGAGCAATCGCGAGAACCTTCCGGAGTAGGCAAAAAGCATATTCCCGCGATGATGCACGGCACTGGTTGGGAAACGGACATGCGGGCACGATCGTCTCATTGAAAGAAAGCCCCGACCAGCCTGGGAGTCATTTCGATGCAGAACGCTGCGACCGACAACGTCCGTTCGCTCTTCGCCGTCCGGGGAATCGACACCACTTCGGCCGGGCACCAGGTCGAGCTGGTGATCGACCGGTTCGACAACTGGTCCAACCGGCAGGGTGGGCAGGTCTTCGGCTGTTTCACCACCTGTGAGGTCCCTCCGCCTCTGGCCGAGGCGAGCTGAAACCGGCCACCCGCTCCGCCGACCGCCTCTCACATCGCGAACGTGAGAGGCGGTCGGCTTCGTGAGCTTACGGAAAGTCGCCAATGAGTGCGGCACTCGTATCCGGGTAACTCGTTCGCCGCGTAATCCACCAAGTCGGACATCCCTTGGCAGAGCCGACTCATCACTCGAATGGTGGAACGCATTCCGGTTGGCCGTGTTTAAGTTGGGTGACGGGGGCAGCGTGCGCGGAGGGGGCGGCGCCGATGGTGATCAGAGTTCTCATAGCCGAGGACATGCATATCGTCAGAGGGGCCCTGGTAGCGCTCCTGCGGCTGGAGCCGGATATCGAAGTGGTGTCCGAAGTGGCGTCCGGAGACGAGATCCTGGCCGCCGCGCGGAGTTCGCGGATTCAGGTCGCGATCATCGACATCGACCTTCCCGGCAAGGACGGGCTCACCGCGGCCACCGAAATCCACGAGCAGCTTCCCGAGGTCAGGACGCTGATCCTGACCAGCCTCGGCAGACCAGGCACTCTTCGCCGGGCGCTGGCGGCCAAGGTCAACGGTTTCCTGTTGAAAGACGCCCCCGCGGAGAAGCTCGCCAACGCGGTGCGCGGGGTGGCCGCCGGACGGAGGATGGTCGACGGCGAGCTGGCGCTGGCCGCCTGGGACACCGTGGACTGCCCGCTGACCCCGCGCGAGATCGACGTCCTGCGGTTGACCGCGGAGGGCCGCGACACCCTGGAGGTCGCGGCGAAGGCGTTCCTCTCCACCGGAACGGTGCGCAACTACCTGACCACGATCGTGGCAAAGCTCAACGCACGCAACCGGGTCGACGCGATCCGGATCGCGAAGGAATCCGGCTGGCTCTGAGCGGTGCTGGACCGTGGTCTAGACCGGCACCACGGCACGCAACCGGAACCGTCCGTCGGCCTCGACACCGGCGGTCAACTCGCCGCCCAGCCCGGCGACGCGATCCGACATGTTCGTGATGCCACTGCCCGCGACCTCGACCCGCGCCGGCTTGTCCGGATTCCGAGGTTGCCCGTTCACGACGCCGTCGTTGACGATGTCCAGCGCGACCCCGTTGCCGACCCGCCGCACCGCGATCTCGCATCGTTCGACCTTGCTGTGCCGCAACACGTTCGTCACGCTCTCGCGCAGCACCACGGCCAGCACCGTGCGCACCGGGGCAGGCAGATCCCCGTGTTCCATCTCCAGCCGCACCTGGACGTCAGCGGCCGTCAGTACCGCCTGTGCGGACCGCGACTCCTTGTCCAGCGACAGTTCGCGGTAGCCGCTTGCCACCGAGCGGACGTCGGTCAGTGCCTGCCGGGTCAGACCGAGGATCTCCAGCAGCTCGTCGGAGGCCCGCGTGGTGTCGATGTCCATGATCCGGCTGGTCAGCTCGCTCTTCAGCGCGATCGCCGAGAGGCTCATGCCGAGCAGGTCGTGCAGGTCGCGGGCGAAGCGCAGCCGTTCCTCGGCGACCGCGACCTCGGCCAGCCGTTTCCTGGTCTCACCCAGTTCGGTCACCAGCCGGGTCAGCCAGATGAGCCCGAAGACCATCAGGCCGGTGTTCAGTTGGGACGCGAAGGTGTTGAACGCGTCGAGGAAGCCGGCGCCGGACTCGATCCGGATGAGCACGGGCCCGGCGACCGTCGCGGCGAACGCGGACCATCCCGCGATCGGCGGCAGCACCAGCAGGGCGGTGCCGGCGAACAGGCTGGGCAGGCTCACCCAGGCGTTCCCGAGCGGGATCAGCGGCAGAAAGACCAGACAGGCCTGGACGAACAGCAGCGCGTAGCTCCGCCGTGAACGCAGCCGGACGTTCGGCCGGGCGAAATAGGCCAGTTGCAGGGTGACGAGTGCGGTGAGGGGGCCGGCGACGAGCGCGATGCGCCAGCCGTCCCCGGTCAGGTTGAAGACCCGGGACATGGCCGAGAGACCGAAGACGATGAAGACCGCCGTCAGCATCCACTGGACGTTCCTGGCGTCGATCCGGGACCAGTGACTGGGACCCCGCGCCAGTGCGGCCTCGGCGGGGTCGGCCTGCTCGGGCACCGGCAGTTCGGCATGGAGGCGCCATCGTCCGGTCGAGTCGGGACCCGCGCTGAGCGTCCCGCCGTGTCCGATGATCTCGTCTGTCACCTCGCGGAGGCTCTCGGCCGTCTCCGCCGGGACGTCCTCGTGCGCCGTGCCGTCATGGACGATCTCCAGCGCGACGCGGCCCTCGCTGGTGCGCACGGCGATCTCGCAGTGTTGGACGCCGGTGTAGCGGAGCACGTTCGTGACGCCCTCTCGCAGCACCTTCGCCAGCAAGGTGCGCAGCTTCACCGGCAGCTCGACCTGTTCGAGATCGACCCGCACCGCGACGTTCGAGGCTGAAAGCAACGACACCGCGGTGCGCGATTCCTTGTCCAGCGACAGCTCACGGTACCCCCTGGCCACCGACCGCACGTCGGACAGCGTGCGCTGCGCGATCCCGGTGATCTCGGCCAGTTCCTCGCGCGCCCGCTGCGGTGACTTGCGCAGGAGCCGGTGCACCAGTTCACCCTTGAGCGAGATCGCGGACAGACCGAGCCCGAGCAGGTCGTGCAGGTCCTTGGCGAAGGCCAGCCTCTGCTCCGCCACGGCTCGCCTCGCCAGTTCGGTGCGGGCCTGATGCAGTTCGTTCACCAGCCTCGCGAGCCAGGTCAGCAGATACGTGACCAGCCCGTAGACCACCGCGCTGACCGTGTCGATCGTCGCTCCGAGCGCGGAGTCGGCATGGATCCACAGGATCCACGACGTGGCCGCGATGAGGGTGGTGAACACCGGCCAGCCGACCCGCGGGCGGAGGATCAGCAGCGAACTGCCGGCTGCGATGGTGGTCAGCGAGGTCAGCGCCTCGTCGAAGTGCAGTACCGGCAGATAGGCGAGACCGGTCTGGACCCCCAGAGTCGCCTTCGCCCGCCGGGTGTCCAGGCGGATCGCCGGGCGGCTGAAGTACAGCAGCTGGATCGCGAGCACGGGCCCGACGTACAGCACGGCCAGCAAGCCGTGCTGAAGGTCCATCCCAGGCTGAAGCAGGACGCCGAGCAGACCGAAGAGGCAGGCGTTGACGAAGACGACGGTGATGACCAGCCCGGCGAGGAACAGCGCCCGGCGAGGACGCCGGTCGATGCCGGCGGTTCCGAGAGGTTCGGCGGTCACAGCGAGCTGGTCCGGCACAGGCACCCCAGTGGTAACAGAAAGACGGCTCGATCTGGTCGCGTCCCCCCTCGCGACGGCCCGGGCCGTGACACGGCCCTCCATCGCTATGGTTCGGATCATAGCCCATGTTCGTTACCCGGGTCGGTCCCTCCGGATAACGGAAGAACGGCGAACAGGGAGACGCTTTCCCCGCTGGGGACGGGAAAACTCCGGTGTTCACCCGCACGGGTGTGGGCTGTTCGCACCACCGCGTTCATCGCGGAACATACCACGATGGAAGACGCGGCGGCCGGGAACGGGCGCGGAGATCCACTGTGTACGCGGCCCGCGACAGCCTCTCGCGGCGGGCGCGGGCCGGTGGCCTTAAGCTCTGCGCATGGCCAGGTATTTCGACGTACACCCGGAAAATCCGCAACGGCGCGCGATCGGACAGGTCGTCGACTTCCTGCGCGAAGACGGGCTCATCGCGTATCCGACGGACTCCTGCTTCGCCCTCGGCTGCCAGCTGGGGAACAAGCAGGGCATCGACCGTATCCGGAGCATCCGCAAACTCGACGACCGCCACCATTTCACCCTGGTGTGCCAGGATTTCGCTCAGCTGGGCCAGTTCGTGCACGTGGACAACGCGGTCTTCCGCGCGGTCAAGGCGTCCACGCCCGGCAGTTACACGTTCATCCTTCCGGCCACCAAGGAGGTTCCGCGACGGCTGCTGCACGCCAAGAAGAAGACCGTCGGCGTGCGCATCCCGGACCACGTGGTCACCCAGGCACTGCTGGGCGAACTCGGCGAGCCGCTGCTGTCGAGCACGCTGCTGCTACCCGGCCAGGAGGAGCCGATGACCCAGGGCTGGGACATCAAGGAACATCTGGAGCACGTGGTGGACGCGGTGATCGACTCCGGTGACTGCGGGGTCGAACCCACCACCGTCATCGATTTCTCGTCGGGGGAACCGGAGATCGTGCGGCGGGGCGCCGGCGACACCGCACGGTTCGAATAGGAACGGCGGGACCGGCGTCCCGGCCCCGCCGCTGGAACGGTCCTCAGTGCGTGACGAGCCCTTCGGTCTTCGTCGGCGCGGAGGGGATGTGGAACATCCGGGTGAACAGCTCCAGCTTGTCCGGATCGCCCTTGACGGCCACGGCGCCGCTGGTGAGCGCGCTCGCCGCGTCCATCTCGCCGTTCAGCAGCTTCAGCATGTACGGGCCGCGCGGCTCGATGACGAGGTCCGGGTCCGGGTGCGTGCCCTCGCCCGCGGTCAGGGCGCCGTCCTCGATCACCGCGTGGATGACCATCTCGCCGCCGTAGTGCATTTCGAACGTGCAGTGGACGCCACGGGCCGCGTCCGGCTGGAACGTGGTGTACAGCGACAGGACGGCCGAGTCGAGGGTGAACAGGTCGTCCGCCGTCTGGTCGCCGAGCGAACGGGCACCCCACAGGCCCAGCTGCAGCAGGATCTGGTCGAGGTCGTTGCCGTACTCGGTCAGCTCGTAGACC
The DNA here is from genome assembly GCF_056435645.1 of Amycolatopsis sp. NPDC043889. Lineage (NCBI taxonomy): Bacteria > Bacillati > Actinomycetota > Actinomycetes > Pseudonocardiales > Pseudonocardiaceae > Amycolatopsis > Amycolatopsis sp. NPDC043889. Next base: position 42,360 of record NZ_JBWKEC010000027.1, read on the forward strand.
ACCCCGGCGTCGAGCTGCGAGAGCACCCGGCGCTGGACGACACCGTGCTGCTCCAGCTCGTTGAGCCGGGTCGACAGGATGCTCATCGGGATCTTCGGCAAGCCCTGTTGCAGCTCGTCGAACCGTTTCGGGCCGAGTACCAGGTCACGGATCACGAGCAGGGACCAGCGTTCCCCGATGATCTCGAGGGCGCGGGCGAGGCCGCAGAACTGGCCATAGGTGCGAGCGGTCATGCTTGACTCCTCATATTCCTGGATCTGGTGGTGGCGGTGGTGCTCGGTCAGCGGACCGGGTGTCCCTCGGAAAGCAGTTCGCGGTGCAGCTCTCGCAGTTCGGCGCTGGGTTTCACCCCCAGTTCGTCCTCGAGCCTGGAGCGCAGCCACTCGTAGGACGCCAGTGCGTCGCTGCGTCGTCCGCTGAGCCCCAGTGCGCGGATCAGGTGGGCGTGCAGGGTTTCGTCGAACGGGTCCGCGGTGGTCAGCGACCGCAGGACGCCGAGCATCTCCCGGTGCCTGCCGGCGCGGATCTCGGCCTCGATCCACAGGTCGCGGGCATCGCGCCGCTCCTCCAGCAGATAGACGGTGTAGGCGGCGAGGGTCGGTCCACAGTGGATGTTCGCCAGCGGGGGACCGGACCACAGGTCCAGTGCGGTACGGAAGGCGTGCGCGGCCGCCGCGTCGTCGCCTGCTTCGAGCAGTTCACGGCCGACCCGGTGGAGCCGCTGGAATTCCGCCACGTCGACCACATCCGCGTCGATCTCGAGCCGGTAGCCGGGCGGGCTGGTGACCAGCAGATCGCCGGTACCACCGGGGTCGAGGTGACGGCGGAGGTGGTGGACGTAGGTGTGCAGGGCCCGGCGGGCACTGCGGGGCGGGGCTTCGTTCCACAGTTCGTGCACGAGGGAGTCGACGTGGACCGTCCTGCCGGGTCGGATGAGCAGCATCGCCAGCAGTTGCAGGAGTTTCGGCGTGCTCGGCGCGCGATCGGTGGCATCGATGTGCAGTTCGAGCGGGCCGAGGAGCCGCGCGCGCACGCCGTGCGGCGCATCGGTCGAGGCGACCGTGTCACCCGGTTCGATCGTCATCGCGTACATCCCCTGCCCTCCGGACTCCCCTCAATGACGGTGACAGAGGCGGAACCTTCGGAACAGTGCCGGAAACACACGACGGACCGTGATTTTTTCTTTGCCCCGTATGCGATCGTCACGTATTGGAGCGCTGAACCGGTTGTGGCAAAAGAGAAGACGCGAACCGGGTCAGAGCCAGTCCGAATCGCGGGCGATGCGGATGGCGTCCACCCGGTTGCGGGCGTTGAGTTTCGTCACCACGGTGGCGAGGTAGTTCCGGACGGTTCCCGGTGACAGGAACAGTTCCGCCGCGATGTCGGCGACCGTGTGCCCGTTCGCGGCGAGGCGGAGGATCTCGACCTCCCGCGGGGTCAGCGGGCAGTCCTCGGTTCCCCACGCGGACAAGGCGAGTTCGCTGTCGATGACCCGGCGGCCGGTGGCGACCAAGCGGACGGCGTTGGCGAGTTTGTCGGCGGGCGCGTCCTTGAGCAGGAAGCCGTTGACCTTCGCGTCGAGCGCGCGGCGTACGGTGCCTGGGCGGCCGAGCGACGTGAGGATCAGCGTGCGGACGTCCGGAAGTTGCTGGCAGAGTTCGGAAGCGGCGGTGAGCCCGTCTTTGGCGGGCAGATCGATGTCGATGATCGCGACGTCCGGCAGGTACTCCGCCGCCATCGGGAGGATCTTGTCGCCGGAACCCACCTCCGCGACGACCTCGATGTCTTGTTCGAGGTTCAGCAGGGCGACCAAGGCGCCGCGGACCAGGTGCATGTCCTCGGCCAACAGGACTCGGATCACTCCGACCTCCTCTTCCCCAGAAACACGGTAACTCTCAGTGTACCCAGCAAACCCGCAAGAGTGAATCTGATTCGCACGATACAAGGTTACGCATTTTCCGGTGGCAGATCGGCAAGATCGATTCCCTGGTGAGCTGCGACGATGGCGTGGCTTCGAAGGTGGTGAAACTGCGACCGATCGATTACTCACCGTCATGTAAGAGGTTGGCAAAAAATGGCGTCCCGAGTGGTTTTCATTTTCTGTTGAGTACTTGTATTCCGGTGAATTAGTCCGGCGAACGGGTGAACCCGCCCTTTCCGGGAGCCCGGGATGGTCTGTTCGGCGGTACCGGCGCCGATCTCGATCGGTCGTCGAGTGGGGGGAGACCGCGTCGTGGTGTCCTCGGCACGAGCCGGTTCGCGCGCGAATTCGCCACTATCCACAAAGGACGTATGTGATGAGCTCATTGCTGGGTGCTCTGCGTAAGCTGATGTTCGCGCCTTCGCTGGCTTCGGTCGGCTTCGAGGGGCGCGGGTTCGGAGTACCGCCGACGCCGGCGACCGCACGCCTGGAGTCGATCCCGCAGTCGGTGGTGTGCGGGTTCGAATGGGGGATCGACGCGCCGGCGCTGTGGGAGGCCGAACGGCGGCTGGACATGGTCGAGCCCGAGATGCGCGGGTTCGCCTACGAGGGCGCGGCGATGGCGTTCACCATCCTCGACGTGATGCCCGGCGGCCGGAAGGACCGCACGGCCGAACTGATGAGCGGCCCCGGCCTCCCGCACGTCTTCCTGACCTACATCGGCATCGGGTTCGCGATGGCCCGCCTGCCCCGGCCGCTGTGGAAGAAGGTGCTGCCGGAGCTCGACGGCGTCCCGTTCCACCCGACGATGAGCTGGCTGGCCGTCGACGGCTACGCCTTCGACCGTGCCTACTTCGACACGGACAAGTGGGTCGGTGAGCAGTTCGTCCCCAAGCCGTACCCGTGGGCGGGCGCCCCCGCGTACTTCCCCCGCGCCTGCGACCAGGGCATCGGGCGGGCGTTGTGGTTCATCAACGGCGGTGATCCGGTGAAGGTCGCCGAGGCGGTGGACCGCTTCCCCGCCGGACGCCGCCCGGACCTGTGGAGCGGTGTCGGGCTGGCCTCGACCTTCGCGGGCGGCTGTGACCAGGCCGGGCTGGAGAGGCTGCGCGAGGCGGCGGGTGAACACCAGGACGAACTCGGTCTCGGCGTCGTCTTCGCGGTGAAGGCGAGGACGTTCTCGTCGTTCGTCCCCCCGCACACCCGCCTCGCCGTGCGCACGCTCGTCGGGCTGAGCATCGAGGAGGCCGTCGACCTGGCCGACTCGACCGAGGTCACCGAGGACGCCGCGGACGGGACGCCCGCGTACGAGCTGTGGCGGCAGAACATCCGGGACGGTCTGGCCCCGTCGGCGGGCCGCCTGGCCGCCTGAGGGCCCCTGGATGTCACGAAAGGGTCGTTCAAGACGTCCGGCGTCTTGAACGACCCTTTCGCGGCGCGCGGGTGAGGCTCAGGCCGCCTGACTGACCGGCTGCGGCCGGTGCCGCAGATCGGGGAGCGCGAGCAGGACCGGCGGGTCGAACAGGCGCTTGGGGCGCACCCGCAGGTCCGCCAGCCGCGCGGTGACGCCCGGTTCGACGGTGATCGGCCCGTGGTGCCCGGTGAACCCGGTGCCGCGGCGCGTGAGCGGCCCGGTCACGCAGTGCACGACGAGGTGCCAGGTGCCTTCGGGGACGTCGGTCAGCTGATAGGGGCCGGGGACGTCGATGACCGTGTGCCGCACGGGCGCGCCCTCGGGGATACGGGTCGGGAAGAGGCCGACGAACACGAGACCAGGTGAGATCTCCGGCGGCGCGGACACGAAACCGCGGACGATCGCCGGCTTCGCGCCGGGCAGGGGCTCGCCCGCCAGTCGGTGCTGGAAACCACCCTGCCGGCGGTACGCGGAGGGAGAGAGGCCCACGCGGTTGCTGAACCGCGTGCTGAAGGTGCCGACACCGTTGTAGCCGACGCGGTGGCTGATGTCGGCGACCGAGATCGAGGTCGTCAGCAGCAGGCGTTTGGCCTCGTCGAGCCGCAGCGCGGACAGGAACCGACCGGGAGAGACGCCGGTGGCCTGCTGGAACACCCTGCTGAAATGGAATTTGCTGAAGGTCGCGGCGCGGGCGATGTCGTCGATAGTGAGCTCTTCGCCCAGTTTCTCGTGCATGGCCCCAATGGCTCGCTCCACGGCTCGCCGGACAGTCTCATCCATTGTGCCGTCCTTTCGCTCGAGGATTTCTGGGATGTTTGCGGTTTCCGACACTACTGTTCGCCGCCGCTACTCCTGAAGTGCTTGATTCATCGCCAGATATGAATTCATGTGCGCGGCGACGTGAAAATTTCACGGTCGCCCGGCGCGCGGCTCGACCATGCGAAAACCACGGTCCGGCAATGGTGCGCGCACTGGATCCCGGCGCCGAGCGGCCGCAGAATTCCTGGTAGCGCATTCACGTCGGAACCACCCCGACCGTGTTGGCGTGGTGCGAAGAACGTATTCCCGCGACAACACAGAACCGGCTCTTGACCACGCACCCCTCGGTGGTCAAGGGCCGGTTTCCATTTCGCGGAACGGTGTGTGAGGATAGTATCGTCGGCTCGGGGGAGCGACGCGGGCGGAAAGGCAGATGGGGTCGATGATCAAGGTCCTGGTGGCCGAGGACATGCACATTGTCCGGGGGGCACTGGTCGCGCTGCTCGGCTTGGAAGCCGACATCGAGGTCGTCGCCGAATGCGCGAGCGGCGACGAGATCCTCCCGCTCGCCCAGTCCACGCGCCCCGACGTCGCGCTCATCGACATCGACCTGCCGGGCAAGGACGGCCTCACCGCGGCCGCCGAGCTGCATGAGCAGCTTCCCGGGGTCCGCACGCTGATCCTCACCTCGCTCGGCAGCCCCGGCACCCTGCGGCGGGCGCTGGCCGCGAAGGTCAACGGCTTCCTGCGCAAGGACGCGCCCGCCGACCGGCTCGCCAACGCGGTCCGCGGGGTCGCCGCCGGGCGGCGCGTCGTCGACGGCGACCTGGCGCTCGCCGCCTGGGACAGCGAGGAATGCCCGCTCACCACCCGCGAGATCGAGGTGCTCCGGCTGGCGTCGGTCGGCTCCGACCCGACCGAGATCGCCGCCGAGCTGTTCCTGTCCGCCGGTACCGTGCGGAACTACCTGACGACGATCGTTTCGAAGCTCAGCGCCCGCAACCGGGTCGACGCGGTGCGGATCGCCAGGGAGTCCGGCTGGCTGTGACGCGGAGGCGTCTCACCTGGCCGGGACGGTCATCGTGGCGTGCGCGAGCTCCGCGGCGAACTCGCCGGTGGAGGCCGCTTCCGCGAGCAGCCGGCGTTGCCGGGCCGCGCCGGTGCCGTGGTCGGACAGCGCCTCCAACCCACGTTCGACGTCCTCCTCGTCACCCGCCGCCCTGAGCGCCGGCCGGACGAATTCGACGAGTTCGCCGAGCAGATCGCGCTGATCGGCCTCCCCGCCGGTGAAGACGTCGACGCCGGGCCCGTCCAGTCCCCGGCGCGCGGCCGCCGTCAAGGCCGCGCCGATCCGGGCATCGCGGGCGCGAGGCGGTCTCGTCGTCGCCGCGCAGGTCGCGACCAGCCCGCGCACCAGCGCGGCGAGCAGCACCGCGTCGTCGACGGACAGGCAGACGTCGGCGATCCGCACCTCGACCGTGGGATACCGAGGGGAAAGGCGGGCGTAGAAGTACACCCCCGCCGCGTCGAGGGCGGCGCCGTGGCGCACGGCCTCCCCGATGCTCCGGTCGTACGCGGCCGCGCCGGACCATTCGTCGGGTGGTCGCGCCGTCGGCCACCGGTCCCAGAGCGGGAAGCGCCTGCTCGACCATCCGGAGTCGATGCCGTTTTCGACCGGGGAGTTGACACTGAGCGCCAGCAACGGCGCGAGCCACGGCCGCAGCCCGGCGAGAACCCGTGCGCCGAGATTCCGCGACGGCAGACCGACGTGCACATGGCAGGCGCAGGTCCCCGCCTCGCGGATCAGGTCCGGGAACGCCTGTGCCATCCGCAGGTACCGGGGCTCGGGCGTGAGCGTGTCTCCCCGCAGGCCGCAGGGCGGGATGCCCGTCGCCACCATCAGGCAACCGTCGGCCCGCGCCGCCGTCGCGACGATCTGCCGCAGCCGCGTCAGTTCCGAGCGCACCTCGTCCAGGCCGCGGCAGACGCCGGTCGCGGTCTCGATCTGGAACCGCATCAGCTCACCGGTGACATCCGGCCCGGGGACGAGGCCGGCGAGTAGTTCGGGGGCTCGCAACGCGACCGAGCCGTCCACCGGGTCGAGCAGGACGAACTCTTCTTCCATACCAAGGGTGAACATGGTCCCCCGTTCCGTGGTTTCGCCGGTGTCACTGAATCTGCCTCCTCTGGCGCGGCGAGGAAAGGGCCGGTGTGCTGAACTTCGTTGCGGCGAAAGTGTTTCGGGGTCTCACTGACGGTCTAGCCTTGGTTCATGATCGATCTGTATCCCCCAGCCGAGCCGTATGACAAAGGACTGCTCGATGTAGGTGACGGCAACCTCGTCTATTGGGAGACCTGCGGGAATCCGGCCGGGAAGCCGGCGGTGATGCTGCACGGCGGCCCTGGGCAGGGCTGTACGCCGAGCATGCGGCGGATGTTCGACCCGGCCCGCTACCGCGCGGTGCTGTTCGATCAACGCGGTTGCGGCCGCAGCACCCCGCACGCGAGCGACCTGGCGACCGACCTGCGGCACAACACGACGGATCATCTCGTCGCCGACATGGAACGGCTGCGGAAGCATCTGGGTATCGAACGCTGGCTCGTCACCGGAGGTTCGTGGGGCACGACGCTCGCGCTCGCCTACGCCGAACGGTTCCCGGAGCGGGTCACCGAGATCGTCGTCAGCTCGATCAGCACGACACGGCCGTCCGAGATCGACTGGCTGTATCACGGCGTCGGCCGGTTCTTCCCCGAAGAATGGGCCCGCTTCCGCGGTGATCTCACCGGCGATCTGGTCGCCGCCTATGCCCGGCTCATGGAAGATCCCGACGCCCGGGTGCGGACCGAGGCCGCCCGCTCCTGGTGCGTCTGGGAGGACACCGTGCTGTCACTGGAACCCGGCGCGACCGTCCACAATGGCCCGATCGGCGAGTGGGAACTCGCGTTCGCGCGCCTCGTCACGCACTACTACTCCCACGCGGGCTGGCTGGAGCCCGGCGCGCTGATCCGCGACGCCGGTCTGTTGCGGGACATTCCCGGCGTGCTGATCCACGGCCGCCGGGACCTGAGCTGCCCGGTGGACACGGCCTGGGAACTCGCCCGCGCCTGGCCAGGAGCGGAGTTGCTGATCGACGACGACTCGGGACATCACTCGAGCGACGTGAAACGAGCGTGGAAGCTGGCGGCGCTGGAGCGGTTCGCGGTCTGAGGGTACTGGGACGCGTTCGCCTTACCTCTCAAGAGGAAAGCAGGCGGTTCCGCACCTGCGCGAGCTGGACATGGGTCGCTCCGCCCTTCAGCAAGTACGCGTGCACGCCTCCGTGACGGTCGTTCAGATGAGCCAGCATCCGGAGGATCGTGTCACCGCTGCAACCATCCGTGCGTGCGTAATCCTCGGCGATCGAAGCGGGTGGAACGTCTGCGACGCTCAACGCGAGTGCCACGAGCACACCCGTCCGGTCGCGACCCGCGCTGCAATGCACCGCGAGCGGGCCGGGCGGTGCGTCACCCAGCTGAACGAAGACGCCGGTGATCCGGCGCCGGTTCTCGTTGAGCATGGTCCGGTAGGCGTCCGGCATGGTGGTGCCTTGTTCGACCAATTCGGCGATCAGGGGAGTGTTGCGGTACACGGGATCGCCGGCGAACGGGCTGGGGCCCGACACGGTCTCCCGTGCCCACCGGAGGTCCAGTATGCGACCGATTCCCGCGCCGCGGACCGCGGCGATTCCGTCGGTCGTCAACCGGTCGTGGCTGTCCGATCGGAAAAACGCGCCGAACCGGATCCGCCGGCCATCGGCCGAGGGCAGTCCGCCTACGTCGCGGCCGTTGAGGCAGCCATCCCAAGCCAGCTTCATCACGCGACTCCAAGGTGAGTTGTCGTCGAGCTTAGACGGTTTCTCGCTGGGGTCGGCCTATGTCCTGAGGTGCATGATGTTGCGTCTCGGGGTCCCGGTGGGGTCGAGGTAGGTGGGTGGGGTGAACTCCGGTAGGCCGTCTTGGGCGATCTGGACTTTCCACTCGCTGTGGTGGATCAATCGGTGGTGTTTGGTGCACAGGAGCACGAGGTTGTCGATTTTCGTTTCGCCGTGGTGTCGCCAGAAGACGATGTGATGGGCAGTACAGCGCGGCACCGGCATATCGCAGCCCGGGAAGGCGCAGCCACCATCGCGGAGGGTCAACGCGTACTTCTGGGCGAGGGATACGGTGCGTTTCGATCGGCCGATGTCCAGGGGTTCTCCGGCGGTGCCGAGAACACCCGGTCGCACCCGCGCATCACACGCGAGGATCCTCGCGTCGGTGGCGCTGATCGGGCCGACCAAATCCAAATGCGCCTCACCGAGATCGTTGATCAGGTCCTCGTAGGACATGGTGATGAGGATGTGCGTGGTCTCGCCCGCTTGGCCGGGGAGGTTGCGGCTGGTGGTCTTCAACCGCACATAGTCGGTGAAAGCATCTCCGTAGCGTTCGTCCTGGCTGCGGGAATCCCGCACCCCGTCGATCGCCTTATGAGGCTTGGCCATCGGATCCAGATCGGACTTCAACCGCGCATAGGTTTCCAGGTCGAGGATTCCTTTCAAGCCGAGGGTGCCGTCGCGGTGCTTGACGAACCGCAACTCCGGCCGGGCGTCCTTCGGGTCCTCGCTGCGAGGCTCTTTCCCGTCCGGATCCAGTTTGTCCAGCAGGCGCCGTCCGGCGCGGGCGATCTGCCGCGGCCCCGCCCGCCGCGCCAACTCCACCAAGATCGCCTCTCCGGCCCGCACATCCTCCTCCAGCACGCTGGACGGAATCCGGGCCAGGGTCCGGATGATCGCGTCGATCTGGCTACCGCCGATCGCACCCTCAGCGGCGGCCTGGGCGGTCAACGGCGCCAGCGGAGGCTCAGCCTCACCGCCGATGGCCGGGCCGGGATGCAGCGCCAGGACCCGGTCGGCCCGGGCGCTGGCTTCCTTGTCCGTCACCAGGAAGTCCTCGAAAATCAACGCCGCCAACGTCGAATGACCACTGCACCCACGCACCCCACGGGAATTGATTTCCGCCAAAATAGCGTTCTGCTCCGCATCCGCCCGACGCTTCAGAACTTCCAGTTCTTGTTTGCGGGCATGCAGCGTCGCGGTGTCGACGCGCCACCACTCGGTGGACGTCCCTGGAGGTGCATCGTTGCTGGCCACGACACCGACATTACTCCGAATCGAACACCTGCGCTAGATCAAACGGCCCAGCGGAGAAAAGTGTTCCGAATGGACCGGTGACGACAGCTGCGAAGCAACCTTAAAGCAGCGAAGCACGCTTAAGTCGCGAAGAAGCGCGAAGACGCGAAGAAGTGCATTAAACGAACGCAAAGCGGAAGGTGGTCGCAATCAGCCGACTAATTGCGACCACCTCGGACCGGGCTCACGCGGCGCGGTGGATGACGATGTCGTCGAGTCGCGTGCGCGCGTGGACCTTGACGCCGCCGCCCTCGGCGACGGAGTTGCGCACGGAACCCTTGGTGCTCTTGGCATCCACCGACGCGGTGTCCCCGTCGACGCCGACCTCGATACCGCCGGACGCGTTCGCCAGCTCGGCGGAACCGCGCGACAGCCGTCCGACGCGGATGGGGCAGCTGGCGGCCTGTGCGACGACGTCGCCGTCGGCGCGGTCGATGTCGAAACTCCCGCTCGAACCGGAGAGGTCGACGTCGGACCGGGCGTGCCCGATCCAGACCTTGCCGGTCGCACCCGAGTACTTGACGACGCCGCCTGCCTCGCCGATCCGCACCCCGGCCGAGCCGCCTTCGACGTCCGCGGTCCCGGCGACGTGCCCGATCGTGACCTCGCCGGCCGCGAGGTCGCCGCGCACCGCCGTGACGTGGTCGATGTGGACCCGGCCCGACGACATTTCCAGCGAGCAGTCGCCGAACTGCCCTTCGGCGCTGACGTCCGACCAAGCCGTGTTCAGCACCAGCCGCGAACCGGTGGGCACCTCGACGGTGATCGCGACCGAGCCTTCCTTGCCGCCCGCCTTCTTCGTCTCGATCGACAGCTTCCCGTCGTCGAAGCCGACCTTGGTGTTCGCGGCGACCTTCACGTCCGACTTGCTCGCGGCGTCGATCGGCTCGACCAGCACCACCGTGTCCGGGCGCTCGCTCGCGGCGACGCGCACCCGGGCACCGGCGATGGTCAGCGTGGCGGTGATCGGCTCCGGCGTGGGGAAAACAGACATCTCGAACTCCTCGGTGGTGGTGATCTCTCTTGGTGAAAGCAACGATCACCGACCGGCCTGACACCGGACCGCCACGGCGCTGACACGCCGGGGACACGGTCTGGCCGGTACCGGTCACGACGGCCCGGTCCTCGTCGAGCGGCCGGAGAATCACCCGAAGGGAAGGGAGGGCCGATGTCCGTCGACATGGATATCACCACGGTGAACCGGATCGGGGCACAACTCGTCGCGATCGGCGACGACATGGAACGCGAGTGGGGCAAGTTCCGGCGGACCGTCGAAACCGAGCGGGCCGGGATCGGCGTCGACCCGCTCGGCACGGCTTTCCTCGACGAATACCGGCCGTCGGAGATCTCGGTGCTGAGTCACGCCGATCCGCTCCCGGCGCTGTGGCAGTCCGACGGCTACGGGGCGAAGATCTCCGCTGCGACCTACGCCCAGGCGGATCGGGACGCCGCCTCCGGGTTCGGGAATTAGGGCCGGATGGTCGTGCCGCCGCCGAACAACGCCCACGGATTGTGGGCGGCCGTCAGAGCCGAGATCGAAGCGGTCCGGGGGAGCCGGGAGCCCGCGATGGCCTGGCCCGACACCGACGAGGACAAGGTCCAGGCGCTCGCGGTCGCCTGGCGTGACGCCTCACTGGCGTTCACGCCGGTACAGGTCGAGCCGAACGACATTCGGGACGCGTGGCGGGACATGGCCGGCGAGATGTTCGCACAGCGCGTCGAGGGCACGATACGCACGACCACCAACGTCAGGACGAGCTGTCAGCAGCTGTTCGACCACGTCAGCCGTTTCGCGTCGCTGGTCGCGCAAGTGAAGCAGGCCATCCGCGCGACGGTTGACGACCGGGAGCAGCCCTACGCGAACATGCGGGACGAAGGGGAACGGCGCGATTTCGTCCTCGTCGTGGCCAACGCGGTCCGGGACCTGCTCACCGTGGGCGTCGCGTCGGTCACCGGTCTCGATTCGGGCGTCACCACTCAGAACCCTTCGGAGAACCCGGTCGCCGAATACGACGCCATTCTCGCGTTCATCACCGACGAGATGGTGCGCAACGGGCAGTCGACGGATATCCGGAACATCCGGGATCTCCTGCAGGACAAGGTGAATCCCTTCACCTCGATCGGTGACAAGGTCGAGGCACTCAAGGAGTGGTACGACCTCGTGAACACCGGCGCCCAGTGGGACCACAAGGGCAGGATCCTGGACATGACCACGGGGGACAACACGTTCACCCCGCTGCCGGGGCTGCAGGGACAGATCCGGTACGACGTCTGGTCCAACATTCACTACGGATACGTCGGCACCGTCGGCGGAATCGACGAATGGACCCTGCACGCCGGCGCCAACGCCGCCGATTGGAAGGACGGCCATCCCACCGATCCCGCCGACCAGGCGTCCGTGCAACTGGGTATCGATCTCGCGCACGAGTACGGTCCGGGCGCGCTGACCCCGGAGGCCGTCACCAAGGCGATCCTCGATCGCCGCGACAGACTCGAGCAGGCAGGCGCCATCCGGCCGCTGTGAGCCTGGCCCCTCGCGCGGGACGAGGGGCCAGGCTCACGCGGTGTTCACTCCGCGTACGGCTGATCCGTGCCCTTCGCGCTGTAGCCGATGCTCCAGATATAGCCGTCCAGGTCCGCGAAGGTGCCGCCGTACCCGCCCCACGGCAGGGCGCCCGCGGGTTTCAGGATCGTGGCGCCGGCCTTCTCCGCCTCCGCGACGACCTCGTCGACGCGGGTTTCGCTGCGGACGACGTAGGTGAGGACCAGCCCGCTGAACCCGCTGCCTTCGGGGCTCGTGCCCACCTGACCGGCCAGTCCTTCGCGGCCGTAGAAGCCGACCCGCGAGCCGCCGTCCGGTTCGAAGAACACCGAGACGCCGTAGTCGTCCTTGATCTTCCAGCCGAGTCCCTCCGTGTAGAACGCCTTGGACCTGGCCAGGTCCTGGACACCGAGGAGGATCGAGCTGACGTGCGCTTTCATGATGTTCTCCTGTGGACTCGAAAGGGGGTCGGACCGGCGATGTCACATCGAGACGGGTTCACCGGTCATTCGATGTGACAGACCCGGACGGAGGAATGTGACAGATGGCCGAGCACGATTGGGTGAGCGAGCGGTTCGCCGAGCACCAAAGCCGCTTGCGGGCGGTGGCCTACCGGATCCTCGGCTCACCCGGGGAGGCCGAGGACGCGGTGCAGGAGGCGTGGCTGCGGGTCAGCCGCGCGGACACCGACGAGATCGAGAATCCGGCGGGCTGGCTGACCACGGTCGTCGCCAGGGTGTGTCTGAACATGCTGGAATCCCGCCGCGCCAGGCGGGAGGAGTCCGCCGGGGCGCTGCCGCCCGAGCCCGCTGTGCCGGACACCGGCCAGGAAGACCCGGAGGACGAGGCGTTGCTGGCCGACTCGGTCGGTGTCGCGCTGATGGTGGTGCTGGACAAGCTGACCCCCGCCGAGCGGCTCGCGTTCGTCCTGCACGACGTGTTCGCCGTGTCGTTCGGCGAGATCGGCACCGTCCTGGGCCGTTCCCCGGCCGCGTCCCGGCAGCTCGCGAGCCGGGCGCGGCGCCGGGTGCAGACCGCCTCCGACGAGACCGACGCCGCGCGATCCCCGAAGCGGGAGGTCATCGCCGCATTCCTGGCCGCCGCCCGGAACGGGGATTTCGAAGCCCTGCTCGAACTGCTCGACCCGGACGCCGTGGTCGGCGAGGTCCGCGGCGGCCAGGCGGTGGCGGCCTTCTTCTCCGGACGCGCCGAGGCGGCCCGGCTCGCCCTGGTCGACGGCGTTCCGTCGGCCGTTTGGTCACATCGCGGCGAGGCGAAGGCCGTCTTCACGTTCGGCTTCGGCAACGGGAAGATCACCCGGATCGACATCGACACCGACCCTGAGCGCCTCCGAGGCCTCGACATCGCCTTTCTCAGCGCCAAAGTCAGCGAAGTCTGACGGCATGGACCTCCGGTTCTCCTCCTGCACACTCGTCGTCCACGATCTCGGCAGCGCGCTCGGCTTCTACCGTGACGTGCTCGGCTTCACCGTGTGGAACGACGGGCCGGTGAGTGTCGGTCCGCCTTCGCAGCCGGACGTGCGGATCATCCTCGAACCACCCGGCGCCGACCGTGGTGTCTCACCGGCGGACCGGTCCGCGATCGAAGACCTGATGTCCAAAGCCTTGCTGAGCCGTCTCGTCTTCGCGACCGACGACTGCGACGGCACTTTCGAGCGCATCGAGGCCGCGGGCGCGGAAGTGATGCAGGAACCGATCGACCGCCCCGGCGGAGTCCGCGACTGTGCCTTCCTCGATCCCTCCGGCACCATGCTGCGCTTCATCCAGCGGAGGGAAGCTTGACGTCCTCGGGCGTCTTGTCCGCCCGCAGTCCTCGCCAGGTCGTGTGCCGCAGACGGCCGTCCGGGGTCCAGTTCCGGTGCACTACCTCACCGACGAGTTCGGGCTCCACCCAGTGCACCCGCCGTGCCCGGTCGCGGGGGACCTCCGAAGCGAACGGTGGCTTCTTCCGTTCCAGCGGGGTGAGCCGGGCGTGCAGGTCTTCGAGGACCTTGTCGCTGAATCCGGTCCCGACGTCGCCGATGTACCGAAGGCCGCCGGAGTCGTCGTGCGCGCCCAGCAGCAGCGCGCCGAGTGTTCCCGAGCGCCGTCCGTCGCCGGGGCGCCAGCCGCCGATCACGACCTCTTGGGTGTGCCACAGCGCCCGTTTGATCCACTGCCGGGTCCGCTTGCCGGGGTAGTACCGGCTGTCGAGCTTCTTCGCGATCAGCCCTTCGAGTCCGTGTTGCCGGACGACTTCGAGCAACTGATCGGGGGAGATGTCGCCGTCGGTGTACCCCGGCGGGACGGCGATGCGGCCGCCTGCGCCCAGGGACGTCAGCATCTCGCGCCGGGCTTCGTACGGCTCGTCGAGCAGGACGTCTCCGTCGAGGAACAGCACGTCGAAGGCGAAGAAGTGCACGGGGCTGCGTTCCAGCAGCGACTCGTCCGGAGTGCGCAGATGCCGCGTTTGCAGCAGCGGGAAGCTGGGCCGTCCCTGGTCGTCGAGGACGACGATCTCGCCGTCGAGGACGGCCTCGCGGCCGCTGAGCGCCTCAGCGGTCACATCCGGGTACGTCGCCGTGACGTCGAGGCCGCGGCGGCTGGTCAGGCGCGTCTCGCCGTCCCGCGCGACACGCAGGCAGCAGCGGTAGCCGTCCCATTTGTATTCGTAGCCCCATCCGCCGGTGGGCAGGTCACCGTCGGTCGCCAGCATCGGGGCGATCGCGTCCGGCACGGTGCTCATGCCTCACGGTACCCCGGAAACCCCGCCGGTGATCTATCGTCGAAGGGTGCCTGAGGAGCGGATAACGGTCGAGGTCGAGGGGCGGCGGCTGGGCCTGTCCAATCTGGACAAGGTGCTCTACCCCGCGCACGGTTTCACGAAACGCGAGGTCCTCGACTACTACCGCCGGATAGCCCCCGTCATGCTCCCCCATCTGCGCGACCGCGCAGCCACGTTCCGCCGGTTCCCCGACGGTGTCGACGGCGAACCGTTCTACGAGAAGAACGTTTCCCGGCACGCCCCCGGCTGGGTGCGCACGGCGCGGCTCACCAACCGCGGCCGCCGGGGCGGGGACGAGACGCTCGACTACCCGGTCGTCGGCGACCTGCCGACCCTGATGTGGGCGGCCAATCTCGCCGCGTTGGAACTGCACATTCCACAGTGGATGGTCGGCCCCCGCGGCGCGCGGAAATCGCCTGATCTGCTGGTGTTCGACCTCGATCCCGGGCAGCCCGCGGACGTCGTCGACTGCTGCCGGGTGGCCGAGACCCTCAGCGACCTGCTCATCGGAGACGGTCTCACGGTGTACGCGAAGACGAGCGGCAACAAGGGAATGCAGCTGTACTGCCCGGTGCGCACGCGGTCCGACGAACGCACCTCCGAGTACGCCAAGGCCGTCGCGGAGGAACTGGAGCGCCGCTCACCGGAAACCGTGGTCGCCAGGATGACGAAGGCCATCCGCCCCGGTCGCGTGTTCATCGACTGGAGCCAGAACAACACCGCCAAGACCACCATCGCGCCGTACTCGCTGCGGGGCCGTGCCATCCCGACCGTCTCCACGCCGGTGACCTGGGAGGAGGTCGAAGCCTGCCGCAAGGCCGAGGACCTGCTGTTCACCGCCGAGCAGGTGCTTGAGCGCGTGGAGGAGATGGGTGACCTGTTCGGCGACATCGCCGAGCATCGGGCGGCCGTCCCCCAACGGTGACCGGTGTCATGTTTGAACCGTGGCCGACGGGAAACTCCCATTTCAGAGGAGTGACCCCGAATGAACGAGACAGCGAAAGACCCCGAAGACCTCTCATGCCGGGCCCTGGCCATGCTGCGAGCCGTGGCTCAGGGCCGGGCTGAAATCACCATCAGTCTGGAGCCGGACCTCTATGTCGACGGCCTGCCGTGCAGCGACCAGAGCACGGCCCACCACCTCGCCCACGCCGGGCTGATCCGGCTGCCCGCCGGTGGCGTTCCCGGCAGCCGGGTACCCGCGGAATTGTCCGAAACAGGACAAGATCTCCTTGAGCCGCTGGCGTCCGCCGCCTAGGCCCGGAAAGACCACTGTGGACTCACGCCCGTTCCGCATACGATCTGCGGAGCGGGTGCGCGGGGGTGCGTGCCCATCGGGCTGGTACCTCCGGGGCCGGTGAGGATGTGGCTGTTGACCGGGTATCACACACTGGCCGAGACCGAGAACGCCGTGCGGGCCAAACTGGGCGGGATTCCGCTGCTGTGGGAGCGGATGGAGGCGGTGGCCAATCTCCACCGCGCCGCGACGGCCGTCCGGCTGCATTTCGAGAACTCGGTTCTGCGCACCGCCGGTCTCACCTGGACCGCGTTCGTGGTGCTGTGGGTGGTGTGGATCTTCGGTGAGAAGGAGACCAGGCACGTCGCCGCGGAATCCGGCATCACCAAGGGGACGCTCACCGGGGTCATGAAAACCCTGGAGGCGCACGGACTGGTCACCCGGCGGAAACATCCCGTCGACGGACGTTTGGTGCTGCTCGCGCTGACCCCGGAAGGGGAGCGGCTGATGCGGGAGCTCTTCCCGGAGTTCAACCAGGAGGAAGCGTTCGTCACCGAACGGCTCAGCCCCGCGGACTGCACCGCGCTGGCCGGTTCGCTGCGGGAGATCGTCAGGCAACTGGAGGAGAAGGGCGAGGAACGGCGTACCCGGAAGAGCTGACCCCTACCGAAGACGGTTGCGCGAGGCCTCCGCCGACTCCTACGTTTTTTGGAGCCGAACGAAGCGAAGGGCGCGCTTGATGGACTTCCGGTACTGGCTCGGTCAGGCGTTGACGTCGAACGAGGCGTGGGCGGAGACGTTCGGCTCCTTCCGGCCGCATCCGTCGCTGGAGATCTCCGACGGGCGGTTCGAGGCCGCGTTCGAAGAGCTCACCGAGCGGTTGAAGGACAACTACCCGTTCTTCCACCCGTCCTACGCGGGCCAGATGCTCAAACCGCCGCATCCGGCCGCGGTGGTCGGCTACCTGGCCGCGATGCTGGTCAACCCCAACAACCACGCCCTCGACGGCGGCCCGGCGACCGCCGAGATGGAACGCGAGGTCGTCCGGGAGCTGGCCACGATGTTCGGCTACACCGAGCATCTGGGGCATCTGACCACCAGTGGCACGGTGGCGAACCTCGAAGCGCTGTTCGTCGCGCGGGAAACGCATCCGGGCAAGGGGATCGCGTACAGCGCCGAGGCGCACTACACGCACGGCCGGATGTGCGGCGTCCTCGGCGTCGAGGGGCACACGGTGCCTGTCGACGCGCGCGGCGCGATGGACCTCGACGCGCTCGAAGATCTGCTGCGCACCGGGAAGATCGGCACCGTCGTGCTCACCGCCGGGACGACCGCGCTCGGCACGGTGGAGCCGATCCACGAGGCGCTGGCGCTGCGCGAACGCTACGGCGTCCGGGTGCACGTCGACGCCGCCTACGGTGGGTTCTTCCGGCTTCTGTCCGGTTTGGACGGTCCGGAAGGGCTGCCCGAAGCCCCGTGGCTCGCCATCGCCGAGGCCGACTCGATCGTCATCGACCCGCACAAGCACGGCCTCCAGCCCTATGGGTGCGGCGCGGTGCTGTTCAAGGACCCCGGGGCGGGCCGGTTCTACCTGCACGATTCGCCGTACACCTACTTCACCTCGGAAGGGCTGCATCTCGGCGAGATCAGCCTCGAATGCTCCCGGGCGGGCGCGGCCGCCGCCGCGTTGTGGCTCACCTTCCGGGTCCTGCCGCCCACTCCCGACGGACTGGGCCGGGTGCTCGCGGCCGGGCGCCGCGCGGCGTTGCGGTGGGCGAAGCTGCTGGAGGACTCCGAGCGGTTCGACCTGTACCAGCCACCGGAACTCGACATCGTCACCTACTTCCCCCGCACGGAGCCGCTTTCGCTGTCGAAGATCGACCAGGAGAGCGCGCGGATCCTGCGCACCGGCATGGCCGCGGCGAGGGAGCCGGTGTTCCTCAGCACACTGCGGGTGAGCGAGGCGCGGTTCGGTCTGCGTCACACCGGGGTCGACGCGGATGCGGACGGCGCGAGGATCCTGCGTAGCGTGCTGATGAAGCCCGAAAGCGAGGACCACGTCGACCGGCTGCACGAACGGCTGGAAGAGTTGTCCCGCGGTTGAGCTTCTCCAGTACCGCCGCAGACGAATGGATCCGCCATGCCCGCACCAGGTCCCGCCGAGCCCGTGACCGCGATCGAGACCCGATCGCTCGGCACCGGATTCCGACGGCGGCACGTCACCATGCTGGCCATCAGCGGGGCGATCGGCGCCGGGCTGTTCGTCGGCACCGGCGCGGGGATCAAGACCGCGGGCCCCGGCATCCTGCTGTCCTATGTGGTCGCGGGCTTGCTCATGGTGCTCGTGATGCGCATGCTGGGCGAGATGGCGGCCGCCGAGCCGAGCAGCGGCTCGTTCTCGGTGTACGCGGAGAAGGCGCTCGGCCGCTGGGCCGGGTTCACCGTCGGCTGGCTGTACTGGTCGCTGCTGGTGGTCGTGGTCGCGGCCGAGGCCACCGCGGCGGCGGGGATCGCGAACGGCCTGCTGCCGCGGATTCCACAGTGGACCTGGGTGCTGCTGTTCATGGCCGTGCTGACCGTGGTGAACCTGTTCGCGGTGCGCTCGTTCGGGGAGTTCGAGTTCTGGTTCGGCGCGATCAAGGTGACCGCCGTGGTCGGCTTCCTCGTCCTCGGCACGCTCGCGGTGTTCGGGATCCTGCCGGGCACGACGCCGGTCGGCCTGGACAACCTCACCGGGCACGGTGGTTTCCTGCCCAACGGTCTCCAAGGCGTGCTGACCGGCCTGCTCGCGGTCGCGTTCTCCTTCGGCGGCATGGAACTGGTCACCATCGCCGCGGCGGAGTCCGAGGACCCGGCGGATTCGATCCGCCGCACCACGCGCACGGTCATCGTGCGGCTGCTGCTGTTCTACGTCGGTTCCGTGGCGCTGATGGTGTTGTTGCTGCCGTGGGAGTCCGCTTCGGCCAACACCAGCCCCTTCGTCACCATTCTGGAGAAGATCGGGGTGCCGTCGGCGGCGCTGCTGATGAGTTTCGTCGTGCTGACCTCGTTGCTCTCGGCGCTCAACGCGAACCTCTACGGTGCCTCGCGGATGGTGTTCTCCTTGGCCGAACGCGGTGAAGCGCCGCGCGCGATGCTGAAACTGTCCGGCGCGGGCGTCCCGCGGACGGCGGTGCTCGCGTCGGTGGCCTTCGGTTTCGTGGCCGTATTGCTGAACTTCCTCGCTCCCGAACACGTGCTTCCGTTCCTGCTCAACGCCATCGGGGCGAATATCCTGCTGGTCTGGATCTTCGTCGCCGTCTCCCAGTTGCGGTTGCGGAAGGCGGCGGAACGCGACGGCACGGCCGCCGGCCTGCCGGTGCGGATGTGGGGTTTCCCGTGGCTCAGCTGGGTCGCGCTGCTCGCGATGGCGGGTGTCCTCGTTCTCATGTGGACGGACGCCGACGCGCGGACGCAGCTGTTCACCAGTGGTGCGGTGGCCGTGCTGATCGTGGTGATCAGCCTGCTCAGGCGACGTCCGCGACGCTGAACAGTTCACGCTCCACCCGGCTCAGCGCCAGCCGGACCGCGCCGAGCGCGACCGCGTCTTCGCCGAGCGCCGACGTTTCGACGCGCACCGGGAACAGCGCCAGCCGGGCCAGTTCGGTGCGAAGCCTCGCCGTCAACAGGTCGTCCGAGCCGCCGATCACCACCAGCTCGGGGTCTACGGCGAGGACCGTGGCGGCGACCAGCTCGACGAATCCGCCGGCCTGTCGCAGGGCGCCGATCTCGCCGGCCGCGCCGTGGTGGCCGGCGTGCAGCTTCCCGCCGAGCAGCAGGCCCAGCGAGACGGTGCGCCCGGCCCGCACGTAGACGACGTCGTCGACGCCGTGCGCGGCCCCGCGCCAGTGTTCGGCCAGTGCCGCGAGCTTGGTGTCGTTCCCGGCCAGCACCGGGCAGCCGCCGCCGAACTCCGTGGGAAGGTCGACGCCGGTCCAGCCGGGAAGGCGGTCGTCGCGGACGACCTTGCCGCCGGACACCACGCCGGTGGTGCCGATGCCGAGCACCCGCACGTTGACGTGGCCTTCGACGGCCGTGCCGAGCACCCGGTGCGCGGTGCCGAGCCGGTCCGCGGCGGCCATTTCCGGGGTGAGCCCGGCCTTCGCCCGGCCGACGACCTCGCCCCGCAGGTCGGCGACCAGGCACGACGCCTGATGCGGGCCGATTTCGAGGCCGGCGACGTGCCCGGACTCCTGGCGGAACCGGTACCGCTTGGCGGGTCTGCCCCGCGGCCGCGGCGCGCCGGGGGAGAGCGGGACCTCCTCGACCAGGCCCTGTTCGCCGAGGTCCGCGGCGATCTCCTCGACGGTCGGCCGGGAGACCTCGCTCGCCTTGACCAGTTCCGCGAGGGTGAGGTCCTCGGCCGCGTACAGCGCCCGCAGGACGGCGATGGCGTTGAGCCGCCGCAGCAGTGACGGATCCCCTCCGGACAGCCTGGCCATGCGACTCCCTAGGCGGTGACGCGTTTGTCGTACTGGGCGCGCGCGAGGGCGATTTCGCTCTGGTGGTCCTCGGTCCAGGTGACCAGCGACTGGATGGTCTGGTGGAGTGTCATGCCCAGCGGCGTCAGCGCGTACTCGACCCGGGGCGGCACCACCGGATAGACGGTCCGGTTCACCAGCCCGTCGCGTTCCAGATGCCGCAGCGTGGTGGTGAGCATGCGCTGGCTGATGCCGTCGATCTTGTACTTGAGCTCGGTGAACCGCAGCGTGTTCCGGTCGAGCAGCGCGATCACCAGTAGCGACCACTTGTCCGCCACCCGGTCGAGGATCTGGCGGACCTCGCAGTCCTCGCGCGTGTCCCACTGGAAGGCCTCGTAGTCCTCCTCGGTGAGTTCGCAACGACTGGGTGAGTTCAAAGTGCCTTCTTCCATGGTCATCGATAGTGACGGACGATCCCTTTGGTTACAAGAGGGAACCGACCGGCTGATGAGTAACCGTCGGTTCCCGTTCACTGAGGGAGAGTCGATCTTGAGCAACACACGAACGCCGCCGCGCGCCGACCGGATGGGCGGGCGGGCCTGGGGCGTGCTCCTGGTGCTGTGCGGCGCCATCTTCCTGGAGGGCATCGACGTCGCGATGCTGAACGTGGCGCTGCCGTCCATCCGGGCCGAACTTGGGCTGTCGACGGCGACGCTGAGCGGCGTCGTGAGCGCCTACGTGCTCGGCTACGGCGGGTTCATGCTGCTGGGCGGACGCGCCGCCGACATGTACGGCCGCCGTCGCATGTTCCTCGCCTGGCTGGTGGTGTTCCTCGTCTTCTCCGGGCTGGGCGGGTTCGCCACCGAAGGCTGGATGCTGCTGCTCGCCCGGTTCGTCACCGGCGTCGCCGCGGCCTTCATGACCCCGGCCGGGCTGTCCATCATCACCACGAGCTTCGAAGAAGGCCCGAAACGCAACAAGGCGCTGCTGTTCTACGCCGGCACCGGAGCGGGCGGTTTCTCGCTCGGCCTGGTCATCGGCGGCCTGCTGACCAGGATCGACTGGCGATGGGTGTTCTTCACGCCGGTGATCCTGTCCGCCGTCATCCTGCTCGCCGCGCTGTGGCTCATCAAGGAACCGGCGGGCGAGGAACGCGTGCCGCGTCGCCTGGACTTCCCCGGAGCGCTCACCGTGACCGTGGCGATGCTGCTGATCGCCTACGCGGTGGTCCGCCTGGAACACCCCGGACAGGGCTGGGGCTGGACCCTCGCGTCGTTCGCCGGGGGAGTGGCGGCGCTGGCGGCCTTCGTGGCCGTCGAACGCCGCTCGCCCGCGCCACTGGTGCGGTTGGGCATCCTGAAGTCGGGGACGCTGGTGCGGGCGAACGCCGGCGCCCTGCTGTTCGCGGGATCGTTCTTCGGGTTCCAGTTCCTCGTCACGCTGTATCTGCAGGAACTGCGGGGCTGGTCGACGCTGGAGACGAGCCTGGCGCTGCTGGCCGTCGGGATCGACGCGATCCTCGCGCCGACGCTGACCCCGCGGCTGGTGGCGAGGTTCGGCAACACCCGGCTGATCTTCGGCGGACTCGTGCTCGCCGCCGTGGCGTACGCGCTCTTCCTGCCGCTGGGCCTGGACTGGACATATGCGGCGATGTTCCCGTCGATGATCATCCTGGGCCTCGGGTTCGCGCTCGCCTACGGTCCGCTGACGATCGTCGCCACCGACGGGATCGCCGAGGACGAACAGGGACTCGCGGGTGGGTTGCTGTACACGGCGTTCCAGTTCGGCGCGGCGCTCGGGCTGTCCGCGGTGACCGCCGTCAACGTCGCCGCGCTCGGTGACGGTTCGCGAGAGGCCGCGCTCGGCGGTTTCCGGGCTGCGCTGGTCGTGCCGCTGGTCATGGCCGTCCTCGCCGCGATCGTGATCGCGTCCGGCCGTCAGCGCGTTTCGGCGAAGGAGGCCAGGTTGGCCAGTGAAGAGGCGATACCGGCCTCGTGATCGGCCTGGCCGATGCCGGACGGCACGTCCGTCGCGGTGACGGTCACCTCGGTGGCGTGATCCGCGGCGGCCAGGCTCCAGGTCATCGTCATGGTGCCCGCGAACGCCGGGTCTTCGGATTCGAAGACGGCCTTTTGCACCACGCGTTCCGCGGGCACCAGCTCGGCGAACCCGATTTCGACCACGTCCGTCGCGTCCGACGATTTGCCGGGCGCGGCGGACGCGTCGAGGTAGGTGAGGACCATGCGGAAACCGCCGCCGGGACGCGGATCCCAGTGCTCGATCCGGCCGCGCATCCCCTCGGGCGGCAGCCAGGCTTCGAGCGACTCGCGGTCCAGGAGTGCCTGGTAGACGGTCTCGGGCGGGGCGGCGATCCTCCGGCTGCCGCTGTCGATCCTGTCCATGACGCCGAGTCTAAGGGCGGATAGGCCGATCATCGCGGATCACGGACGGCGGTGGTCCGGGGAAGGGTGATCCGCATCGACTACTTCATCGCCTGGTCCGCCTTTCTCGGCGGCTGGCTCCTCGTCGCCGGACCCATGTACCAGGGCGCGCTCGAACTCCGTGAGGAGAGCGAGCGCTTTCGCGACCTGCGGTCGGTCGAGGTGCCCCGGCCCGATTTCGGGGAGCCTGCTTCCCGCTGGTGGTGGCTGCTGCCGCCGGTGGCCATCGAAGGAACGGCGACGGCGGCGCAAGGTGCACCGCGAGGTCATGAACTCGTTCACGGCCGAGCAGCGGCGCACCATGGCCACCTTCGCCAACAAGGCCCGCGGCTGGTTCATCGTGACCGCGGGCGCCTTCTTCATCGCCCTCAAGGAAACGTGGCACCTGAACCACCTGTACCACTGGCCTTTGTGGACCTACTTCGCGCTCGTGCTCGTCCCGCTCGCGCTGAGTTTCGCCCACACGTCGAGGGGTGTCCGGCTCACCGTCCTCATCATGGGTGCCGAGGAGTGATGGTGTCGCGGGTGATCGACTCGACCTTCTCCTGCGCTTTCTTGGCGTCGGTGACCCAGAGCTTGTAGAAGTCGAACGGGCACTCGGTCACGCCCTTGTCGCCTTCGTCCGCGTCCTGCACCCCGGTGTAGCCGCGGTGCAGCAGCTTGAAGATGTGGTTCTGCGACTGGTCGTAGGTGCGCGCGTCGCGGATCGCCGAGACCGACAGTTGCGCGTACTGGATCCCGTATTCCTCTTCGCCGGTCTCGCCGAGGGTGCGGCCGTCGAAGCCGATGATCGCGGAATGGCCGAAGTACGAGTACACGCCGTCGAAACCGGCGGCGTTCGCCACGGCGACGTAACAGTTGTTGGCCCACGCCATCGCCTTGGCCATCAGGACCTGCTGCTCCTTGGCCGGGTACATGTAGCCCTGGCAGCGCACGATCAGTTCGGCGCCCTTCATCGCGCAGTCGCGCCAGATCTCCGGGTAGTTCCCGTCGTCGCAGATGATCAGCGAGATCTTCATGCCCTTCGGGCCGTCGCTGACGTAGGTGTCTTCGCCCGGGTACCAGCCTTCGATCGGGCACCACGGCAGGATCTTGCGGTACTTCTGGACGATCTCGCCGCGGTCGTTGATGAGCACGAGCGTGTTGTACGGCGGCTTGTCCGGGTGGTCCTCGTGCCGCTCGCCGGTGATGGAGAAGACGCCCCAGGTCTGGGCTTCCCGGCACGCGGCCGCGAAGATCTCGGTCTCCTCGCCGGGGATCGTCGCCGCGGTCTCGTACATTTCCTTCGGGTCGTACATGATGCCCTGCGTCGAGTACTCGGGGAACACCACGAGATCCATGCCGGGAAGCCCGGACTTCATGCCCACCACCATTTCGGCGATCTTGCGGGCGTTGTCGAGGACTTCGGCCTTGGTGTGCAGCCGCGGCATCTTGTAGTTGACCACCGCGACACCGACCGTGTCCGGGCTGGCGGAAATGTCACCGTGTCGCATGAAGACTCCTTTTCTCCGAACGGTTTTTCAGGACGTCGAGGGAACCGGCGGCCGCGACCAGCGCCACCGCGATCGCCGCCGCCAGCAGCGCGGTGCCGCCGTCGCTGCGGTAAGCGCCGGTCAGGCCGAGGAAGGCGGGCACCGTGCAGGTCGGCTGGCTGAGCAGCAGGACGGTCCAGCCGGTGAACCGGGTCAGCTGTTCTTTCCCGAGGCCGAGCACCACGAAGAACAGGGCCCACAGCAACGCCCAGGACAACCAGATGACGCCGAACACCGGGTCGTTGTCGTGCCAAAAGGCGATTCCCGCGTACACCACGGCGGCGCCCGCCACGAAGAGCGAGAACCAGCCGATACCTTCGGGTGCCAGGCCCGCGAGGTTCGCGATGCCGACGTAAAGGTAGGTGAAACCGAACAGGTACAGGCCGGACGCGGCGAGGATCGCGTCCGGATTCCCGTTCGCCTGGACGATCAGCACGGTCGGGGTGACGCACTGCAGGGCGCCGACGAACAGGTTCAGCACCGCCGCCGAACGCGATGGTACCCGTCCGAGCAACATCAGGCCGTTGATCATCAAGGCGGCGCCGACGTAGAGCAGGCCCACGTTGCCCATGCTCACCTCCGCATAACGTGCGTCATATGGAATAGTTTCAAATGAAAGTAAGTGGTGTGCCGGAGCGAGTCAAGAGGGTGGATTTCAGAGCCGGGTGAGGACTTCGAAGTCGTAGCCGTCGGCGACCGCGAGATGGACGTGCTGATCGGCCTGCTGCCCGCGGAACTCGATCGTGCCGCGCGGTCCGTGATAAGCGACGCCGTCGATCGCCGCGTTGAGCGCCGGAAGCTCCGACGTCCCCGCCCTGCCGACGAGTTGGGCCAGTGTATGCAGCCCCTCGTAACAGGATTCGGCGGCGTTGTTCAAGGCCGGCGCGCCGGGGCCGTTGCGGCCCACGTAGCGGCCGAGGAGGTCCATCGCGTCGGCGGTGACCATCGAGCGGAAGTAGGCGGCGGAGACGTAGAGGTTGCCGGTGGCGTTCGCGCCACTGGCGAGAAGCATGTTCTCCTCCATCAGCGGGCTGAAGCGGAGCAGCCGGTCGCTGAGCCCGTGCGCGGCGAAAGCCCGGTTGAAGCGCACCGCGTCCTGTCCGACCAGCAACATGAGCACACCGTCGCTTGTGGACTGTTCGACCTCGCGGACCACTGTGGACATATCGCCCGCGCCGAGCCCGACGAAGGCCTCTCCGGTGATGCGCAGATCGAGATCCTTGGCGTATTGGTGGATCGCGCGGGTCGATCGGTGCGGCCACACGTAGTCGTCGCCGACGACGAACCAGCGCCGGGCGCCGAGGTGATCGCGCAGCCAGCGCAGTGCCGGCTCGATCTGGCAGCGCGGCGTCTCGCCCGTGCAGAAGATGCCCGAGCGGCGCTCGCCGCCTTCGTAGAGCGAGGTGTAGACATACGGCACCCTGTCGGCCACCACCGGCGCGAGCGCGTGCCGGATCGACGAGATATGCCAGCCGCTCACCGCGTCGACCCGCCCACCGGCGACCAGGCGCCGCACTTCGTCGGCTACTCGCGCGGGAGTGCCACCGCCGTCGACCACCTCGGCCTCGACCCGCCTGCCGAGGATGCCGCCGGATTCGTTGAGTTCGTGGACGGCCAGCTCCGTGATCGCCTCGCACGACGGGCCGAACAGCCCGGCCGGTCCCTGCAACGGGATCACCATGGCCACACGCCAGGTGTCGTCGCGGGGCCGGGTGGCGAGGCGTGGGGGCATGGCGCTCCGTGCGGTGGCCCGGTAAGGTCAAAGTGCTTTCACCTGGAAGTATTGCGAGGGTGTCCGGTTTTGGCAAGGGGGCGGGATATGGGGACACGCGGCGTCACGACCGCCGGAACGTCGCTCACCGGCTCGCTCACCCGCGCCGCCCGCGCCGTCGCCGCCAGGGTGGAGCAGGTGCTCGCCAAGGAAGGTCTCACCCTGGACCAATGGCTGGTGCTGGACACGCTGAGCGGCAAGGGCGGCCTCGCCATGGCCGACCTCGCCGACCGGACGCTCGCCACCGCCCCGACGTTGACCAGGGTGGTCGACAAACTCGTGACCACCGCGCAGGCCTACCGCGAGGTCGACGCCGCCGACAGACGCCGCGTCCTCGTCCACCTCAGCGCCCGCGGCCGGGCGACGCACCGGCGCGTGGCCGCGAAGGTGTCAGAGGTGGAAGCCCGGCTCGACGTGCCGGACGAAGTGCTCGTGGCGTTGCGGGGGCTCGGCGACTGAAGGTCAGGGGTGTTTCGGCCTGGCCAGCGCGACGATGCCGATGACCCCGGCGACGACGAGCGCGACGAACACGAACAGCGCCGCCACCACGAACACCACGCGGAAGCCGGTGGCGTCCGAGAGCAGCCCGCCGAGAACCGGTGCGGCCACCAAGGCGAGGACACCGAGGCCCGCCGTCACGCCGGCCGCGACGCCGCGACCGGTTCTGAGACGCCGGATCAGCGCGACGGTCACACCGAGGACGGCGCCCGCGCCGAGTCCGTTGAGCACCCGCCCGACCAGGAGCAGGCCGCTGCTGGGCCCGAAGGCGACCAGCAGCACGCCGAGGAGCATCAAGACGATCGCAGGCACGGTCACCGACGTCGGAAAGCGCGCGCCGAGCAGCAGGCCCGCGGGGAAGGCGATCGCGGCCGCGACGACGTACGCCACGAGACCGTTCAGCAGCAGCGACTGGCTGGACATGGCCAGATCGATCTGCAGGGCCGACTCGCCGTCGAACCGGTAGATCACGGTGAGCAGGAACAGGCCGATGAGCGCGGCGACCCCGGGTCCGATGACGAGCCACCAGGGAGGCGCGGCGGTCGGCTGCGAGTCGCGCTGGGTCGGCGTCGGCACGTACATGGGCACAACCTATAGCGCACGGCGAGGTGGGTGGACCACTTCACGAAGCCTTGCCGGTGTGACAGTGACCAACAACAAGGGTAAGGCGTCACGGACCGCCACCGCTGGGGCATCCGGAGAGGCCCCAGCGGCGCCGCCCGCGCGAGCGTGACGCGGATCGAAAGTGCTGGGTTTGTGCTGACCCAGCCCCTTCTGCGTTTGAGTTGGCTGGTCACAAAGTGCTTGTGACCAGCCGCGACGTGCCCCCGGCAGGACTTGAACCTGCGACCTAGAGATTAGAAGGCTCTTGCTCTATCCAGCTGAGCTACGAGGGCCGACGTCGGCGACGTTGGGTGTCGCCCAGCATCGGCAGCTTAGCCGTCGCCTACCTGTCGATCGTTCGACACCGCCAGATCGTTTCAGGTCGAGCCCACCCTTTTTTTGGAACGCCCGTGAGCGCGTCACGACGCGGGGTGACGCGCTCACGGGCCGGGGCCGCTTCGGGGGAGCGGCCCCTGGGTTCGCGCAGGTCGCGAGTCGACTCTTCCGCGAGCGACCGGCGCGAACCGCCGGGGTGGTCAGTCCCAGATCTTGAGGGCGCGAATCACGAACGGACCCTGGGGCACGTAGGTGCCGCCACCCGGATAGGTGATGAAATCTCCTTCGGTCGTGCACTCCTCGCTTTGGTAAATCGTCACGTCCCTGCTCAGCCGGTTGACGAACGAATGCCCGTCGAAGCCTTCGGGTAAGGGAATGCATTCGTCGGGATTGGAGGTGCGCAGGTCGAATTTGTGCACCGCGCCGCCGTACGATTCTTCGCCCCAGACGCAGAACTCGCCCTTCTGGCAGGCGGGTTCGGGCGGCGCCGTGGCGGCGCTCGCGACTCCGGCGCTGGTCAGAAGGCCGACCATGGCCAGCAGGAGCACGTGTGGGAGGCGGGCGCGCAGGTTGGTCAAACGTCGTTGCATGGCTGGGTTCTCCCCCGTGAATCGGCGCTCGATCGCCGTCGGTGAATGTGTGATTCCACGATGGCGCGCGGGGAAGGGTTTGTCTGCCCGCATTTCTACTTCTGTGGATAAGTAGTTGTGCGCCGCTCGATCGGGGCGAGTTGTCCACATATCACCGGGGCGCCTTGCGCGCGCCGGAATCGGCTGCTAAGCGGGCGCGGTGGAATCCCGGACGACCAGTTCGGCGGGTACCTCGGCGGGCGCGGGGACCTTCTCCCCGCGCAGCAGGGCCAGCACCAGTTCGCCGGCCGCCCGTCCTTTGGCGGCCAGGTCCTGCCGGACCGTCGTCAGCGGTGGTTCGGACCACCGGGCGGGCGGGACGTCGTCGTAGCCCACGACCGAAAGGTCGCCCGGGACGGACAGGCCGAGCTGTCTGGCGGCCGAAATCGCCGCCAGGGCCAGCAGATCCGACATGCACAGCAGCGCCGTCGGCCGTGGCAGCCGATCCAACAGGCCGAAAGCGCTCGGGAGAGCTCCTTCGACCGAGAGCCCGGACGCCTCCCAGATCGGCACGTCCGCCGTCGGGATCCCCGCCTCGGCCAGCGTCTCCAGGTAGCCGGCCATCCGTTCGCGGTTGTCGTGGAACCGGCTGTTCCCGGCCTCGGCCGCGCTCAGTTCGCCGCCGCGCGGCGCCGAGAGGCACTGCGCCGAGAAGATCCCGATCCGCCGGTGCCCGAGTTCCACCAGGTGCCGGGCCGCGGCGGCCGCTCCCGCCCGGTCCGCGACGCCGATCCTCGCCGAACCGCGGATATGCGGCTGGTCGATCACCACCAGCGGCAGGCCCCGGTCCCGGACCGCGGTCAGCGCCGGCGCGCCGTCGGCCAGCGAATACGCCACCGCGATGTCGGCCTGCGCGGTCAGGATCCGCTCCGCGCGCGGGCCGCCGCTCTCGCCGTCGCCGGGCAGCAGCAGAAGGGCGTGCCCCTCGGGATCGACGACGGTCGAGAGCGCGTCGAGGGTGACCGACAACGCGGGATCCGAGAACGCCGTCGAAAGATTCGTGTCGAGCAGGACGGCGATCGCGCCGGTGCGGCTGGTGGCGAGACTGCGGGCGGTCGGGTTCGGCCCCGCGTACCCGATTTTCTTGGCCGCGCGAAGCACCTCTTCCCGCAGCTGGGCGGACAGCTGATCGGGCCGGTTGTAGGCGTTGGAGACGGTCGCGCGCGACACCCCGACGGCGTCGGCGACATCGTCCAACGTCGGCCTACGCCGTCGCGTGCTGGTCACCGCCGCAGTCTAGGCGCTGACGGCGCCAGTGGACTTTCTGAAGCGCTTAAGTCATTCTGGGGAAGAGGAAATCGAAAGGAGACTGGGGTCTATGCGTGACCGTACGGCCGTTTTCGTCGTGTTCGCGCTCAACGGGGCGGCGCTCGGCTCCTGGGCGCCGAGGACTCCGGCGTTGTCGGAAAGAGTGGACGCCTCGCCGGGTGTCTTCGGTCTTGCCCTGCTGGGCGCCAGCGTCGGCATGCTGATCGCGGCGTCGGTTTCGGGGCGGCTGATCGAGCGGTACGGTGCCCGCGCGGTGGTCGCGGGCAGCACGATCATCGCCTGCGCGGCGTTGCCGATGATCGGTTTCTCGACGTCGGTCGTCCTGCTCGCCGGGGCGTTGTTCGTCCTCGGGGCGAGCGTCGGCGCGCTCGACGTGGCGATGAACGTCGCCGGAGTCGAGGTGGAGCGCCGGACCGGACGCGCGATCATGCCGATCCTGCACGCCGGATTCAGCTTCGGCGCGTTGGCGGGCTCCGTCGCCGCGGGGTTCGCCGCGTCGCACCACTGGTCGCCGGGGAGGCATCTCACGGTCGCCGCGCTGGCCGCCCTGGTGGTGCTCGCCTTCGTCATCGCCGCCGTGCCCGGCGCGCGACCCGTACACACCGAACCCGTCGAGAAGCCGAGAGTGGCGCCGATCAAACGTCCCGTCCTCTGGCTGCTCGCCGCCATCGCGCTGTTCTCGGCGATCGCGGAGGGGGCGAGTTCGGACTGGTCCGCCCTGCTGATGACGTCCGTGCACGGGGTCGGCGACGGCGCCGCCGCCTTCGCGTACTCGGGATTCGCCCTGGCCATGGCGCTCGCCAGGCTCGCGGGTGCCTGGCTTCAGAACCGTTTCGGCGCGACGCGTGCGCTGGCGGTGGGTGCCGGGATCGCCGCCGCCGGCCTCGTGCTCGCCGCGCTGGCCCACGTTCCGGTGTTCGGCTTCGTCGGCTTCGCGCTGGCGGGTGCCGGGCTCGCCGCGGCCTTCCCGATCGCGTTGAGTCTCGCGGGCGCGTCGGGCAAACGCGCCGACGGGACGGGAGGCGAGCGCGAAC
The DNA here is from genome assembly GCF_056435645.1 of Amycolatopsis sp. NPDC043889. NCBI lineage: Bacteria > Bacillati > Actinomycetota > Actinomycetes > Pseudonocardiales > Pseudonocardiaceae > Amycolatopsis > Amycolatopsis sp. NPDC043889. Next base: position 72,797 of record NZ_JBWKEC010000027.1, read on the forward strand.
TGGCCTTCGTCACGGCGATCGCCTACACCGGTTTCCTCGCCGGACCGCCGCTGATCGGCGGGATCGCGCAGGTGACATCGCTTTCGGTGTCGTTCCTGTTCGTCGGGCTGACCGCCGCGCTGATCGTGCCGTCCGCGGTGGCCGCGGCGCGGGCGCGGAAACGTGAGGAGGCGGTCGACCCCGTCGCCCGTTGACATCTCGGTAAACTGAAATGAATGCGCTTCGGTCGCTGTTTCAGTGAGGCTAATCCGGGAGGGTGCTGATGCTCGGCGGCGGCAGAGGTATCCCCGCGCGACTGGTGCGGACCACGGTGCCCTGGCTGGTCCTGGTCCCGGTGGCGTTCCGGCTGGCGATGCTGGTGCAAGCGCTGTGGGTGGCGGGCCTGGGATCTTCGGTGCTGTGGACGTTCGTGGCGCTGCATCTGGTGCCCAACGTCGTCGCGACCGTCTGGACCTTCCGCTGGTCCGCGGCCGGGACGAGGCTGGTTCCGTTGGTGGACAGCGCGTTCGCCGCGCTCTTCGTCCTCGGGGCGGCGCCGTTCGCGCAGGACACCGCGATCACGTCGATCACCTGGACCCATCTGATGGGCACGGTGATGGTCTGGACCCTGCTGCGCGGCGCGGCGGCCGGGGCACTGGCCATCGGGGCCGCGGTGGTACCGCACGTCCTGCTGGATCCGGCCTCCTCACTCGGTCTCCTTCTCACGCTCGCGACCGCGCTGGTGGTGTCGCTCGCGGTCGCCGGCCTGGTCGGCGCGTCGATGCGGTTCGCGGTCGGGTTCGGGGAGCAGCGGGGCCGGGCCGCGGAACGTGAGAGGCACCGCCGCGACGTCCACGACACCGTCCTGCAGGTGATGGAGTCGTTCGCGATCCCCGCACCCGCCGACGAACTCGACCCGGCGGCCAGCCTCGACCGCGTCCGCCGCATCGCACGCGCTCAGGCGATGCGCATCCGGATCAGCCTCGAACACGAATCCACCGAAGGAATCGGACTGCGCCAGCGGCTGCGGCTGCTCGCCGCCGAAATGGCCGCGGAGGGGCTGCGCGTCGAGGTCGTCGTTCAGGACGACGCCGCTCCAGAGCTTTCGGAGGAGGCGGCCATGGCGCTGCACGACTCCGCCAGGGAAGCCCTGCGCAACACGTTGAAGCACTCCGGGACCAGACGGGCCGTGGTGAGTGTCGAAGAGATCGGCGGCGGGGTTTCCTTGACGGTGCGCGATCACGGCGCCGGTTTCGACGTCGGGGCCCGGCGGCGTGGCTTCGGCCTCGAGAACTCGATCATCGCGCGGATGGCGGAGATCGGCGGATTCGCGCGGATCGAATCCAGCCCTGGGCTGGGAACGAGGGTGGTGCTCCTCGCCCCTCCATCCATACCCCCGCCGCCGCCCTCAAAGGGGGCGCTGCGCGCCGCTGAACTGATTCAAACCTGAGTCTCCCCGTCGGGTGAGTCCCGCCACTGGCGGAACGGGCGGTCCAGCGTCCACTTGCCGTCGACCCGCTCCACGACGCGGTATTCGCAGGTCTTCGGGTTGGACAGGGACTCGAACAGCTCGATGCTCCAGCCGAAGAGCCGTCGGCACAGCAAGCGGATGGTGAGCCCGTGTGAGACGACCAGCACGGTTTCGGGGTGATCTTCGCCGCACGCCGCCAGCTCGCTGAGGAACGCCGCGACCCGGTCGTCGACGTCCGCCCCGGACTCGCCGAACGGGAGCCGGTAGAAGAAGTGGCCGAACTCGTGGCGGCGTTGTTTCTGGACCTCCTGCTCCAGCGGGTCCTGGAGGTTGCCCCAGTCCTGTTCCCGCAGCCTCGGCTCCGGCACGATCCGCTCGCAGGCCTCCCGGATGTCCAGCAGCCGCAACGTTTCCCGTGTCCGCAGATAGGGGCTGACGTAGACCGCCGTCCGCTGCCCGCCGAGGACCTCCTTGAGCTCCGGGCCCGCCAGCTTCGCCTGCTCACGACCGGCGTCGGTCAGCGGCAGGGCGTGGTCGGGGATCCGGGTGTAGGCGAGTTCGTCGACGTTGCCGAGTGACTCGGCGTGCCTCAGCAGGATGATCCGCACGCCGCCATCTTGCCGGTTGCGCGTTCGGCATACCCTCGTGACGTGCCTTCAGACCCCGAGACGAAACCGGCCCCACCCGCGCGGAAGGCCGGTGTCCTGCCGCTGGTGTCGATCGGGGCGCTCCTGGCCGCGGTGGTGGCCGTCGGCCTCGTCGCGCTGACCGGTGGCGCCGGTTACGTCATCGCCGGACTCCCGGACCCGGGCCTGGTGACCCGCTACGGCATCACCGTCGTCCGGGTACTGGCCGAGGCGGCTTCGGTGCTGTGCGTGGGTTCGCTGCTGCTCGCCGCGTTCCTCGTCCCGCCGCAGAAGTCCGGCACGCTCGCGGCCGACGGTTACGCCGCCATCCGGGTCGCCGGCGTCGCGGCGTGGGTCTGGTTCTTCGCGGCCGCCGCGTCGATCTTCTTCTCCGCGGCCGACGGCGCGGGCCGCCCGTTCACCGAGGTGCTCTCGCCGCAGGTACTGGTCGACCTCGTCGACGCCATCGAGCAGCCGAAGGCCTGGCTGTTCACCGCGTTGATCGCGTTGCTGGTCGCGCTCGGCTGCCGTCTCGCGCTGACCTGGGGCTGGACGACGGTGGTCTTCTTCCTGTCCGTCGGCGGCCTGGTCCCGGTCGCGGTCACGGGGCATTCCGCGAGCGGCGGCTCGCACGACATGGCGACCAACAGCCTGCTGTACCACCTGGTCGCCGCCGCGTTGTGGGTCGGCGGGCTGGTGGCGCTGCTGGCACTCGGCTGGCGCCGCGGCGAGAACCTCAAGCTCGCCGCGACGCGGTTTTCGAAGCTGGCGCTGGTGTGCTGGATCGTGATGGCGGTCTCCGGCATCGTGAACGCGCTGGTGCGGATCAGGATCGCCGACCTGTTCACCACCGACTACGGCCTCCTGGTGGTCGCGAAGGTCGTCGCGTTGCTGCTGCTCGGCGTCTTCGGCCATCAGCAACGGCAGAAGGGGGTCGCCGGGCTGGTGAACGGAGCGGGCGGTGGTCAGCTGCTGCGGCTCGCCGCGGTCGAGGTGCTGATCATGTTCGTCACGATCGGCATCGCGACCGGGCTCGCGAAGACCCCGCCGCCGCAGGAATCGCTGACCCAGCCGTCGACAACGGAACTGCTGATCGGGTACGACCTCTACGGTCCTCCGACGGTCTTCCGGCTGCTCACGGACTGGCGGTTCGACCTCGTCTACGGCACCCTCGCGCTCGTTCTCGCCGGGCTGTACCTCGCCGGAGTCCGGCGGCTGCGGCGCCGCGGTGACACCTGGGCCACCGGCCGGACGGTCGCGTGGCTCGCGGGCTGTTTCGTGCTGCTGATCGCGACGTCGTCCGGTATCGGCCGATACGCGCCCGCGATGTTCAGCGTGCACATGGGCAACCACATGTTGCTGTCCATGGTGGCGCCGGTGCTCTTCGTGCTCGGCGGGCCCGTGACGCTCGCGCTGCGCGCGCTGCCCACGGCGGGCAAGGACGCCCCGCCCGGACCGCGTGAATGGCTGCTCGCCTTCGTGCACTCGCCGCTGTCGAGGTTCCTGACGCATCCGATCGTCGCGCTACTGCTGTTCGTCGGTTCCTTCTACGGCCTGTACTTCTCGGGCCTGTTCGATTCGGCGCTGAACTACCACTGGGCGCATCTGGCGATGAACGCGCACTTCCTGCTCGCCGGGTACGTCTTCTACTGGCCGGTGATCGGTGTCGACCCGGCGCCACGACGGCTCCCGCCGCTGGGACGGCTGGGGATGATGTTCGCGGCAATGCCGTTCCACGCGTTCTTCGGGATCGCGCTGATGAGCATGCAGACCGTGCTCGGACAGGACTTCTACCGCGGGCTGAAACTGCCGTGGGTCACCGACCTCCTCACCGATCAGCGGCTCGGCGGCGGGATCGCGTGGGCGTCCGGTGAGCTGCCGGTACTGCTGGTGCTCATCGCGCTGCTGGTGCAGTGGGCGCGGCAGGACGAGCGGGAGGCGCGGCGCCGGGATCGCCGCGAAGAGGCCTCCGGTGACGCGGATCTGAACGCCTACAACGCGATGCTGAAGAAACTCGCCGATCAGGAACGGGGGCCCGGCTCCTAGAGCTTTGGCCGCAACCGGACAACGGGGCGGCGGCGCCCGTCACGGTGGGAACCTGGGTTTCGGTGGCAGGTTCACCATCGTGGGGAGACCGCGGTGGCAGACGAAATCGGAGCAACCGTCCGCAGGCTTCTGGAGCAACGGAAGCTCTTCCTGAAGCCGGAACACGACGACTTCGGGAAGGCCGTGTACGTCTGCGTCGACGACAGGACACCGGGCGGTTTCCCGGTCGGCCATGTCATCGCGACGGCGGGTGGCGGGGCGTGGCTCGCCTACGCCCGTATCCCCAAGGGCGGCTTCCACGAAATCGCCCAGGTGGCCGTCGGGTTGCCGACGTTCGACGCGGCCATCCGTGCCGTTCTCGACCACGCTCGGTCCGCCGACATCCTCCGAGCCGTCGAACGGCGTCCGGGAGCGGCCGCGAAGACCTACACCGCGATCGTGGACCCGGGGCACGCCGAATGGCTCACCACGCTGGAAGAACCCCAGGGCATCACCCACCTCGGCAGACGAGCTCGTGGTCGATCTGGTGCCCTACAAGCTGACACGCGATCGGTAGTGCCCCTTACCACGCCTCGCCGACAAAGCCCGCTCTTCCGCCCCGAGTTGTCCACAGGAAGCCCACAACGCCCGGAGTTGTCCACAGATCCGGTTTTCGTCCCTTTCCGCCCTCGAGTCCGAGGCACTCTGTGATCAAGGGAAACGCCGGGAAGGTCCCGGAACGAGGAGAAGGGCGAGTGTGATGGCGATGGGCGAAACGTGGGTGACCATGATCGGCAACCTGACCAGCGAACCGGTCCACCATCCGGAGCGGGGGCACGGGCACGACGTCGTGTCGTTCGGCTTGCGGAGTGTCGAACGCCGGTACGACAAGGAAAGAGGGGAGTGGGGCGAGGGACGGCAGCTCGCGGTCAAGGTCACCTGCTGGCGCAAGCTGGCGATGGCGGCGTTCTCCTGCCTGAGCAAAGGCGACCCGGTGATCGTGGCCGGGCGGCTACGCGGCGCCGAGACCGCGGAGGAGATCCCGGCACCTCTGGGTCTACCTGAGCTTGAGGCCTTCTCCATCGGCCCCAACCTGGCGCGTTGCTCGGCCGAGATCCACCGGTTGGGACGTGACCGGCCCAGGGCGATCCCGTCGGTGCCGCCGCCCGCCGGGAATCCCATGGTCACCGCGCTGGAGGAGGCGCCCGTGGGCTGAGGTTCCGATGCTCACTCAGTGATATCGGGCTGACTGTCGGTAGCTCGGTGGTGACCGCCGTCAAGGCCGCGATCGCCTCGCTCTACGATCGTTTGCATGGCCGAGTTCATCTACACCATGAAGAAGGTGCGCAAGACCGTCGGGGACAAGGTCATCCTCGACGACGTCAGCACCGCGTTCTACCCCGGCGCCAAGATCGGCGTGGTGGGGCCGAACGGCGCGGGTAAGTCCACCGTTCTGAAGATCATGGCGGGGATCGAGCAGGCCAGCAACGGCGAAGCCTTCCTCCAGCCTGGCGCCAGCGTCGGCATCCTCATGCAGGAGCCGGAGCTCAACGAGGAAAAGACCGTCCGCGAAAACGTCGAAGAGGGCCTTGGCGACATCAAGGTCAAGCTCAACCGCTTCAACGAGGTCGCCGAGCTCATGGCGACCGACTACAGCGACGAGCTGATGGAGGAGATGGGCAAGCTCCAGGAGGAGCTCGACCACGCCGACGCGTGGGAGATCGACTCCACGGTCGAGCAGGCCATGGACGCGCTTCGCTGCCCACCGCCGGACGAGCCGGTCACCCACCTCTCCGGTGGTGAGCGCCGCCGGGTCGCGCTGTGCAAGCTGCTCCTGTCCGCTCCCGACCTGCTGCTCCTCGACGAGCCCACCAACCATTTGGACGCCGAAAGCGTGCTGTGGCTGGAGCAGTTCCTCGCGAACTACGCCGGCGCCGTCCTCGCCGTCACCCACGACCGGTACTTCCTGGACAACGTCGCCGAGTGGATCATGGAGCTCGACCGCGGCCGCGTCGTCGGCTACGAGGGCAACTACTCGACGTACCTGGAGAAGAAGCGCGAGCGTCTCGAGGTCCAGGGCAAGAAGGACGCCAAACTCGCCAAGCGGCTGAAGTCCGAACTCGAATGGGTCCGGTCCAACGCCAAGGCGCGCCAGACCAAGTCGCGGTCCCGGCTCGACCGCTACGAGGAGATGGCCGCGGAGGCGGACAAGCACCGCAAGCTCGACTTCGAAGAGATCCAGATCCCGCCGGGGCCCCGGCTGGGCAGTGTGGTCGTCGAGGTCGAGAAGCTGCGCAAGGGTTTCGACGACCGGGTGCTGATCGACGGGCTGTCGTTCGACCTGCCGCGCAACGGCATCGTCGGCGTGATCGGGCCGAACGGTGTCGGCAAGACGACCCTGTTCAAGACGATCGTCGGGCTCGAGGAGCCGGACGACGGCCGGGTCAAGATCGGCGAGACGGTCAAATTGTCCTATGTGGACCAGAACCGCGGCGGGATCGACCCGAAGAAGACGGTATGGGAGGTGGTTTCGGACAAGCTGGACTACATCCACGTCGGGCAGACCGAAATGCCCTCGCGTGCCTACGTCAGCGCGTTCGGTTTCAAGGGGCCGGACCAGCAGAAGCCGGCGGGCGTGCTCTCCGGTGGCGAGCGCAACCGGCTGAACCTGGCGCTGACCCTCAAGCAGGGCGGGAACCTGATCCTGCTCGACGAGCCGACGAACGACCTGGACGTCGAGACCTTGAGCTCCCTGGAGAACGCTCTCGAGCAGTTCCCCGGCTGCGCCGTGGTCATCTCGCACGACCGGTGGTTCCTCGACCGGGTCGCGACGCACATCCTCGCCTGGGAAGGCACGGACGAGAACCCCTCGCAATGGTTCTGGTTCGAAGGTAACTTCGAGGGCTACGAGAAGAACAAGGTCGAACGCCTCGGTGCCGAGGCGGCTCGTCCGCACCGCGTCACCCATCGCAAGCTGACCCGCGACTGAGGGCCGGGGGTTCCCCGTGGAAGCCAGCAAGCGCCAACGGCCGGGCTCGCCCACCACCATGGTGGGTGGGCGGACGGCTGCCACCGGGGGAACCCTGTCCGCTGTCGGCAGGCTGATCGAACGCGCGGACGCCCTGCACCTGAGGGCGCCCGAGCTCGCACTGGTCCTCGGGGAGCGCGCGGCCGCGCTCGCCGAGGCCGCCGGTGCCGACGAGCAGTGGATCCGCGCGGAGAGCCTGGTGGTGAGCGCCCGGGTCCGGCTCGGTGGCCGTCCCCGGACGGTCGGCCGGGCCGTGGCCGCCCTGCGCGCCGCGGAACACGCGGGCTACGGCGACATCGCCGCCCGGCTGAGGATCGATCTGGCGGTCTGCGCGCGCAGCGTGGGCATCCCGTTGACGGGTCTGGCCGCGCTGCGTCCGTTGCTGGCGGATCCGGCGGTTTCGCCCTCGCACCGGGCGGAGGCGTTGTGTCACCTCGTGGGCTGCTTGGCGCAATTCGGCCGCAAGGCGGAACTGGACCGGGTGCTCGCCGAGGCGGACAAGCTCGTGCTCGGCGACGGCTCGATGGCGGCGGATTCCCAGTTGCTGATCCGCGCGCTGCTGAGGGTCGGGGTGTCGGCGCACCGTCGACGGCATGGTGACCTGACGTCGGCCGCCGACGCCGCGCGGACCGGGCTCGGCATGCTCGAAAAGCTCGGAAACCCGGAGGACGACGGAGGTCTCGTCCGGATCAGGCTGATCCTGCAACTCGTCTGCACGTTGCTGGACCGGGGCGACACGGAGATGGCGCGGGAGGTCGCGCAGCCGATCCTCGACGCGCCCGTCCGTGCCGCCGGGATCGCGCCCGCCGCGTGGCTGCGGCTGGCGGTGGCCACTCGTGTCCTGCTGCCCACGGGATCCGGTGAAGCCGCGGGAATGCTCGTCCGTGAGGCGGTCGCTGGGGCCGAGGACCACAACCTGCACGCCGTCACGGCACGGCTGTGGCTGGAACTCGCGCAGATCGAGGAACGGCTCGGCCGGGCCGAGGAGGCCATCGGCTGCCTGCACCGTTCGCGTGCCGCCGAACATCTGCACGCCCGTGCGCGCCGGCAGGCGTGCAACGTCCTGGTCGGCGAATTCGGCGCGGCCGAGAACGCGGCCGTCGACCTCGACGACGTCCTGCGTGCCGTCGCCGCGCGGCCGACCGCCGCCGCGGCGCCCGTTCCCGCGCCGGAACCGGCCGAGGTGACCGCGGTGATCCCGGCGATCGACGCGGCACCCCCGAAGCGTGCCGCTGCCGAGCCGCCGGTTCGCCGTGAGCCGCCGCGGCCCGTGCGGCAGAGCAGGCATGCGGAATCCGTGTCTGCGCGGCATACGCCGGTCGAACCTCCGCGCCCGGTGGAGCCTCCCGTGGCGCCGGTCGCGGAAAAGAGCGAAGCGCCGGTGCTGAAGCCGCCGTCCCGCCCCGAGCCCGCCAGGGAAGCGGTGACGTCCGACAGCGACTGGCGCCGTCGGGTGCCGAAGAAGACCAAGCCGTCGATCAGGTTCGAGCCCAAGGCCGAACCCGTCGCGCCGAAACTGCTGCCGCCGCCGAAGCCGGAGCCCGCGCCGCGCCCCGAACCGGTGTCGCGTCCGGAACCGGAGCCCGTGCGCCGTCGCCGTCAGGAGGAGCCCGCGGCTCGCGAGACCGTCGCTCCCGAACCGGCGATCGCCCGGCCGGAAACCCCGGCTCCGGTCACGCGGCGCCGGGCCGAGGAACCGGTGCCCGTCGCGGCGTCGGAAACCGTCCCGCCGGAACTGCTTCTCGCTCCCGAACCCGCCGCCGAACCACGGCCGCGCGTGGCCGCGGAGATCCGTCCGCCGGGTACCGCCGCGCCGTTGTGGGAGAGCGACGAGTGGGCGGCCGAAGAGCGGGCGCGCCGATCCTCGGCGCCGGTCTCGCGCAAGACCAGGCACGACGTCGAACACGGGTCCGTGGCGGCGAAATCGGTACTGGACCGGCTTGGGATCTCCAGCACGGGCGGGCAGGGCGGTGGCCGCCGCCGCGCGGACGGCGTCGCGGATCCCGTGCTCCCCGAACCCGTCACCGAAGAACGCGCCGGCACCGGCCGTGCCCGCCGGGAGCAGCCTCCCGTCGAGTACAGCGAACCCGCCGTCCCGCTCGCGCCGCCGCCTCGGGAGGACCCGGCCGGGGTCCAGGAAAGCTCTCGTTCGAGCGCCAAGGAAGAGGTCGCTGATCCGTGGCTGCCGCGGTTGCGGATGCCGCCGGCGCTGGACCCGCTGACCGACACCGGCTCCTGGCGGCCGATCACGCCGTTTCCGGAGAGCTACGCTCGCGCGATCGCGGAGGACGAGCCGCCGCCGGACGCCGGTCTCGCCGACCTGCTCGCCCGCGCGCTCGCGGAGCACCAGGCAGGTACCGCCAGTGCCGCCGCGCTCGTGAAGCAGCTCGGTTCCCAGGACTCGGGAAAGCGTCCCGTCAACGGCCACGACCGGCACCGCGCCAACGGCAGCGACTGACCCCGGGCGGTAGCAAAGGTCCCTTGCTCCCACTTCGGTGGAAGTGGCGGTCGGCTTGAACGATTCAGTTGGCCGGGTGAGGTCGCCCGAAGCGGCACCGCGCGGCAATGGGTGCTGGTCACCCCGGTGCGGCGGGCCGCCGCGAGGCCCGGACAGACCGCCGATGTGACCCGCGAGTAGCTGAACCGATCACGGCGATTCCGGTATCTGAGCAGGGAAATCTTCGACGGCAGGGAAGGACCCGGCCTTGTGGAGCCGACTGTCCGGAGCTGTAGGTTGGGTCTGGGCCGGTACAGAGTCGTGCCGGTCGCGGTGTCAATCTCGCTACAGTGGAGAGTTGCCTCAATGAGCTCGACGGGAGTCTCGTCCCCGCCCGGAAAAGATGTCGGCACCGAGGATGGCGCCCGGCGCCGGTCGGCGAACCCGGAGCAGATCCGGGACGACCTGATCGACGCCGCCGCGGCATACGCCCCGGAGATCGGCGACTTGATCCGCTTGTACTACCGGCACATCCCGGCCGAAGAGATTCTCGGTGACGACCCGGTCGACCTCGTCGGCGCCGTCCGCTCGCATCTGCAGCTCGCGAAGGACCGGATGCCAGGCCGTCCCGCGGTGCGGTTGCTGAACCCGACGGGCCCCGAAGACGGCTGGACGCGGGAGGCCACCGTCGTGCAGGTCGTCACGGACGACATGCCGTACCTGGTGGATTCGGTCGCGGCCGAGTTCGCGCGGGACGGGGTGCAGGTGCAGCGCATCGTGCACCCGATCGTCGTGGTGAGCCGGGATCTGACCGGTGAGCTGCTGGAGGTCCACCCGGACGCGGATCCGGCGGAGCCACCGTCGAATTCGGCGGCCGAGTCGTGGATGTACATCGAGATCGACCTGGTGACCGACCCGAACCGTGCCCGCGAGCTGGACAACCGGCTGTCGTCGGTGCTGGGCGATGTGCGTGAGGTCGTCGAGGACACCGACAAGATGGCGGAGACGGCGTGCCGTCTCGCCGACGAGCTGGACGGGAACCCGCCGCGGCTGCCCGCGCACGAGGTCGCGGAGGGCGCCCGGCTGTTGCGCTGGCTCGCCGACGGCCACTTCACCTTCCTCGGTTACCGCCGTTACGAGCTGATCGACAACCCGCACCCGGACAGCGACGAGCCCGCCCTGCGCGCGGTGCTCGCCACCGGGCTGGGTGTGCTGCGCCAGGACAGCCTGGCCGCGCGCGGTCTCACCGCCGGTCCGGACACGGCGGCGTCCGCGCTCGCGCCGACGCTGCTGGTGCTGACCCAGGCGAGTGCGCCGTCCACGGTGCACCGCCCGGTGTATCCGTACTACGTCGGTGTGAAGACGTTCGACGACAACGGGAACGTCACCGGCGAGCACCGGTTCCTCGGTATGTTCACCACCACCGCGCTGCACGAGAACGTGCTCGACATCCCGGTGGTCTGCAACCGGGTCCGCGAGGTCATCCACCGCGCGGGCTTCCCGATGGAGTCCTTCTCCGGCCAGCGGATGCTCGAAGTGCTGCAGAACTGGCCGCGCGCGGACCTGTTCTCGGCCGACACCGACTCGCTGTACTCGACGACGACGGGCGCGATCACGCTTTCGGATCGCAGACGGCTGCGCCTGTTCCTGCGCCGCGACCCGTACGGCCGTTTCTACTCGTGCCTCGTGTACCTCCCGCGTGACCGATACACGACCCGTTCGCGGCTCGCGATGCAGGAGGTCCTGCTCGAAGAACTCGAAGGCACACAACTGGAGTACAGCGCGCGCATCGGCGAGACCGTGCTCGCGCAGGTGCACTTCATCGTGCACACCGATCCGTCGCAGTGGTCCGAACCGGACACCCTGCGCATCCAGGAACGGCTCAACGAAGCCGTGCGCAGCTGGGACGACCGGATGGTCGAGGCGATCCTCGCCGAACGCCGCGGGCGCGCCGGGGACGGCGGCGCCCCGATCGGCCTGATGGGTGAAGAGTCCGCCGGTGAGCAGGGGCAGCGGTTCGCCGCGGTGTTCCCCGAGGGCTACAAGGAGGACTTCACCGCGCTCGAAGCGCTCGCCGACCTCCGTGCCCTGGAGTCGCTGACCGACGAGGGCGACCTGTCGATGTCGTTCTACCTGCCCGCCGACGCGGAGGCGGGGGAGCGGCGCTTCAAGCTGTACCTGCGCGGCGAGGGCGTCACCCTCTCCCAGGTGCTCCCGGTCCTGCAGCGGATGGGCGTCGAGGTCGTCGACGAACGGCCGTACGAACTGCGCCGCGAGGACGGCGGCCGGTCGTGGATCTACGACTTCGGCCTGCGGATCGACCCGCAGGTCCTCGACCACGCGGACAACGACCTCCGTACCCGCTTCCAGGACGCCTTCCACGCCGCGTGGCGCGGCGACTGCGAGGTCGACGGCTTCAACGGCCTCGTCCTGCGCGCCGGGCTCACCTGGCGCCAGGCGGCCATCCTGCGGGCCTACTCACGGTACCTGCGTCAGACGAAGATCCCGTTCTCGCAGGAGTACATCGAGAACACCGTCCTCGCGCACACCGACATCGCCACCGCGCTGGTGCGGCTGTTCGAGACGCGGTTCGACCTCGCGCTCGGCGACGAGGCCCGCGCGTCGCAGGCCGAGCAGCTCACCACCGAGATCGGCAAGCTGGTCGACGAGGTGACGAGCCTCGACGAGGACCGGATCCTGCGACGGCTGATGTCGGTCATCCTCGCCACGCTGCGGACGAACTACCACGTCACCGACGAGGACGAGAACTCCCGCCAGTACCTGGCGCTCAAGCTCGACCCGAGCGCGGTGCCCGAACTGCCCGAGCCGCGGCCGAAGTACGAGATCTTCGTGTACTCGCCCCGGATCGAGGGTGTGCATCTGCGCTTCGGCGACGTCGCGCGCGGTGGCCTGCGGTGGTCCGACCGCCGTGAGGACTTCCGCACCGAGATCCTCGGCCTGGTCAAGGCACAAGCGGTCAAGAACGCGGTCATCGTGCCTGTCGGCGCGAAGGGCGGCTTCGTCGTGAAGCGCCCGCCGGCGGCCACCGGTGACCCCGGGCTGGACCGTGACGCCCAGCTGAACGAGGGCATCGCCTGCTACCGGATGTTCATCTCCGGCCTGCTGGACGTGACCGACAACCGCGTCGAGGGCAAGACCGTCCCGGCGCCGCGGGTGGTCCGCCACGACGGCGACGACAGCTACCTCGTGGTCGCGGCGGACAAGGGGACCGCGAAGTTCTCCGACATCGCGAACGAGGTCTCGGCGAACTACGGGTTCTGGCTCGGCGACGCCTTCGCGTCCGGTGGCTCGGTCGGCTACGACCACAAGGCCATGGGCATCACCGCGAAGGGTGCTTGGGAGAGCGTCAAGCGCAACTTCCGCGAGCTGGGCAAGGACACTCAGACCGAGGACTTCACCGTCGTCGGCATCGGCGACATGATGGGTGACGTCTTCGGCAACGGCATGCTGCTCTCGGAGCACATCCGGCTCGTGGCCGCCTTCAACCACATGCACATCTTCCTCGACCCGAACCCGGATTCGGCGACCTCGTTCGCCGAGCGGCGCAGGCTGTTCGACCTGCCGCGGTCGTCGTGGGAGGACTACGACCGCTCGCTGATCAGCGAGGGCGGCGGGATCTACTCGCGGTCCGCGAAGACGATCCCGGTCAGCCCGCAGGTCCGCGAGGCGCTCGGGCTCGCCGGGGACGTCACCGCGTTGGCTCCGAACGACCTGATGCAGGCGATCCTGCTGGCCCCGGTCGAACTGCTGTGGAACGGCGGGATCGGCACCTACGTCAAGGCCGAGACCGAATCCCACGCGGACGCGGGCGACAAGGCCAACGACGCCCTGCGCGTCAACGGGAAGCAGCTCCGCGTCAAGGTCGTCGGCGAGGGCGGGAACCTGGGCCTGACCCAGCTCGGCCGGATCGAGTTCGCCCGCGCGGGCGGCAAGATCAACACCGACGCGCTCGACAACTCGGCGGGCGTCGACTGTTCGGACCACGAGGTCAACATCAAGATCCTGCTGGACCACCTGGTCTCGACCGGATCGTTGGACGCCGAGCAGCGCAACGAACTGCTGGGGCAGATGACCGACGAGGTCGGCGAGCTGGTGCTGGCCGACAACTACCGGCAGAACGCCGTGCTCGGGGTCAGCCGGGCGCACGCCGGCCCGATGGTCTCGGTGCACCAGCGGCTCGTCGCGGCGCTGGTCGCGAAGGGCGCTTTGGACCGCAAGCTCGAAGCGCTGCCGAGTTCGGCGGAGTTCCGCGCGCTGGAGAAGGCGGGCGAAGGCCTCACCTCGCCGGAGCTGGCGACGCTGCTCGCGCACGTCAAGCTCGACCTGAAGGACGAGCTGCTGGCGAGCGAGCTGCCGGACTCCGAGGTGTTCTCGCGTCGTCTGCCCGAGTACTTCCCGAAGCCGCTTCGGGAGCGCTTCGGCGACGCGATCTTCCAGCACCCGCTGAAGCGCGAGATCATCACGACGATGGTGGCCAACGAGGTCGTCGACGGCGCCGGCATCTCGTACGTCTTCCGCCTGATGGAGGAGATGAACGCGACCGCGACCGACGCCGTCCGCGCGTACGCCGTGGTCGCCCACGTGTACGACCTGCCGTCGCTGTGGGCCCAGATCGACGCGCTGGACAACGTCGTGCCGACCGAGGTCGCGGACGAGATGATGCTGGAGACCCGCAGGCTGCTCGACCGGGCCGCCCGCTGGTTCCTCACCAACCGGCCGCAGCCGCTGGCCCCGCTCGCCGAGATCAACCGGTTCGGCCGCGTCGTCGGTGAGCTGGCCCCGCGGGCGCACGAGCTGCTTCGCGGTGTCGAGCGCGCTTCGGTGGACGCGAACACCGAGCGGCTGATCGAGAAGGGCGTCCCGGCGGAACTCGCCGGACGGGTGGCGTTGCTGCTGCACACCTACGGCCTGCTCGACGTGACCGACGTCGCGGAGCTGGCCGAGCAGCAGGTGGGGATCGACGCGGTGCACACCCCGGCGGAGACCGCGGGCCTGTACTACGCGCTTTCCGACCACCTCGGCATCGACAAGATGCTGACGTCGATCAGTGGCCTCGAACGCGGCAACCGCTGGCACGCGCTCGCGCGGCTGGCGCTGCGGGACGACGTCTACGGTTCCTTGCGGACGATCACGCTGGACGCGTTGCGGCACAGCGATTCGGGTACCGACCCGGACGAGAAGATCGCCCACTGGGAGAAGACGAACGCTTCGCGGCTGCAGCGGGCTCGCGTCGCACTGGACGAGATCAGCCAGTCCGGCAAGCTCGACCTGGCGACGCTGTCGGTGGCGGCGAGGCAGATCCGGAGCACGGTGAGGTAGTGGCGTACATTTCCCTGATCCGGCCGCGCTGGTCGGATATGGACGTCTACGGGCACGTCAACCACGCGAATCTGGTGACCCTGCTCGAAGAGGCACGGATCCCCCTGCTGTTCGGGGACGCCGTCCGCGCGGGGCTCACCGAACTGCCCAAGGGCATCGTGGTGGTGAAGCTGGCCGTCCATTACCGTTCGCCGATCGTGGTGTCCGATCAGGACATCCGGGTGGAGATCTCGTTGAAGGACTTGAAGCACGCCAGCTTCACCCTCGGTTACCGGGTGCACGGTGGCCCGGCAGAGGCCGACAAGGTCGCGGTCACCGCCGAGACGGTGCTCGCGCCGTTCGACACCGCGTCGGAGCGGCCCCGGCGGCTGACCGAGGACGAACGTGCCTTCCTGGAGAAGGGGTTCGCGGATGCCTGAGCTCGTCATCCCGGACGCGGGCGACCGCGAAACGCTCGGCGCGTTCGTGGCCAGGGCGGTCCGGCTCGACCAGAACACGCTGGTGCGGTTGCGGCAGCGCGGTGACGGCGTCGTCGAGGCGTGGTGCGCGACGCCGTTCGAGGTCCTCGCGACCAGGGCCGTGGCCGGTGACATCTCGCCTTCGGACATCACGGTGTCCGGCAACGAGCTGCTCGCCGCGCTGACCGTCGCCGGCGGCGAGCGCATGGATCCGGGGCCTGCCCGCGACCTGATGTGGCACTCCGAACTGCCCGCCCCCGGCCGCTGGCAGCTGGTGGACGAGCTGCCGGCGACGGTGATCTCGGAGCTGGCCGATCGAGGGGTGACCCTCGCCCGCGACAACGTCGGCCCGCACGGCACGCCGCCGGCGTCGTTGATGGATCAGGCGGTGCTCACCGTTTCGGGCAACGAGCTGGAGATCAAGGTCCAGATGCGGTGCCTGTTCGCGCTGTCGGGGATGGGCTTCGTGGACTCGTCCATCGACGGCGACGTCGTCCGCGTCACCGCGACGGATTCGTGGATGCGCATCGACGCGCGGTACGGCGCGGTCCTCAAGCGCCGTCACGCGCTCCTGCCGCTGCTCTTCTGACGGCTTTCTTACGCTTCGCACCGCGGGTGGCTTCCGGCCGCCCGCGGTGTCAGGCTGTCTCCATGAGCGATAAGGACGCCGGTAAGGACGGGGAGGACCCGACCGCGGACTTCCTCGCCGAGGTCCGGCCGGAGGAGACCCCGTGGCGGACCGAGCGCCCGCCGGGTGAGGAGGCGCCGGAACGCGCCGAACGCCCGGAGAAGTGGGGACGTGCCAAATCCGCCGGACGGGCCGCGGCGAAGGCGGCTCCCTACGTCCAGGCCGCCGCGCTGGCGACCTGGATCGTCTCGGGCACCCTCGACGACTCCGACGACTCCGGGTTCGACATGGGCTCCTCCGGCGACGCCTGACTCCCGCGTTTCGTCCTCTGAATGCGGTAGTTGGCGTTACGAACTACCGCGTTCAGAGGACGAAACGCGAGGGTTCAGAGCTTTCCGCGCATGGTCTTCATCCGCTCGATCTCGGCGGACTGGCCGGTGATGACCTCCTGCGCCATCTCCTGCGCCTTGATCTCCACACCCTTGCCGAGCTGGGCTTCGGCCATGGTCAGCGCGCCCTGGTGGTGCGCGATCATCAGGTCGAGGAACAGTTTTTCGAACGCCGCCCCGTTCGCCGCGCGCAGGTCCGCCAGCTGAGCCTCGGTCGCCATGCCCGGCATGAGCGCGTGATCGTGCCCGCCACCGTGGCCCGCGTGCCCTTCGCCCGGCACCGGCTTGCCGCGGTCGGACAACCAGGTCTTCATCATCGTGACCTCGCCGTCCTGCGCGACCGAGATCCGCCCGGCGATCGCCCGGATCTGCTCGTTCGCCGTCTTTCCCGGCACCAGATCGGTCATCACCTTCGCCTGCTGGTGATGGGGGATCATCATCGTCATGTACTCGACGTCGGCCTCGTTCGGCTGATCGCGGTTCACCGGGGCGGGGGAGCCGGTGCCCGCCTGCTCGCCGGGCTTCCCGGGCACGATCACCGGAGCACTTTGGGCCGGTTGCGCCGGAGTTTCGTCGCCGGTGCAGCCCGAGACTACGAAAGCAGCGGCGACCAGTGCCGATGTCAAACTATTTCTCATCCCGGGAGTTCCTCCGTTGGTCGGTATCTGTTGAGCCTAAATAAGGAATAAGGTGCGCGTAAAGCTGGGTGGAAGGAGAGCCATATCGTGCTGCAGCCTGGGCTGAAACGCCGCTTGACCAGGGTCTTCGTGTCGGCGGCCGCAGTCGCCGCCCTCGGTGCCTCCAGCGCGCTCGCCGCGCCGGCCGTCATCGCCGAACCGTCGGCGACCGCGATTCCGGGCGTGGACGAGATCGTCCACAGCCCCAATCTCCGGTCGATCGCGAACGTCCCGCAGCAGGGACCGTTCACCAAGGACTCGACCGGCACCGACATCGCGTTCACCAAGGGGCACGCGATCGTCGGCACCTACGACGGGTTCAACGTCTTCGACGTCCGCAACCCGTACCGCCCGAAGATCGTCAGCCAGGTCCTCTGCCCCGGCGGGCAGAACGACGTGTCGATCTCCGGGGACCTGCTCTTCCTGTCGACCGACTCGTCGCGCAGCGACAACTCGTGCAACAGCGTCTCGAAGCCCGCCTCGGAGAAGTCGGCGTGGGAGGGCATCAAGATCTTCGACATCTCGAACCTCGCGGCGCCGAAGTACGTAGCGGCGATCGAGACCGACTGCGGTTCGCACACCAACACCCTGGTGCCGGACAAGCGCGGCAAGGACGTCTACATCTACGTCTCGTCGTACGCGCCGGCGGCCAACCTGCCCGACTGCCAGCCGCCGCACGACAAGCTGTCGATCATCAAGGTCCCGGTGAAGGACCCGGCGAAGGCCTCGCTGGTCGCGACGCCGGTGCTGTTCCCGGACGACGGCGGCAACCCCGGTGGTACCAACCCCGACGGCACCCGCCGGTCCGCGACCACCGGTTGCCACGACCTGACGGCGCTGCCGGAGAAGGATCTGATGGCCGGTGCCTGCATGGGTGACGGCGTCCTGCTCGACATCTCCGACCGGCTCAAGCCGCGTGTCCTCAACCGCGTGCAGGACAACGTGAACTTCGCGTTCTGGCACAGCGCCACCTTCAACAACGACGCCACCAAGATCGTCTTCACCGACGAGCTCGGTGGCGGCGGGATGGCGACCTGCCTGGAGAAGTTCGGCTCCACCCGCGGCGCCAACGGCATCTACCAGATCACCGGCCGCGGCGACGACCGCAAGCTGGAGTTCGTCAGCTACTACAAGATCCCGCGCCTGCAGTCCGAGACCGAGAACTGCGTCGCGCACAACGGTTCGCTGATCCCGGTGCCGGGCAAGGACATCATGGTCCAGTCCTGGTACCAGGGCGGCGTCTCGGTGTGGGACTTCACCGACGCGAAGAACCCGAAGGAGATCGCGTTCTGGGAGCGTGGCCCGCTCTCGAACGAGAAGCTCGTCGGCGGCGGGACGTGGTCGGCGTACTGGTACAACGGCCACATCTACTCGTCCGACATCGTGAAGGGGCTGGACGTCCTGGACCTCAACGACTGGCGGACCTTCCCGGCGAAGCTCGTCCGGCAGAACGAGTTCAACGCCCAGACGCAGTACAAGCTGCACCCGGGCTTCAACAAGTGATCCACTAGCGTGCAATGAAAGGCCCCTTCATCGCAAAATTTGCGATGAAGGGGCCTTTCATTGCAGGGGGCTCAGACGAGCCAGGCGGCCGCGTCCGGCGGCAGTTTGCCGTTCACCAGCGGAACGCTCGACAGCAGTACCTCACCCGGCGGCAGCGCGATCGGGCTCGCCGACGTGTTCAGCGCGCACACCAGCCCGCCGCCGCGCCGCCGGAACGCGAAACACCCCGCGGGCGCGCCGTACCATTCGAGGTCGTCGCCGCGGAAAGCCTTGTGCGACTTACGGATCTCGATCGCCCGCCGGTACAGCGACAGCGTCGACGCCGGATCCTCCAGCTGCGCTTCCACGGTCACCGACGCCCACGAAGCGGGCATCGGCAGCCACGTGCGCGGATTGCGCGAGAACCCGAAGGGCGGCAGGTCGCCTTCCCACGGCAGCGGCACCCGTGACGCGTCCCGGCCGAACTCGACGCCGGAGATCTTGGCGCGCGGGTCCGCGAGAGCTTCCGGCGGGAGGTCGACGTTGCCGAGCCCCAGTTCTTCGCCGTTGTACAGATAGACCGCTCCGGGCAGCGCTAGCTCGACGAGCGCCATCGCCCGCGCGCGCCGGACGCCGCGTTCACCGTCGCCGTACCGGCTGACCTGCCGCCAGACGTCGTGGTTGCTCAACGTCCAGGTGGCGGGCGCTCCGGCGGACTTCGGCACCGCCAGCGACCGCTCGATGGCCGTCCGCAGCGCGTCCGCGTCGAAATGCGTGAGCACGAGCCGGAAGTTGAACGCCAGGTGCAGCTCGTCGGGCCGCAGGTAGCGCGCGAGACGTTCCTCGTCGGTCACCCAGATCTCGCCGACGGCCATGGTGCCCGGGTACTCGTCGAGAACCTTGCGGATCATCTGGTGGATCTCGTGGACACGGTCGTTGTCGAACCGCGGATCGTAGTACTCGCTCGGCCCGAGCGCGTTCACCCGCGGGTCCATGTCCGGCAGGCCCGGCGGTTTCGCCATGCCGTGCGCGACGTCGACGCGGAAGCCGTCCACGCCGTGGTCCAGCCAGAACCGCAGGGTCCGCTCCAGATCGGCGGCGACCTCGTGGTTGGTCCAGTTCAGGTCCGGCTGCTGCGGCGAGAACAGATGCAGGTACCACTGGCCGTCCGGGACCCGCGTCCACGCCGGGCCGCCGAAAGCGCTGACCCAGTTGTTCGGCGGCTGGTCGCCGCGCGGGCCGAGCCCGTCGCGGAAGATGTAGCGATCCCGTTCCGGGCTGCCCGGCGGCGCAGCCATCGCCGATTTGAACCAGGCGTGGGTGTTGCTGGTGTGGTTGGGGACGACGTCGACGGTGACCTTGATGCCGCGTTTGTGCGCCTCGGTCAGCAGGACGTCGAAATCGCCGAGGGTGCCGAACATCGGGTCGACGTCGCGCGGATCGGCGATGTCGTAGCCGTGGTCGGCCATGGGGGAGCGGTAGAACGGCGCCAGCCACAGCGCGTCGACCCCGAGCAGCTCCAGGTACCCGAGCTTGCCGCGGATGCCTTCGAGGTCACCGACGCCGTCCCCGTCCGAATCGGCGAACGAGCGTACGTAGACCTGGTAGAACACCGCCTGGGCCCACCAAGCCACGTCGCGTTCCATCACACGAAGCTGTTCATCATGCTGTTGGCGGCCATCTCCAGGTACGCCCACAGCTGCGAGCGGTAGGGCTCCTCGATGTTCTCCTCGTCGACCGCGATCTTGATGCAGCGCAGCCAGGCGTCGCGCTCGATCGGGCCGATCTTGAACGGAGCGTGCCGCATCCGCAGCCGAGGGTGGCCGCGCTGGTCCGAGTAGGTGTGCGGGCCGCCCCAGTACTGCATGAGGAACAGCCGGAAACGCTCCTCGGCCGGGCCGAGGTCCTCCTCGGGGTACAGCGGGCGAAGCACCTCGTCGACCGCCACTTCGGCGTAGAACCGAGCGACGATCCGGGTGAAGACGGGTTCGCCGCCGATCGCTTCGTACAAGGTGGTGGGGTCAGGTTCGGTCACGGACACAGCTCCATTCTGCCCTTGTCCTACTGCCCGGCGGGGCCGGACGCCATGAAGCGCCCCAGAGGTGGCTCGAAGCCTGCTTCGTCGAACGCGGCGAGCAGATGCGCCCGCAGTGCGCGCTGCACGGCCCACTGCTTGCCCGGCCGGACTTTCACCGTCAGGCGGAGCTTGATGCTCTCGGGGGTGACGGTCTCCACGCCGAGCATCTCCGGCGGCTCCAGCACGTTCGGTGCGAGCCCTTCGCTCTCCAGGAGCGTCTTCGCCTTCTCGGCCATCAGCTCGGTGGCCTTCTCGACGTCGGCCGAGTAGCTGAGCGGGACGTCGACGACGGCGACCGCGAAGCCCTGGCTCGAGTTGCCGACCCGCAGCACCTCGCCGTTGCGGACGTACCAGACGGTGCCGTTGATGTCACGCAAGGTGGTGATCCGGAGGCCCACGGCCTCGACGGTGCCGGACGCCTCACCGACGTCGACGACGTCACCGACGCCGTACTGGTCCTCGATCATCATGAACATGCCGGACAGGAAGTCCTTGACCAGGTTCTGCGCGCCGAACCCGAGCGCCACGCCGACGATGCCCGCCGAAGCGATGATCGGCGCGAGGTCGATGCCCAGTTCGCCCAGTACCAGGATGAACGCGAGGCCGTAGATCAGGAACGTCGCCATCGACTTGAGCACCGAGCCGATGGTGGCGGCGCGCTGACGGCGCCGTTCCATCACCGCCGACCCGAGCACTTCGGGAGCCTTCTCCCGCAGCGGTCTCAACAGGGCGGGCAGTTTCGACGAGCCGCTCGGCATCCGCGTCACGCGGTTGATCAGGCGTCGCACCAGGTAGCGCAGCAGGAACGCCACGGCGACGATCATCAGGATCCTGAGCGGCTTCGTCAGCAGCCAGCCCGCGGAGGCGGAGAGCCATTCGTTCTTTGTGACCTGGAACACCTGGTAGCACAGGCTGCCGGCCTCGCGCGTGCAGGCCGGGGGTTCGGTGGGCAGCAGGTTCACGGAGAGGAAATGTCCTTTCGTACTCGGCGGGGATCGGTCACGCCGCTCGGCCCCGGCGGAGGCGGAGCACCCAACTTCAAGTGGCCGCCGGGTCGCGCGCATGTGACACGTCCAGTAACACACGTGCACTTTGGGGCTGATCTGTGGTCGACTATGCCTGCACCGGTGGAGGTGGTCGAGTGCCAGACCGACAACCCATCCCCCTCGGCGTCCCGAGCCAAGCCTTGGCCGGACAGGCGCCGGAGGTCGTGCTGCGCGCCCATCCGGGAGGTGCCCCCTCGCACGGGGCTCCACCGGGCGGGCCGGGAACGCGGCCAGGGGGTGTTGCCCGCCCGCCCGGACAGCGTAGAGGGCGGGACCCGTCGACCACGGCGGCACCCACCACGAATTCGTGGGGCCGCAGACGGGTATTGCTGTTGAACGCCACGTTCGAACCGCTCACGGCGCTGCCGTTGCGGCGGGCGGTGGTCCTCGTGATGTGCGGCAAGGCCGAGGTGGTGCACGGCGACCCGGCGGGGCTCGAACTGCACGCCGCCACGGTTTCGCTGCCCGTGCCTTCGGTGATCCGGCTGAGCACCTACGTGCGCGTGCCCTACCGCGCGCAGGTGCCGCTGACCCGGGCCGGGCTGATGCACCGCGACCGGTACCGCTGCGCCTACTGCGGAGGGCGGGCCGAGACGATCGACCACGTCCTCCCGCGCAGTCGCGGTGGCCCCCACAGTTGGACGAACTGCGTGGCCTGCTGTGCCAAGTGCAACCACCGGAAAGCGGACAAGCTGCTTTCCGAGATCGGCTGGCGCCTGCGCGTCGTGCCGAGGGCCCCGCACGGGCCGCACTGGCGGCTGCTCGCGCATTCGAAGGAGGCCGACCCGTTGTGGCGGCCGTACCTGGGAACCGCGGCCTGATCGCATTGTGAACACGTCGGCGCCCCGGCTGCCTCGCGGCGGCCGGGGCGGGCCGATGATGCCGTGGTGAAGCTCGTTACGAGTGCGCCGTCCCCTGCTTAGCCGGTCGTGCTCGATCTCAGGCGGCGAGCGAGAAGTCGCTCTGGCAGGTGACGCGGGTGCCACGGGTGACCCGGGTGCCGCGAGTGACACGCGTGCCGCAGGTGACGCGCGTTCCGGCGGTCACGCGGGTGACCCGGGTGCCGCGGGTGACCCGGGTTCCGGCGGTGACGCGAGTGCCTCGGGTGACGCGGGTGCCGCGGGTGACCCGGGTTCCGGCGGTGACCCGCGTACCGCGAGTGACACGAGTACCGCGCGTAACCCGTGTGCCCGCCGTCACACGCGTACCGGGGACGAATTCAATTTCGAAGAGTGACGAAATGTCGTCGATGATCGCCTGGCCGGGTGTCTGGGTGCTCTGCATGACATATCCTCCTGCGACCGGTGCGTTACCTGCTGGGGTGGGGGAGCTGGGCGCAAGGCCCGTACAGGTGAAAAAGCTACGAGGATTTCAAGGCCGCGACAAGACGACAGCGCCGGGTGCGGCCGCCCGTACGTTGAGTTGCAACCTTTCGGCCTTGCGGGCTTCGCCCCAACGTGGGAGCGCTTTCGCGGCAAGCGGCGGACGGCCCCCTCCGGACGACGAGCGGTAGGTGCCGCGGCCCATACCCGTGCGAGCGGGTGCGGCCTCGCGCCATCGGATACGCTCACGCGCGTGAACCTTGTCGAGACGATCCTGGTCTTCGCGGTGATCCCCTTGGTCATCTACGCGCTTTGCGGGGTGGCCACGCTGCGGTCGAAGGGCGCGGGCGCCGCCCGGTACCGGCCGGGGCAGCCGTGGGAGTACCCGGCCATGTGGTGGAGCGCCAACCCCGACGGTGTCGGCGCCAGGCATTCGCACGCGGGCGGCGCGACCGCCGTGGGTGCGGCGGACGGAGCTTCGGTGACGGGAGGCGCTCGTGGCAACTGGTGAACTGACCCATTCGTCCACCGCTGTTGACGAAGAGCCCGGTTACGGCGCCGCCGTTACTTCGAGCGGCCGGATTTCCGCCGCCAAGATGTACGAACCGGCTGGTCCGAACAGCCCATTCACGACCCAGCAGCTTGCCCGGCTGGACGAGGCGCTGACCCTGGCCAGCCGCGAGACCGGCCTGGACTTCAGTGTGTACCTCGGTGACCTCGGCGAGGACACCCGCGCCACCGCCGAAGGCCTGCTGAGCTCGACCGACAACCCGGCCGACGGCGTGATCGTCGCCGTGTCGCCCGGCCAGCGCGTCATCGAGATCGTGACGGGCTCGCAGGCCCGGCACCGCCTGCCCGACCGCGGCGCGAAGCTCGCCGTGGCCAGCATGGTCGCCTCCTTCAAGGAAGGCGACCTCATCGGCGGCCTCGTGAACGCCCTCCGCATGCTGAGCGACCAGGCGGGCGCTCCGCAGCACTGACGCTCTCAAGTGCAATGAAAGGTCCCTTCCTTGCAAAATTTGCAAGGAAGGGACCTTTCATTGCGTTACGGGACTAGATCCCGGCCTGCGAGTCGAACTCTCGGGCGGCCAGCGCCCGCACGATCCCGGCCCGGCCTTCCGACACGAGACGGCGCAGCGCCGCCGGGT
Source organism: Amycolatopsis sp. NPDC043889 (assembly GCF_056435645.1). Classification (NCBI taxonomy): domain Bacteria; kingdom Bacillati; phylum Actinomycetota; class Actinomycetes; order Pseudonocardiales; family Pseudonocardiaceae; genus Amycolatopsis; species Amycolatopsis sp. NPDC043889. Next base: position 96,930 of record NZ_JBWKEC010000027.1, read on the forward strand.
GCTCCCCGGCCAGCCACTCGTCCGACGCCTCCACCGTCGACGGCTCGACGGCCCACGACGGGTACAGCCCGACCACGGTCGGCTGCGCCCGCTCGCTGGACCGCCGCTGCCACACCTCGTCGATGACCTCGAAGTAGCGCGTCACGTAGCCGCCGAGCAGGTGCTTCTGGCCGGGGTGGGAGAAGCCGGTGATGAGCGAGTCGCTGACCGCGTTCGGCAGCTCGTCGTCGTACACCGCCCGCTGCCACGCGTCGGCCTTCGCTTCCTCGGTCGGCCGCAGCGCCCGCGAGCGCTCCGCCTGACGTCGTCCGGCGGCGGTGTCGTCCTTGGTGAGTTCCGCGTCGATCTCGGGGTTCTCCGCCTTGCCGTGCGCGACCAGCGCGTGCAGCAGGCGCCAGCGCAGGTCGGTGTCGACGGTCAGGCCCTCCAGCGGCGCCGTGCCGTCGAGCCAGCCCGCGATGATCGCCAGCGTCTTGTCGTCGAGCACGCATCCGGCGAGCGAGTTCACGAACGCCAGCTGGTGGTCCGAACCGGCCTCGGCGCCTTGCGCCAGCTCCAGCAGCCGCGCGGAGAACTCCGGCCAGCCCTTGTCCGCCGCCCACGCCGGGTTCGCGTACGAGTTCAGCGCCGTCTGCGCCTGCAGCAGCAGCCGCTGCACCACGCCGACCTCGGTCTCGGTGTGCACGCCGCGCTGCACCAGGGTGACGAAGTCGCGGGCCTTGAGCTCGGCCTCGCGCGTCATCTCCCACGCCGCCGACCAGCACAGCGTGCGGGGCAGCGGTTCGGTGATGTCGGCGATGCGGTCGATCAGCGTGGTCAGCGACGCCGGGTCGAGCCGCATCGTGCAGTAGGTCAGGTCGTCGTCGTTGACCAGCACGAGCTTGCCTGCCGGGAGACCGATCAGCCCCGGTACCTCGGTGCGCTCGCCGTCGACGTCGAGTTCGACGCGGTACTTGCGGACGATCTTGCCGTTCTCGTCCTCGTCGTAGACGCCGACCGCGACCCGGTGTGTCCGCAGCTCACCGGCACCCGGCTTGGCGCCGGTCTGGGTGACGGCGAACGAGGTGTACGTGCCGTCGGCGCCGACCTCGTAGCGCGGGCTCAGCGAGTTGAGACCGGTGGTCTCCAGCCACTGCGCGCTCCACCACGACAGGTCGCGGCCCGAGGCCGCTTCCAGCGCGCCCAGCAGGTCCGCCAGGGTCGCGTTGCCCCAGGCGTGCTTGCCGAAGTAGACCTTGAGGCCTTCGAGGAAGTGCTCGAGCCCGACGTAGGCGACGAGCTGCTTGAGCACGCTCGCGCCCTTGGCGTAGGTGATGCCGTCGAAGTTCACCTCGACCGCGTGCAGGTCGACGATGTCCGCGGCGATCGGATGCGTCGAGGGCAGCTGGTCCTGCCGGTACGCCCACGACTTCTCGATGTTCGCGAAGCTGGTCCACGCGTTCTTGTACTCGGTGGCCTCGGCCTGGGCCAGCACACTCGCGAAGGTCGCGAACGACTCGTTCAGCCACAGGTCGTCCCACCAGCGCATGGTGACCAGGTCGCCGAACCACATATGCGCCATCTCGTGCAGCAGCGTCTCGGCGCGGCGCTCGTAGGCGTAGCGGGTGACGCGGCTGCGGAAGACGTAGTCCTCCAGGAACGTGACCGCGCCGGCGTTCTCCATCGCGCCCGCGTTGAACTCCGGCACGAACAGCTGGTCGTACTTGGAGAATGGGTACGGGGTCGCGAACTTCTCGTGGTAGAAGGCGAAACCCTGCTTGGTCTCGGTGAAGAGCTTGTCCGCGTCCATGTGCTCGGCGAGCGAGGCGCGGCAGTAGATGCCCAGCGGGATGGTGCGGTGCTCGTCGGTGAATTCGTCGCGCCACTCGCTGTACGGGCCCGCGATCAGCGCGACCAGGTAGGTCGAGATCCGCTCGGACACCTTGAACACGGTGCGGACGGCCCCTTCCGGGGTCTCCTCGGCCGACTCGACCAGCGCGTTCGAAATGACCTTCCAGTCCTTCGGCGCGGTCACGGTGAGCCGGTAGACCGACTTGAGGTCGGGCTGGTCGAAGCAGGCGAACATGCGCTTCGCGTCCGCGGTCTCGAACTGCGTGTAGAGGTAGACGCCGTCGTCGACCGGGTCGACGAACCGGTGCAGGCCCTCGCCGGTGTTCATGTACCGGCAGACCGCGTCCACGACGAGCTCGTTCGACTCGGCGAGCGCGGGCAGCTCGACGCCCTTGTCCTCGACGTACCCGCTGACGTCGAGTTCCGTCCCGTTGAGGACGGCCGACTCGATCCCCTCGGCGACGATGTCGACCCACGACGCTTCGCCGCTTCTGGCGCTGGCGAACTTGATCGTCGTCTTCGACGTGAAGGTCTTCTCACCGGGACCGCCGCGGCCGTCGGTCAGATCCAGCTCGATGTCGTAGGACTCGACGTCGAGCAGCTCCGCGCGCAGCTTGGCTTGGTCTCGGGTCAGGTTGGGGGCGGGCACTGGCACCTCTGGTCATCGGTATCGGTTTTGGTTTCCAACTACAGGCATCCAATCATGTCGAGGCCCGTGCTGACGACGGGAACAACGCCGACGGCCGCGATGTTGGCTCGCTGTGTAGCACCCTGTGTGTGTACCGGCCCACCCCAAGACGATGGCACTGGGAGAACCTGATGACCGCCCCGTCCGAGAAGACCAAGGTCGACTTCTACTTCGATCCGATCTGTCCCTTCGCCTGGATCAGCTCGCGCTGGATCCTCGAAGTGGAGAAGCACCGCGACCTCGACCTGAGGTTCCGGATCATGAGCCTGTCCGAGCTCAACAGCGGCCGCGACGACCTGCCTGAGCAGTACAAGGAGCTCTTGGACCGCGGCTGGGGCCCCGTCCGCGTCGCCACCGCGCTCGCGCAGAAGAACGGTGAGGAGGCCCTGCGCGACTTCTACACGGAGTTCGGCACGCGCCACCACAACCAGGGCGACAAGGACATCCCGAAGGTCATCAAGGAGACCCTCGAAGCCATCGGCGCGCCGGCCGAACTGGCCGACGCCGCGGAGTCGGCCGAGTACGACGAAGCGCTGAGGAAGAGTCACTACGAAGGTATGAATCCGGTCGGAATGGACGTCGGCACCCCGACCATCCACATCGACGGGGTCGCCTTCTTCGGCCCGGTGCTCAGCTCGATCCCGCGTGGCGAGGACGCCGTCAAGGTCTTCGATGGCGCCCGCGCGCTGGCGAGCTACCCGGACTTCTTCGAGCTGAAGCGCACCCGGTCCGGTGAGCTGAACTTCGACTAAGGCGTTTCCAGGGCGGCCTTGGTGACATCGCCGGGGTAGGAGGACCTCGCGACGGCTTCGTCCGTCGTGAGGTCTCCCGCCGCGATCCGGTTCTTGAGCGCGACAAGTTCGCGCAGCCCGTCGCGGTGCTTCTCGATGAACGCGGTATCGACGGGGTCCCCGTGCCCGGCCACGATGATCTTCGGCTCCAGCGCGAGGATCGCGTCCATCACGCCGGGCCATTCGGCCAGGAAACTGCCGTCGTTGAACGAGAACGCGCTGAAGCCTGCTTCGGCGTTCTCGACGGCGTCGCCCGCGTAGACGACTCCCGCGTCCGGCACGTGCACGAACAGGTCGTGATCGGTGTGCGCCCGGCCGAGGAACCGCAGCACGGCGGCGCGGCCGCCGAGGTCGATCTCGGCGCTGTCGGTGACGGGCTTGTCCGGCAGGGTGATCTCGGTGCGCTCCAGCGCCTCCGCCATCTCAGGCCGGTTTTCGCCGAGGTAGTGCTGGATCCACTTGCGTCGCGCGCCGTCGCCGTAGGTGGCCAGCTCCGTCAGGCACCCTTCGTGCGCCCAGACGTCGCACGGCAGGAACGCCGTCGTGCCGAAGGCGTGATCGAAATGCGCGTGGGTGTAGACGACCGACCACGGCAGCGGCGTGATCTCCCGTACCGCCGCGGCCAGTTCGGCGCCCTGGTCGACGTCGCCGCGGACGTCGACGACCAGGCAGCGCTCACTGCCCACGACGAGGCCGACGGTCAGGTCCAGCTCCTCGTAACGGCGGGCGTACACGCCGTCCGCGAGTTCGAGCCAAGTCACGAATCCTCCAGAATTCCGTTGCGCAGCACAGGAACCGTGCCGCTGCTATCGAGTATCGCGGCGAGCCGCACGTCGTTCGCGTGCCCGGCCGCGGCGAGCTCGCGTCCTGAAGAACACTCTGTCAGTACTTCGGCGATGTCGATCGCTTCTGCCGCGATGGCGGCGAGACGGGCTTCGGCGGACAGCCGGCCGTAGCCGTCCAGCGCCGAGACGATCGCTCCCGCGCCGAGCTGGTCCTCGACGCACGGCCTCAGCGGCCCGAACGTCTTGGTTTCGGTGCGGATGTCGATGCCCCAGCGTTCCCCGGCCGGGACGACGCCGATCGGCCGACCGTTCGCCAGCTCCGCCGCGCGGGCGGCGACGGCGGCCGCGTTGCGCAGGCATCCCGCCAGGACGACGGCACCGGTCGTGGCGGCGGTGTCGCACAGCGTGGCGCCGTTGGGCGAGGGGAGCGCCAGGAGGGTGCCGGAAGGGATTTCCGTCACAGACGAAGGTCGTAAGGTCCAGTGTTCTTCACCCGCGAGGATGGCGCCTCGCGCTTTCGCGGCCTTCTCACCGCGCTGGTCGCGCCAGCGGACCGGCAGCACGCGGCCGCCGTTGCCGAGCACGAGATCCGTTGTGGTGCAGAAGGAAAGCACGTCGACGATGACGAGAACGGCACAGTCCGCGCCCAGGGCGGTGACGCCCTCGCTTCCCCATTCGAGTCTGATGTCCACCCCCACAGCATGCTCGCCCCGGAACGTGATGGCAGACTCCGCGCTGTGCGTGTTTACCTTGGCTCTGACCATGCCGGTTTCGAACTGAAGAACCACCTCGTGGCCCACCTCAAGGAGCAGGGCCACGACGTCGAGGACGTCGGTCCCTTCGTCTACGACGCGGCCGACGACTACCCCGCCTTCTGCATCGAGGCGGCCCGTCGTGTCGTCGCGGACGAGGGCAGCCTCGGAATCGTCGTCGGCGGCTCCGGCAACGGCGAGCAGATCGCGGCCAACAAGGTGAAGGGCGCTCGCGCCGGCCTCGCGTGGAGCGTCGAGACCGCGAAGCTCACCCGCGAGCACAACCACGCCCAGCTGATCGGCGTCGGCGCGCGGATGCACACCACCGAAGAGGCCACGGAGATCGTCGAGGCGTTCCTCGCGACCCCGCCGAGCCCGGACGAGCGCCACGGCCGCCGCGTCCAGCAGATCCTGGACTACGAGAACACCGGCTGGCCGCCGCCGCTGCCCGAGCACTGACATGCCCGAGGGGCACACGCTCCATCGCTTGGCACGTCTGCACAAACGCCGTTTCGCCGGGCACCCGATCGAGGTGAGCAGTCCGCAAGGACGCTTCGCCGCCGAAGCGTCCCGTTTGGACGGCCGGGTGCTGGTGAAGGCCGAGGCGTACGGAAAGCACCTGTTCCACGACTACGGTCCACACGGGACGGTGCATGTCCACCTCGGCCTCTACGGCACGTTTTCCGACGTGCCGCTGCCCGTTTCCGAGCCCGTCGGACAGGTGCGGATGCGGCTGGTCGGCCCGACGCATTCGGCCGACCTGCGCGGCCCGAACCAGTGCGAATTGATGGACCGGCCCCAAGTCGACGCGATCAAGGCGCGGCTGGGCCCGGATCCGCTGCGCCGGGACGCGAAGCCGGAGAAGGCGTGGGAGCGGATTTCGCGGTCGAAGACGTCGATCGCGGCACTGCTGATGGACCAGTCGGTGCTGGCGGGCGTCGGCAACGTGTATCGCGCCGAAGTGCTGTTCCGGCACGGTGTCGCCCCGCTCGTCCCCGGCCGCGCGCTCGATCGCGGGCTGTGGGACGACATGTGGGCGGATCTCGTGACGCTCATGCGGCACGGTGTCCGGGTGGGACGGATCGACACGGTCGCGCCGGAGCACCTGCCCGAGGCCACGGGCCGCGCGCCGCGGCAGGACCGGCACGGGGGCGAGGTCTACGTCTACCGGCGCGAAGGGATGCCTTGTCTCGTGTGCGGGACGGCGGTGCTGCGGAGCGATCTGGCGGCGCGGAACCTCTTCTGGTGCCCGACGTGCCAGCCCGCCTGACGTCGGCACCGACCCCTACCTGACCGACGGCCACGCTCGCCAAAGTTTGCGAAAGCCACTTTCGCAACGTGCCACAGTGGCCTGACACCGCGACGTTGGCCGGGCGGATCGACATAAGCCGTGAAGGCCTCCTTCCCTACCTTGAGAGTAGGGAAGGGGGCCTTCACGGACCCGGCAGCAGCGGGCTAGAAGTCGAACCCGCCGCCGTCGAAACCGCCGCCATCGAAGCCGCCGCCGTCGAATCCACCGGCGTCCCCGCCCATGTCGCCTCCGGCGTCGCCGCCCGCGTCCGCGGCCGCGTCCTCCTGGCCCGCGTCATAGCCCGATTCCCAGGCCGACGCGCTCGCGATCCCCGCCATCCCGGAGAACATCGCGCTGAACAGCAGCATCGAACCGAGCCCCCAGGCACCGGCGACGAGCGCGGGCTTCCACCACGGCTCGCTGTACCAGCCCTGCGGCACCGGACGGCCGGCCACGCGGCCACCGGGGTAGTAGTGCGGCGTCCGCTGGCTCGGGTCCGGCGAAGCCTCGTAGTGCTCGCCCTCGACGTCGACCGAGCGGTACTCGGTGACCTTGCCCGCCCGGTCGCGCTCTTCGCTGCCGGGCAGTTCCGGACCGGGGTCCATGCCCATCGCGAGGCGGGCCGCGCGGACGTAGTAGAGCCCTTCGATGGCGGTCTCGCGCACCAGACGGGCCTGTTCGATGGTCTGCGCCTGCTCCATCTGGGAGCCTGCCGCGGTGAAGCGTTCGGACGCGTCCGCCATCGCCTGCTGGGAGGCGGTGTCCGTGCCGGTGAGGTTCATGACCTGACCGCCGAGCCGCTCGACGAGGCGCCGCGCGTCGGCCTTCGCGTCGTCCAGCTGGCGCTTCTTGGCCGCCGCCTGGGATTTCGCGAAGTAGATGCCGCCGCCGACCACGACGACGAGGAGCACGATCAGGAAGATCGCGGTGCCCATGGGTTCACTCCAGGAATCGTTCGGCCTTTGCCCGGATCAACGCCGAGAGCCCGCCGGTGGTTCCCGCGCGCACTGGCGGGAGAAACTAGAACACGTTATAGTTCGGCTCCATGAAGTTCACCCTGTCGATCGCGATGAACCCGCTCGATCAGCTGGGCGAGCTCGCCCGTGCGGCCGAAGAGGCGGGTTTCTCCTCGATCGCGCTCCCGGATTCCCTGTTCTATTCCGAAACGGTCTCGGCCGACTATCCGTACACGCCCGACGGCAGCCGCTTCTGGACCGAGGAGACGCCCTGGGCCGATCCGCTGATCGCGGCCGCGTCGATGGGCGCGGTCACCGAACGGCTCACCTTCTACACCTCCGTGCTCAAACTCGGCTCCCGCAACCCGGTCCTGCTCGCGCGTCAGGTCAACTCGGTCGCGGCGCTGACGGGCGGCCGCTTCGGGCTCGGTCTCGGCGTCGGCTGGTCGCCGGAGGAATTCCGCTGGTGCGGCGCGCCGTACGAAAAACGCGGCAAACGCGTGGACGAGGCCATCGAGGTGCTGCGCCTGATCCTCGACGGCGGGATGGTCGAATTCCACGGCGAGTTCTTCGACTTCGACAAGCTCCGGATGAGCCCGACGCCGCCGTCGCGGGTGCCGTTCTACATCGGCGGGCACACCGACGTGGCGCTGCGCCGGGCCGCGCGCGTCGCCGACGGCTGGTCGTCGGCGATGATGAAGTTCGACGACCTCCGCGACACGATCGCCAAACTGCGCGGGCTGCTGGCCGACCAGGGCCGCGCCGACGATCCCTTCGAGTACCAGGCCGTCTGCATCGACAAGTTCGGTCTCGACGGCTACCGCGAGCAGGGCGACATCGGCGTCACCGACATCATCACCATGCCGTGGGTGTTCGACGGCCTCGGTTTCGACGCCGAAGTCGGCCCCAAGCTGGATTCCATCAAGAAGTTCGGCGACGAGATCATCGCGAAGATCGGAGACTGAACCATGGGTGTCGACGTCTGCTGGGATCCGTCCGCCGCGCAGCCGCCCGCGCGCCAGGCCGCGTTCCGCTCGATGACCGCCGTCACCGCCGGGGACAAGGCCGCCTGGCTCGCGCTCTTCGCCGGAGACGCCGTCGTCGAGGACCCGGTCGGCCCGTCGATGTTCGACGAGGAGGGCAAAGGGCATCACGGGCAGGACGGGATCAGTGCCTTCTGGGACAAGACGATCGCGAACGTCGAACGCTTCCGGTTCACCATCCGCGATTCGCACGCGGCCGGTGACGAGGTCGCGAACGTCGGCACGATCACGACGTACTTGCCCGGCGGCTACCGCGTGGACACCGACGGCGTGTTCGTCTACCGGGTGCGCGAAGACGGGCTGATCGTGTCGATGCGCGCGTTCTGGGAAACCGAGCGTGCCATGGCCACGGCCCGCAAGGACACGGCCTAGCCGAGCCGCTCCGCGCGCCGCGTCAGGTACTGCTTCTCCGGTTCGCTCGCGGTCTTGCCGGCGGCCCGGAGGTAGGCCTCGCGCGCGGCGCCGGTGTCCCCGGCCAGTTCCAGCAGATGTCCTCGCACGGAATCGAGCCGGTGGGTCTGGCTCATCCGGCTGTCGTCGTCGAGCGTGGCCAGCAGTTCGAGGCCCGCTCCCGGCCCGTTGACCTCGGCGACCGCGACGGCGCGGTTGAGCGTGACGACCGGGCCGGGCGAGACCTTCTCGAGCACGTCGTAGAGCGCGAGGATCTGCGACCAGTCCGTGTCCGCCGCGGTGGGCGCCTCGTCGTGGACGGCGGCGATCGCGGCCTGCACCTGGTACGGCCCGACCGGGCCCGCCTCCAGGGCCTCGCTCACCAGCGACACACCTTCGGCGATCATTTCCGCGTTCCAGCGCGAACGGTCCTGCTCGGCGAGGGAAACGAGCGAGCCGTCCTCACCGGCGCGGGCGCCGCGGCGGGCGTCGGTCAGCAGCATGAGCGCGAGCAGGCCGGTGACCTCGTCCTCGTCCGGCATGAGCCGCCGGAGCAGCCGGGTCAGCCGGATCGCTTCGGCGGTCAGGTCCGCGCGGTGCAGGTCGGGGCCGCCGCTGGTCGTGTAGCCCTCGTTGAAGATCAGGTACAGGACCTGGAGGACGACTCGGAGCCGTTCGGCCAGTTCTCCGGCGGGCGGCAGGACGAACTCGGCGCCCGCCTTCTTGATGGTCTGTTTCGCCCGGCTGATCCGCTGGGCCAGCGTCGATTCCGGGACGAGGAAAGCGTTCGCGATCTCGCCCGTGGTCAGGCCGCCGACGGCGCGCAGGGTGAGCGCCAGTTGCGACGGCGGGGACAGGGAAGGGTGGCAGCACAGGAAGAGGACGGTGAGCGTGTCGTCCGAATCGGACACAGGGGACGGGGCGAGGTCCAGCAGCGCGTTGTTCTCCTCGCGCCGCCGTCGCGCGCTCTCGCTGCGCCACTCGTCCACCAGCCGCCGGGAGGCGACCGTCGCGAGCCAGGATTTCGGACTGTCCGGGATACCCTGCTCCGGCCATTGCTGCGCGGCCGAGAGCAGGGCTTCCTGGACGGCGTCCTCGCAGGCGTCGAACTGCCCGTGCTTGCGCACCAGCAACCCGATGACCTGCGGGGCCAGCTCCCGCAGGAGCGCTTCCACCTGACGATCGTCCTTCACGACGCCAGTCTTACCTCATGCGCGCCGTCAGGCGGCGGGGGAGTAGTGCGAAGCGTCGCCTTCGAGGGATTCGCTCGGCAGCCCGTCGATGCGTAGGACTGCAGCAGCCGCAGGATGTCCCGCGACTCACCCTTGGACAGCCCCGCGCTCGCCGGTCACCGGATGCACCCGCACCACCGGGTGGACCGTGCGGAACTTCCGCGACACGAACACCTTGCGGCGTTCCTGCTCCGCCTCGTCGAGGGTCTCCGGCGCCTTCGCGCAGTCGTAGTCGTCGGTGTGCTCGGCGCGCAGCGTGTCCGCGAACGCCCGGAGCGGTTCGGGCAGGTCGCGGTAGGCGGCGGCCGAGTTGGCGATCAGCGTTTCACTCATCGATGGCGCCCCCTCGCAGGAGGGACGACCAGGCTGCGCAGCGTGCTGGCCTTCGGCGGGTCGAGCACGAAGGTGACGTCGGTGTGCCACTGGTTCGCGCGGCGCGATGGTGCTGCGCGCGATCGCCCCTTCGTCCGGCACCGCGCCGGCACTGGCGCTCCGCCTGCCGGTCACGGTGCCGATGTTCGCAAGCGGGTGCTGGTGGGCCTAGGGCCTCTCAGCATCCGGGAGTGGTCAGGCGGTCAACCTTCGGATGAACCGGGCGCTGCGCTCACAATGGTCGTCGTATCCCCGCGCGCGATAGAAGGCGTGCGCGGCGGTCCGGTGGCGGGAGCTGGTGACCTCCATGGTGTCGCAGCCCAAGCGCAGCGCCTCCGCTTCGGCCGCGGCGACCAGCTCGCGTCCGATACCCGAGCCTCGCCGGGTCTCGTCCACCACCAAGGCCACGATCCGCCCGCCGGAACCCGGCCGCTCCAGAAGTGGGATCGCGACCACCGCGACGACACCGACCACCTTGCCGTGCGCCTCGGCGACGAACGCGGCACCTTCGGGATGCCGGGCCCAGCGTTCGAGCCGGCCGCGCACGTCCTCCACGTCGTTGTCCGGGTAGCCCAGCTCGGTGAGGAGGGCGGTCACGGCGGGGGCGTCGGTGCTGAGGGCGTGGCGGATTTCCATGATCCTCATCCTGCCCGGATTTGCGACGGCCGCATCGGAGCTTCGAGAACCCGCCCGCGTTGCCCCACGCCGCGGTCGTCGAGACGCTGGAGCGTGCCCTGCGGGACAGATCGTTCGAAGGCGAGGCGGCGGAGACCTTGGTCGGGACCGCGTTGAATGACGACGACTACGCGTTCGTCGAGCCTTGGTGTGCCGAGGTGGGGACACGGGCCGAGCCGGGCGGCCCTTTGCTCGGGCTCGCAGGGTTGTGCTTGGGGCATACCGCTCGGCGCTTCGGGCGGCTCGGCGACGAGGCGGCGAAACTCGCCGAATCCCTGGCCGTCCGCGAGGAAGCGGACCCGGCCGACGTGGACGGGCGGGCGATGGACGGTTTCGACGACGTCCGGAGCTTCCTGCGCTTGCGGCCCTCCCAGGGCTGAGCCGGCGCCGCCGACGATCTTGGCACATCCCGGCCACGCGACTCGCCGCATGTCGTCGGTCGGTCGACGCGCTGCACGAGCTCTGCTCCTTATGGATTGGTGGCCTGCCACCCTGGAACGGGCTTGGGCGCTGACCGGAGCCGATGGCCGGACCTTGGCACGGCTGCGGCGTTGTTTCAACGGTGAGGAAGAAGTCAATTCGGCCTACCGGGATCATCCCCACACGATCTGGGAACACCCGGTGACCGCGTTGGAGCCACCGCAGGTCGGCGAGGTCGCCGAAGCGTTGCGTGCCGTGACACCCGATGCGGTCCGCGCCGTCGTGCCGTCGGACCCGGACCGGATCGAGGCCGAGCTGGGCAAGAGCGCGCTGGGTATGGGCGGTGATCTGGCCGGACAACTGACTCGGGAACACACCGTCCTACGCGACTTCTACGAGGAAGCCGCCCGCCGTCGACTGGCAATCGTGCTGTGGTGGGACTGAGCGTTCCGACGTCGCCGAGCGGCGGTATCCGAAAGGGCCGAACCCGCAGGTCCGGCCCCATCTGGTCGGGATGACAGGATTTGAACCTGCGACCCTCCGCTCCCAAAGCGGATGCGCTACCAAGCTGCGCCACATCCCGTGACTTCCCCGATCTCCCGGGGGGTGTGCGCACAGCCTAGCGGGTCACGCTAAGCTGTTTTCGCACCCGGTACTCCGGGGGCACGCGGGTGTAGCTCAATGGTAGAGCCCTAGTCTTCCAAACTAGCTACGCGGGTTCGATTCCCGTCACCCGCTCCACAGCTTCACATCCGAACCCGCAGGCGCCTGGCCTGCGGGTTCTTTTGTGTAGAGGGAAGCATCGGCCGGGGTGGTCGTGGGGGGGGTTTTTTGTTTTCCCCCCCCAACCCCCCCCCCCCCCCCCCCCCCCCCAACCCCCCCCCCCCCCCCCCCCCCCTCCCCCCCCACCCCGGAAAGAGCCCTTTCTGGGAGAAGGGGTGCCCC
>NZ_JBWKEC010000028.1:0-105063 GCF_056435645.1 Amycolatopsis sp. NPDC043889
GGAGCGGGGTTTCGGGGTTCTTTGGCGAGCTGGGCGTGGTGGTGGGCACCAAAGACCTCGTGGGGGACGGCGGGGGGTTCGGCGCCCGGACCGGCGGGGGGGGGTGGGGGGGGGGGTTGGGGGGGAAACCCCAACCCCCCACCCACGACCACCGCAGCCATCCGACTTTGCCGGGAACCGGGTTCCGGAGCCGCGGCCGTGTGCCGGTCGTCGATGATCGGCCGATCCGGCCGCCGACCGTCGTACCCCTTCGCTATCGTGAACCTCTGGGCGTCCCGAGGCCCATGAAGCCGAGGTGCCGGGAGGGCACGGAGCACATGCACCAGGAACACTTCACACCGATGGCGTTCGACTTCCTCTGGGAGTCCGCCGAGCTCGGCGACCTGCCGTACCCGCTGCGCGTCCGGTCGCACGGCGCGACCGAGCTCGAGCGCCGGGCGCTGCGCCAGCGCGTCGACAACGAACTCCAGGCCCGCGGAATCCGCGACGGCCGGGGAAGGCTGGAGCGGAGGATCGAGGACTGGCTGTATCTCCTCGCCCGCGGTTCGCTGACCATCGACGCCCTGCACATCCCCGAATTCCAGGCCCCGACCATCGCCGTGCTCGGCGCCACCGACGGCCGCGACGCGGTGATCGCGATCCAGGACCAGTCCGGGATCTGGCTGCGTGAGGCACCCGCCGACGGGCTCCCGACGGCGGTCGTCGACCTGCTGCCCCCCGGGCAGCGCGGCTCGGAGGCGTCCGTCACGCTGCCGATCGACGACGCCCGCCGCACCGAGCCGATTCGCGCCGCCATCAACCCGACGAAGCAGGCCGAGGAGCCCGAAGCGGCGAAGCCCCGCCGCAAGGACAAGCCGCGTGTCTCGCTCAGTGAACGCATCACCGCGGACCCGCGCGAGGCGTTCGGCAAGCTCACCGGCCAGCCGAGGCTGCGCGGCGGTCAGCTCGCAGCGAACAGCCGGTCCCACGTGGGCGCCAAGCAGCGGTCCCGGGTCCTCGGCTGGTTCGACACCGCCAGCGGCCGCTATCTCAGCACGTCACAGGCCGGTCCCGACGGACGCGAGTGGGTCACCGTCTCGCCTGCCGACGTCAAGACACTCCGAATGCGGCTGGGCGAAATGGCCGCCGGTGTGGCGGTCGACACACGGTAGGGTCCCGCTCCGGGAACCCTCGCGCGACGTCCGCCGTTTACGTCCGAGAGGCTCACCACCCTCATCCGTCCAGGCGGGCGGTATCCTGAGGGGCGGGTGTCGGAGCACCATGGGTCGTCAAGATCGTGATGGCGGGTATCACAGGAGCCGCCCAACCAGGAAGGGTCGAGGCCACCAGGGCCGAGTCGTATGAACCGGAAGAGCGTGCTCAAGAACCCAGTGCTCTGGATTCTCGCGGCGGTACTGGCGTTTCTCGCATACAACACGATCTTCGACAGTGATCGTGGCTACACCCAGGTGCCGATCTCGATCGCGAACCAGCAGATCACCGCGAACAACGTCAAGGAAGCCTCGCAAGAGGACAAGGAGCAGCAGATCAAGCTGCTGCTGAACAAGAAGATCGAGGTCGACGGCCAGCAGGTCGACCAGATCATCGCGCAGTACCCGGCGAACGTCGCGGGCACCATCTACGGCCAGCTCATCGGCCTCAAGAGCGGTGACAACCCGGTCAAGTTCACCACCAAGGTCACCCAGCAGAACGTCCTCACCCAGATCCTGATCTTCGCCATCCCGCTGGCGCTGGTGCTGGGCCTGCTGATGTGGATGATGAACAACGCCCAGGGCGGCGGGAACCGCGTCCTCAACTTCGGCAAGTCGAAGGCCAAGCAGCTCAACAAGGACATGCCCAAGACGACCTTCGGGGACGTCGCGGGCGCCGACGAGGCCGTCGAAGAGCTGTACGAGATCAAGGACTTCCTGCAGAACCCGGCGCGCTACCAGGCGCTCGGCGCGAAGATCCCCAAGGGCGTCCTGCTCTACGGGCCGCCCGGTACCGGTAAGACGCTGCTCGCCCGAGCCGTCGCCGGCGAGGCGGGCGTGCCGTTCTACACGATCTCCGGTTCCGACTTCGTCGAGATGTTCGTCGGTGTCGGCGCCTCGCGAGTCCGCGACCTGTTCGAGCAGGCCAAGCAGAACGCGCCCTGCATCATCTTCGTCGACGAGATCGACGCGGTCGGCCGCCAGCGCGGCGCCGGCCTCGGCGGCGGCCATGACGAACGCGAGCAGACGCTGAACCAGCTCCTCGTCGAGATGGACGGCTTCGACGCGCGCGGCGGCATCATCCTGATCGCCGCGACCAACCGTCCCGACATCCTCGACCCGGCGCTCCTGCGTCCCGGCCGCTTCGACCGCCAGATCCCGGTGTCCGCGCCGGATATGCGCGGCCGCAAGGCGATCCTCGAGGTGCACGCCAAGGGCAAGCCGATCGCGCAGGGCACCGACCTGGGCAGCCTCGCCAAGCGGACCGTCGGCATGTCCGGCGCGGACCTGGCGAACGTGCTCAACGAGGCAGCGCTGCTCACCGCCCGCCAGAACGGGCACGTGATCACCGACGCCGCGCTGGAGGAGTCCGTCGACCGCGTCGTCGGCGGCCCCGCCCGCAAGAGCCGGATCATCTCCGAGAAGGAGAAGAAGATCACGGCCTACCACGAGGGCGGGCACGCGCTCGCCGCGTGGGCGATGCCGGATATCGAACCGGTCTACAAGCTGACGATCCTGCCGCGCGGGCGCACCGGCGGTCACGCCCTGCTCGTCCCGGAGGACGACAAGGAGTTGATGACCCGCTCGGAGATGATCGGGCGCCTGGTCTTCGCGATGGGCGGCCGGACGGCGGAGGAACTCGTCTTCCACGAGCCCACCACCGGTGCCTCCTCCGACATCGAGCAGGCGACGAAGATCGCCCGCGCGATGGTCACCGAATACGGTATGAGCGCCCGGCTCGGCGCGGTCAAGTACGGCCAGGAACAGGGCGACCCGTTCCTCGGCCGCTCGGCGGGCCGCCAGGCGGACTACTCCCTGGAAGTCGCGCACGAGATCGACGAGGAGGTGCGCAAGCTCATCGAGACCGCGCACACCGAGGCGTGGCACGTGCTGAGCACCTACCGCGACGTGCTGGACGAGCTGGTCATCGAGCTCCTCGAGAAGGAGACGCTGACCCGCAAGGACCTCGAGCGGATCTTCGCGACCGTCGAGAAGCGCCCGCACATCACCATCTTCAACGAGTTCGGCGACCGGAAGCCGTCCGACAAGCCGCCGATCAAGACCCCCGGCGAGCTGGCCATGGAGCGCGGCGAGCCGTGGCCCCCGCCGGAGGAGAAGAAGGAGCAGCCGGTGCTGCAGCCGGCGCCGACCCCGGTCGGCACCGCGCAGGGCGGCGGCGACCTTCCCGGTGGCCCGCCGTACGCGCCGCCGGACCCGAACGCCAACCCCTACGCTCCTCCGCCGCCGGGCGCCTACCCCAACGGTGGTCGCCCCAACGGTGGGCCGAACGGCACCGGTCACTGGCCCCAGGCATATGGTGGGCAGCAGCCGGGCGGACCGGCAGGCGGTTACCAGGGTGGGCCCGTAGGCGGCCCGCCGAACTACGGGGCTCCTCCCGGATGGACCCCGGCCACGCAGCCGGGCGGCCAGCCGAACCAGCCCTGGCGTCCCGCCGAAGACCGCCCGCGTGAAGGCTGGTTCCCTGACCAGCCCGGCGGTCAGCAGGACGAAGGACAGCAACGGCGTGACGACGGACAGGACGACACCAAGCGGTAACGGCGCAAGCCCGGTCTTCGACCAGGACCGGGCCGAGAAGGCCGTACGCGAACTCCTGCTCGCCTGTGGAGAGGACCCGGACCGGGACGGTCTCTTGGAGACCCCGGCCCGGGTCGCTCGCGCTTACCGGGAAATGTTCGCCGGGCTCTACACCGAACCGGACCACGTCCTGGACCGCACGTTCGACGAGGCACACGAAGAACTCGTGCTCGTGACGGACATCCCGATGTTCAGCACCTGTGAACACCACTTGTTGTCATTCCATGGCGTCGCCCATGTCGGCTACATCCCCAATGAGCACGGCAAGGTCACCGGCCTGTCCAAACTGGCTCGCCTTGTCGATCTCTACGCCAAGCGTCCCCAGGTCCAGGAACGCATCACTTCCCAGGTCGCCGACGCGCTCATGCGCAAACTCGCGCCCCGCGGCGCGATCGTCGTGGTCGAGGCCGAACATCTCTGCATGGCCATGCGTGGCATCCGCAAGCCCGGAGCCCGGACGACGACGTCGGCCGTGCGCGGTCTGTTGCAGACTTCGGCGTCCTCGCGGGCGGAGGCGCTGGATCTGATCAAGGGCCGTCGATGACCGCCCTGCCCCGGCCCGGACGGTGCGCGGTGATGGGGATTCTGAACGTCACCCCCGATTCCTTTTCGGACGGTGGCCGCTATCTCGGGGTCGAGCAGGCGCTGGAGCACGCGCGCGAGATGTGGGCGCGCGGCGCGGATCTGATCGACGTCGGCGGGGAGTCGACGCGGCCGGGAGCGTCCCGGGTGGACGCCGAGACCGAGATTTCCCGGATCATGCCGGTGATTCGCGCGCTCGCCGCCGACGGGATCGCGATGTCCGTGGACACCACGCGGGCCGAGGTCGCCCTCGCCGCGGTCGAGGCCGGCGCGTCCGTCATCAACGACGTCTCCGGCGGGCTGGCCGATCCGAACATGGCGAAGGTCGCCGCCGAGACCGGTGTCCCGTATGTCCTGATGCACTGGCGTGGGCACAGCAAGGACATGAACGCGCTGGCGTCCTATGAGGACGTCGTCGTGGACGTGCGCGCCGAACTGCTGTCCCGAGTGGACGAAGCGCTCGCCGCGGGTGTCGACGGCGGCGCGATCGTGCTCGACCCTGGGCTCGGGTTCGCGAAGAACGCCGAACACGACTGGGCCTTGTTGAACGGCCTGGATTCCTTCCTGTCATTGGGTTTCCCGGTTCTCGTCGGCGCGTCGCGCAAACGGTTCCTCGGGCGCCTTTTGTCCGGAAAGGACGGAAAACCCGCTCCGCCGGACGGCCGCGAGAACGCGACCGCGGCCGTGTCCGCGCTCGCCGCGGCGGCCGGCGCCTGGGGTGTGCGGGTGCACGAGGTCGGCGCGAGTATCGACGCGGTGACCGTCGCGGCGGCTTGGCGGAAGGGGAGTCCTGTTGTCTGACCGGATCACGTTGACCGGATTGCGGGTCTTCGGCAGGCACGGGGTCTTCGACCACGAGAAGCGGGACGGGCAGGAGTTCGTCGTCGACATCGTGGTGTGGCTGGACCTCGGCCCGGCCGCCGCGTCCGACGACCTGACCAAGACGCTGCACTACGGCGAACTCGCGGAACTCGCGGCCGGGATCGTGGCGGGCGAGCCGTACGACCTCATCGAGAGTGTCGCCGGGAAGATCGCCGACGAGGTGCTGCGCGACGAGCGGCTGACCGCCGTCGAGGTGACAGTGCACAAGCCGTCCGCGCCGATCCCGCTGAACTTCGACGACGTCGCCGTCACGGTGTTTTCTGCGCGCGCTGACGAAAACGCGCAGACGGGGCGCGGCCCGGAGTCACCCCGGCGGCCGACATGACCGGCGCCCCGGCAACGCGTTTTCGGGCGGCCCGGCGGCCGCGAAAGAGGGCGCGCGCGGTGAAGTCTCCGATCGTGCGCTGCGCGCACTCACAGAGACGGCGGGAGCGATGAGCCGCGCGCTGCTCTCGCTCGGTTCCAACCTCGGGGATCGGCTCGCGTTCCTTCAGGCCGCCGTCGACGCGGTCCGGCCCGCGGTCGTCGCGGTGTCGTCGGTCTACGAGACGAAGGCGTGGGGCGTCGAGGACCAGCCGGACTTCCTCAACGCCGTGGTCCTGGTCGACGACCCGGCGCGGGATCACTGGGACTGGCTGCGCACCGGGCAGGACGCCGAGCAGGCGGCGGAGCGCGTGCGCGAACGCCGGTGGGGCCCGCGCACGCTGGATGTCGACATAGTGACCGTGGACGGGGTGCGCTCCGATGACCCCCGGTTGCTGCTTCCTCATCCCGGCACGCCGGAGCGCGCGAGCGTGCTGATCCCCTGGCTGGAGATCGAGCCCGATGCGGTGCTCCCCGGCCACGGTCCGGTCGCCGACCTCCTCGCCGCCCGCCCCCCTGCGGACCGCGATTCCGTCCGGCTCACGTCCCTGCCCCTCGCCTGACCCCCGCATTTCGTCCTCTGAATGCGGTAGTTCGCGCCACGAACCACCGCATGCGGAGGACTAAGTGCGCGGCGAGCCGCGGGTGGTAGCAAAGGTCCCTTGCTACCCCAGCGCGGAGCGCAGGGCGGCGATGATCCACTCGGCCTGCGCCATCTGCGAGGGGAACGACGGCCAGCCGTTGATCCTCCCCAGCAGCATCCAGTACCGCTCGGCGCGCGGGTCGGAGCTGATCGCCATCCCGTCGGTCAGCCGCTTCCGCCAGGCGGGGTCGGCCGGGTCCTGGCCGTTCCGCGAAGACTGCGTGAAGATCGTCTCCGCCAGCTCCCGGCCCTCGGCCGAGTCGGGCGCGAGGCCGGCTTCGAGCGCTTCGGTCGCCTTCGCGCTCCACGCCATCCACAGCTCCTGCTGCTTCGCGCCGAAGTCCGCTCCGTCCTGCTTCCGGAGCTGCGAGTGCCACTCGCTCATCCGCCGGATGGACGCGCGGAACTCCTCGTCCTGCACGAGTTCGGCGAACTCGATCCAGGCCTCCAGCTGCTCGGGCGTCGGGTCGTCGGGCAGTTCCGGTTTCGCCGAGCGCATCCGCTCGTAGAACTCCGGATCCAGTTCGAGCCCTTCGACCATGTCCGCCCAGAACTCGTCGAGCAAACGTTTGCGGTCTTCATCCGACATCGACGCGAGTTTGTTCATCAGTTCGACCTCCTCCAGTGGTGAATCCCGTTTGGCCACCGCTCGCAGGACCGCCCGGCGCAGCTTCAGCCGCCGGATCTGCTCGTCCAGGGCGGCGACGTGCTGGACCGCGAGGTCCCCGATGGTCGCTTCCCTGGTCAGCGCCCGCTCCACGTCGGCGAGGCCGAGCCCGAGCTCCCGCAGCGTCCGGACCAGCTCGAGGCGCGCCATCGCGGTGGCGTCGTAGAGCCGGTAGCCGGAGCTGGTGCGGTCGGTCGGGGGCAGGAGCCCCTCGTCGGAGTAGAAGCGGATGGTCTTCACCGGCAGGCCGGTCCGTTTGGCCAGCTCCCCGATGGTGAAAACCGCTGCGGTGCCCATATGCTTCATCGTCGACTCTCCAGTTGGTGGAGAGTCAAGCCTGCCAGGTAGCGTTGGACCATGCACTTCACCCGGCCACGTGAGCTGGCGGTGGCCGGCCTCCTGGGTCTGGTCCTGGCCTATCTGGTCTTCCAGGTCGCCTACGGATCCATCCCCGCGCTTCCGCTCTTCGCCGGAGTCACGCTGCTCGTCCTCGCGCTCTGCGAGTTCGTGCTCGCCTTCATCATCCGGTCGCGGATCAAGGAGGGCCGCGTGCTCGCCGCGATCTCCGTCGCCCGATCGGTGGCCCTCGCCAAGGCCTCTTCGCTCGCCGGATCCGCCATGACGGGCGTCTGGCTCGCGGCCTTCGCGTATCTTTTTCCGCGACGTGACGAACTCCTCGCGGCGAGCGGTGATCTCCGCTCGGCGACGGTCGGGATCGTCAGCTCGGCGGCGCTGGTAGCTGCGGCTTTATGGCTCGAACACTGCTGCCGGACCCCCGAGGGCGGTGATCGGGACAGCGATCCCGCGCCGACCGGTTAACGCTCGGGAGCCACCGCTCGAAGTACCGACTAGGTCTCGTTCGGATTACTAGAAGGTACGGTGTTGGGCATGACCGGGGTGGGTGACGACTCGCGCGGCCGCCTTGCGGGTAGGCCGTGGCTTGTCGTCGGCTTGGTTCTCGCCGTCGGCGCGACTCTCGCATTGGTGCTTTCCGACGACCTCCGCTACTTGCGTCTGGGGATCGTCGCGGCGCTGTGGGCCGCCTTGATCGGTGCGTTCCTGGCGGTCCGCTACCGCAAGCACGTGTCACAGAGCGAGGACGCCGTCGCCGAGGCGCAGGCCGTCTACGAGCTGGAGCTGGAACGCGAGATCGCCGCCCGCCGCGAGTTCGAGCTCGAAATCGAGGCGGAGACCAGGCAGGCCGCCGAGAGCCGCTCCCAGGAAGAGCTCGAAGCGCTCAGAGCCGAGGTGAGCGCTCTGCGTGAAAGCCTCCAGTCGCTCTTCGGCGGCGAGGTCCTCCTCGAACGCGTCGCGCTCACCGCGCAAGCCACCCGGATGCGGTCCCTCGACAACAAGCAGCTGATGAGCGCCGGATCCGAGAACGGCAACGGAAAACCCCAGCTCATGGCGGCCAAAAGCACCACGATCGACGTCGACGAGCGTGAGCGCGACCGCCCGACCGAGATGATCGACCGCGTCCTCGAGCCCGCCTCCGCGCGGGCCGGGACACCGCCCGCCGCTCGCCGCAAACCGGCGAACGGCCAGGTCAACGGCACCAACGGCTACGGCCAGAGCAATCAGGTCCAGCGGCCGAAGCCGGTCGACGAGTCGACTCGCCGCAGTATGCGCAAGGCGGACGCCCGCGCCTCGAAGGCGGCCGAAGCACTCGCCGCCGAAGCCGCCCGTCGCGAGCGGCTCGAGATGTCGAACCCCGGGATGTCGCCCGCCGAGGTCTCCCGGCCGATGCCGAGGGTCGACCCCCAGCGCAAGACCCCGCCGCCGGTGACCCCGGCCGAGGTGTCCCGCCCGTCCATGCCGGGTGTGTCGCGCGCGGAGGTCTCGCAGCCGTCGATGCCCACCGTCGCCCGGCAGCCCCAGCGCCCGGAACCCCAGCGCAACGAACCGCCCCGCCGCCCGCAGCAGTCTTCGCTGCAGCAGCGGCTCGACGCCGGCACCGTGCAGCGTCCTCCCGCGACGCGGCCCGAGGAGCAGACCCGCAAGCAGACGCCGCCGGTGAAGCCCCCCGCGCAGGCGAAGCCGGTCAAGAAGGTCGAGCCGGACCGTCCCCGCCCGAACCGCGAGCTCGGCCTGACCCGCCCCGGTATGAAGCCGGTCGAGCGGTCCAGGCCGGCCGGCGGCACGCCGCCGCCCGCGAACAAGCCCGCCGCGCCGGAGCCGATGGAGGCCACCGGCGAGTGGAAGCCGTCGTGGACGCAGGAGCGCCCGGTCTCCGACCTGAGCGCGGCGTTCCCCAGGAAGGACGACTTCCAGGACCGGCCGCGTCCCACGCCGCCGCCGAAGCCCCAGCCCTCGGTCTCCCTGCCCCGGCCCGAGCCGAGGCCGGAGCCGCGCCGTGAGCCGGAGCCGCCGACGCCGCCGTCGATCCCGGCCGTGTCCGAGCCGCCTCGCCGGGCCGAGCCCGTGCGGAAGCCGGAGCCCGAACCGGTGCGCCGTCCGGCGGCCGAGGCGCCGTCGCGGCACAGCTCGCCGCCCGCCGAGGAGCCGCCCGCGGTCAACCCGACGCTGCCCGAAGAGATCCGCCTGGCGCAGAACGGCGGCGGTGGACGCCGTCGTCGCGCGGCGGAAGACTCCTCGGTTTCGCTCACCCCGGCCCCGAACGTCCCCGAGCCCACCGGTGGCGGTCGTCGCCGTCGTCCGGACGGGGAGCCCCCGGCCTGGCAGAGCACCGAGTCCACAGGTGGCCGTCACGGCGGCAGGCGGGCGAAGCCGGACGACGAGGAGTCGTCCCGCAACGGGTCCTCGCGCAGCCGTCCGGAGAACTCCGCCGCGGGTTCCCACGCCTCCGGCCGGTCGGTGATGGATCTGCTCGCCGCCAACGGCGCGAACGAATCCACTCCGCGGCGCAGGCGGCGCGCCGAAGACTGACCGCGTCCGACAGGTGAACCAGCGATCGGCGTCGGCAGGGCCAGGTCTTCGGCCGGACGGGTTCACACGTGTGGCCGGTACTGTGTCGAACTTCAGCTCCACGTCCCGCTCGTGTCCCGTACCGACGGTAGGGTGACCCGCTGTGAGCGAGCCTTCCTCCCCGGCGCCCGGTTCCGACCGGACCCGCCGGTCTCGGTCGATCACCGTGCTGCTGCCGGTGCTCGGGCTGATCGCCGTCGCGCTGTGCGGACTGTTCGTCTTCGGCACGGTGACCGAAAAGGTCGGCCCGCTCGCGGTGGGGATCGGCGTGCTCGCGGCGCTGGTCCCGGTCGCCGTGGTGGTCACCGCGTTCCTGTGGGTCGACCGCTGGGAACCGGAGCCGCCGAAGCTTCTGCTGCTGGCCTTCGTCTGGGGCGCGTGTGTCGCGACGATCATCGCGCTGCTGCTCAACAGCGGTGCCGAGGCCGTCGGTGACCTGCTGCTCGGCACCGGCGTCGGCGGCAAGATCAGCGGACTGGTCTCCGCGCCGCTGGTCGAGGAGGCCGCGAAGGCCGCTTTCATCCTGCTGTTGTGGTGGCGCCGCCCGATCGAGTTCGACGGCGTCGTGGACGGCATCGTCTACGCCGGGTTCACCGCGGCGGGCTTCGCCTTCACCGAGAACATCTATTACTTCGGCCGCGCCTTCGCCGAGCACGGCTTCGGCGACGGCACGAGCGCCGGTGTGCTCGCGGCGTTCTTCCTGCGCGGTGTGCTCTCGCCGTTCACCCATCCGCTGTTCGCCGTGATGACAGGGATCGGGCTCGGTGTCGCCGCGAGCAGCAAGGTGCGCTCGCTGCGGATCCTGGCGCCGATCGGCGGTTACATCGTCGCGGTGCTGCTTCACGCGCTGTGGAACGGTGCCGCGCTGCTCGGCGGCGCGAAGACCTTCCTGAACGTCTACTTCCTGATCATGGTGCCGCTGTTCATCGGGGTCTTCTCGGTGGTGGTCATGCAGCGACGCCGTGAGCAGCGGATCGTCGCGGCGGCGCTGCCCATGATGGTCGACGCACGCTGGATCGCCCCGTCGGAGGTCGCGCTGCTGGCCAGCCTCTCCGGACGCCGGTCGTGGCGGAAACAGGCGCGGAAGCAGTCGGGGCGGGAGGCCGCGAAGGCCGTCAGCCGCTACCAGGCCAGCGTGACCGAGCTCGCGTTCCTGCGGCGCGGACGCAAGCTCACCGAAGACGCGAAACAGCGGCAACGTGAGCTGCTCCAGGTGCTCAAGACGTCGCGGGCCGAGGCCGTGCGGCTGGCCGACGGCGCGCCGCGCGGGTGACCACTGTCAGGTGAAGCTGGTCACGGGGGCCGGTTCAGACGCGGGCCGGAGGGTTACCCTCGCGCCGTCGTCTGGTACCCGCGACCGCAGAGCGGGACTGGAACGAGTTGAGGAGTTTTCGACCATGAGCGTCCACTGGCGCACGCCATGATGAGGCCCGCTCGCCTGGCCGTCGGCGTCGTTTCCGCGGGGCGGGTCGGCAGCGTCGTCGGCGCCGCGCTCACCCGGGCCGGGCACACGGTCGTCGCCGCTTCGGGCCTTTCCGACGCCTCGGTGCGCCGGGCGGAGCAACTGCTCCCCGACGTGCCCCTCCTGCCTCCTGACGAGGTCGCCCGCCGTGCCGACCTGGTTCTGCTTGCCCTTCCGGACGACGCGCTCGCCGGGATGGTGCGCGGTTTCGTCGCCACCGGATCCCTCCGGCCGGGGCAGATCGTCGTGCACACCTCCGGCGCGCACGGTATCGACGTCCTCGCGCCCGCCGCCGAGGCCGGGGCGCTGCCGCTGGCGCTGCACCCCGTGATGACCTTCACCGGCCGCGCCGAAGACCTCGACAGGCTGGCCACCTGCAGTATCGGCGTCACGGCGACAGAAGGTGACGAAGCGGCGTGGAACGTCGGCGAGGCGCTGACCGTGGAGATGGGCGCGGAGCCCGTCCGGGTCCCTGACGAGGCGCGGGCGCTCTATCACGCGGCGTTGGCACACGGCGCGAACCACCTGATGACACTGGTCGCCGACTGCGCGGAACTGTTGCGGGAGGCGGGAATCGCCCAGCCCGAACGCCTGGTGGCTCCGTTGTTGTCGGCGGCGTTGGATAATGTTCTGCGACACGGGGACCGGGCGCTCACCGGGCCGGTGGCCCGTGGTGATCTCGGCACCGTGCGCAAGCATCTCGCGGTGCTGGCCGAACGTGGCCCCGACATCGCCCCGAGCTACCGCGCGCTGGCCAAGCGCACGCTGGCGCGTGGCGACGCCGCCGGGCTCCTGGACGCTTCGGCCGCCGCCGAGCTCACCGAACTCCTCAGTGATCCAGCAGATCCCGCCGAAGGGCAGCAAAACCAGTGACCACACCGAAATTCGCCCGAGGCACGCTGCACACCTTCCAGCCGCCCGAGCAGGTCAGCCAGGTGACGCGTGCCCTGCACGGCGTCGGCCGCAAGGTCGCGCTCGTGCCCACGATGGGCGCCCTGCACGCGGGGCACCGCGAGCTGATCCGCCGGGCGAAGCGGCTGCCGAACACGGTCGTCGCGACGTCGATCTTCGTGAACCCCCTGCAGTTCGGGGAGGGCGAGGACTTCGAGGCGTACCCGCGTCCGCTGGACAAGGACCTCGAGGTGCTGAAGGAGGACGGCGTCGAGCTGGGCTTCCTGCCCAAGGCGTCGGATCTGTATCCCGACGGGGCCACCATCACGGTGCATCCCGGCGCGCTCGGCGACGAGCTGGAAGGCGCGGTGCGGCCGGGGCATTTCGCCGGCGTGCTGACCGTGGTGGCGAAACTGTTCAACATCGTGCGGCCGGACTACGCCTTCTTCGGGGAGAAGGACTACCAGCAGCTGGTGCTGATCAAGAAGATGGTGCGTGACCTGAACTTCGACACCCGCGTCATCGGGGTGCCGACGGTCCGGGAACGCGACGGGCTGGCGTTGTCCTCGCGCAACGTCTACCTGACTCCGGAACAGCGCGAGGACGCGATCGTGTTGTCGGCGGCACTCACGGCGGGTGCCTTCGTCGGACGCGACGGCGCGGAAGCCGTGCTGGCGACCGCCAGGCAGACCCTCGCCGCGCGGCCCGCGGTCGAGGTCGATTATCTGGAATTGAGGGGAACCGACCTCGGGCCCGCGCCCGTGGACGGTGAGGCGCGGTTGCTGATCGCGGCCAGGGTGGGGAGTACCCGGCTGATCGACAACGTCCCGGTGGTGCTCGGCGCCGCCGCGGACCATCCGGAACACGCGCTGGACGCAGGGGAATAGGGAGAGTCCACGATGTACCGCACGATGCTGAAATCGAAGATCCACCGGGCGACGGTCACCCAGGCCGACCTCCACTACGTCGGCTCGGTGACCGTCGACGAGGACCTGATGGACGCGGCGGATCTGCTGCCGGGCGAACAGGTGTCCATTGTGGACGTCACGAACGGCGCGCGGCTCGAAACGTACGTGATCGCGGGCGAACGCGGCAGCGGGGTGCTCGGCATCAACGGTGCCGC
This sequence comes from Amycolatopsis sp. NPDC043889, assembly GCF_056435645.1. Taxonomy (NCBI): domain Bacteria; kingdom Bacillati; phylum Actinomycetota; class Actinomycetes; order Pseudonocardiales; family Pseudonocardiaceae; genus Amycolatopsis; species Amycolatopsis sp. NPDC043889. The sequence goes on from NZ_JBWKEC010000028.1 coordinate 13,324, forward strand.
GGCGCATCTGGTGCACCCCGGCGATCTGGTGATCCTCATTTCGTACGCGCAGATGGAGAACGCCGAGGCGGCCGCGTTCCGGCCGCGGGTCGTCTTCGTCGACGCGGACAACCGGATCGTCGAGAAGGGCGCCAACCCCGGGCACGCGCCGGAGGGCTCCGGTCTGCTGAGCGGCACCGTGACACTGGCCGACGACGACACGATGACCTTCCCGGTCGCCGAAACCGCCGACGCCCGCCGTCTCGACGCGCTGCTGCACGCCGAAAGCTGAGCCCTTGCTGCTCACGGTCGACGTCGGCAACACCAACATCGTGCTCGGGCTGTACGACGGCCGAGAGCTGATCGGTAACTGGCGCATGCGCACCGACGCGCGAATGACCGCCGACGAACTCGCGTTGACCATGCGCGGCCTCCTCGGCTCACACGCGGACGCGATCACCGGGATCAGCGCGCTGTCCACGGTTCCCGCCGTGCTGCGGGAGCTGCGCGTCATGCTTTCGCGGTACTACGCCAAAGTGCCGAAGATCGTCGTCGAGCCGGGGGTGCGCACCGGCGTGCCGCTCCTGGTCGACAACCCCAAGGAGGTGGGCGCGGACAGGCTGGTGAACACCCTCGCCGCGCACCATCTGCACCCGGACACCGCTTGCGTGGTGGTGGATTTCGGGACTTCGACCAATGTGGACGCCATCTCCGCCAAGGGCGAGTTCCTCGGTGGCGCCTTCGCGCCCGGCATCGAGATCTCGGTCGACGCGCTGGCCGCGCGGGCCGCGGCGCTGCGCAAGGTGGAGCTGGTGCCGCCGCGGTCGGTGATCGGGAAGAATACCGTGGAATGCCTGCAATCCGGCATCCTCTACGGTTTCGCCGGCCAGGTCGACGGCCTGGTGAAGCGGATCAAACGCGAGCTCTCGCCCGGCGGGGCGGATCCGGTCGCGGTGATCGCGACGGGCGGCCTCGCGCCCCTGGTGCTCGGCGAGTCCGAGACGATCACCGAGCACGTCCCGGACCTGACGTTGCTGGGCCTGCGGCTGGTCTACGACCGCAACCACCGCGGTTAGTCCTCTGAATGCGGTCCTTGCGTGTGCAACTACAGCATTCAGAGGACTAAACGCGGCGGCGGGAAGCGATCATCAGGACCCGCCGCTTCCAGTAGTGGCCGGTGGTCGGCCACCTGGGGCGGCCGGTTCACCGGTTGCCCGTCGAAGTCCCAGGTCGTGACGAGCAGGCGCCCGCCAGGCACGAGGATCCGCGCGAACTCCGCGCAGGCACGCCGCTTGTCGGGCGCGAACAGCAGCGCGTCGACGCTCATCACCGCCTCGAACGACGCGTCGTCCAGTCCGGTGTCCTGGAAATCGCCGACCAGGAACTCGGCCGCTTCGATGTCCATCGCCTCCGCGCGACGCCGCGCCGACGCCAGCGCCGTCTCCGCGATGTCGACGCCGGTGAGCGTCGCGTAGGTCCGCGCGGCGACCCACAGCCCGGGACCGCCGCGCCCGCAGCCGATGTCGGCGAGCCGCCCGCCCGGTTCGAGTCGCGCTTCGGACGCGATACGGCGCAGGTCCGTCCGGGTCACGAAGCTGTAGGTGTCCAGCTCGGCGGGGTACTCGTCGCCGTACACCTCGGCCCAGATCCGCGCGGACACCGCCGACGCGGGAGCGCCGAACGTCGCGGTGAACGCCGCCTTCCAGTCGGTCATCGCTTACGCGCCCGGAAGACGGTGGTGGTGATCGGCAGGTCGAATTCCCCCGAGGCGGTTTCCGGGTTCCGGTCGAGGAATTCCCGCGCCGTGCGAAGTTTGGCTTCGCGTTCCTCCGCCGGGGCCACCAGCATGTGCGAATGGGTGGCGAGAGTCGCCACCAGGGTCTCCGCGGTCCTCGGCTGTTTGTGGCCGAACGTCTTCTTCTCGAACGGCTCGAAGGCCTCGTGTTCCGGCAACGATTCGTAGTCGCTCAGCCAGCGCCTGCTCATCGAGGTCTTGATCAACGTGTTCAACTCGGCGAGCCAGCCCGCCGACTCGTCGTCGTGGTTCCACAGCGCGGCCACGACACCTCCCGGTTTCAGCACCCTGGCCATCTCCGGATACGCCCGGTCGAGGTCGAACCAGTGGACGGCCTGGCCGACGACCACGGCGTCCACGGAACCGCCGGGCAGCGGGATCTCCTCGGCCGTCCCGATGAGCGGGGTCACGGAGGGGAGCGCCTTCTTCAGTTCCGCGAGCATCTGGTCGTCCGGCTCCACCGCGGTGACCTCGACACCCAGCGCGAGCAGCCCTTCGCTGACCTTGCCGGTGCCGGCCGCGAGGTCCAGTACCCGTTCCGGCGCGTGCCGGGCGCCGGCGAGCCCCCAGGCCAGTGCCTTTTCCGGATAGTCGGGCCGATGCGCGGCATAGGCGGCGGCCCTCGCGCCGAACGAAGCGGCGCGGCGCGCGTGCAGTTCGGGTTCGATGCCGGGACTGGATGAGTTCACGCGCTCAAGGTTAAAGGACAGAAAACCAGCCGGTCCGGAGTCGGAAAAGGTAATCCGGTTGGCGTAGGGAAGCGGCGGGTTCGTACGCTGTGCGCCATGACTGAAATCCCCGCATCCGAGGGCGTGAGCCCCGACGAAGACCTGCCGGAACAGATGCGGGTGCGCCGGGACAAGCGCGACCGGATAATCGCGGAGGGTATCGATCCGTATCCGGTAGAGGTGCCCCGGACGCACTCGCTGGCCGAAGTGCGCGAGAAGCATTCCGGTCTTCCTGTCGACACCGCCACCGGTGAGATCGTCGGCGTCACCGGCCGGGTCATGTTCATGCGCAATACCGGCAAACTGTGTTTCGCGAGTCTTCGTGAAGGCGACGGTACCGAGTTGCAGGCGATGCTCAGCCTCGCGAAGGTGGGCGAGGACGCGCTCGCGTCGTGGAAGTCCGACGTCGATCTCGGTGATCACGTATTCGTCTCCGGCGAGGTCATCACCTCCAAGCGCGGTGAGCTTTCCGTGATGGCCGACTCCTGGCGCATCACGTCGAAAGCATTGCGCCCGTTGCCCGTGGCGCACAAAGACCTGGCCGAGGAAACGCGGATCCGGCAGCGTTATGTCGATCTGATCGTGCGTCCCAAGGCTCGGGACGTGGTCCGCACCCGCGCCGGTGTGCTGCGTTCCCTGCGTGACTCGTTTCACGGCCGAGGATTCCTCGAGGTCGAGACCCCGATGCTGCAAACGCTGCACGGCGGCGCGGCGGCCAGGCCATTCGTAACGCATTCGAATGCCTTCGACCTCGACCTCTACTTGAGGATCGCGCCGGAGCTGTACCTCAAGCGTTGTGTGGTCGGCGGTATCGAGAAGGTCTTCGAGATCAACCGGAACTTCCGGAACGAGGGCAGCGACTCGTCGCACTCGCCCGAGTTCGCCATGCTCGAGTACTACGAAGCGTATGCGACCTATGACTCCAACGCGGTGATGACGCGCCAGCTCATCCAGGAGGCGGCGCAGAACGTTCTCGGTACTCAGGTGGTCACTCTCGCCGACGGTTCGGAGTACGACCTGTCCGGCGAGTGGACCACACTCGGAATGTACGAGTCGTTGTCCGAGGCGTTGTCGGAAGAGGTCACTCCCGAGACATCGGCGGACAAGCTGCGTTCCTATGCCGAAGCGCGAGAGCTGGAGCTCGACCCAAAGTTAGGCCACGGCAAACTCGTCGAAGAACTTTGGGAACATCTCGTCGGCGATCATCTCCACGAACCTACTTTTGTCCGTGATTTTCCGGTCGAGACATCCCCGCTGACCAGGCAACATCGCAGCAAGCCGGGGGTCGCCGAGAAGTGGGATCTGTACGTGCGCGGATTCGAACTGGCCACCGGATACTCCGAGCTGGTCGATCCCGTCGTGGAGCGTCAGCGGCTGGTGGAACAGGCCCGGCTGGGTGCGCAGGGCGATAGTGAGGCCATGAACCTGGATGAGGATTTCCTCCGTGCGCTGGAGTACGGAATGCCGCCGAGCGGTGGTGTCGGAATGGGGATCGACCGGTTGCTGATGGCGCTGACCGGCCTTGGTATCCGGGAGACCATCCTGTTCCCGCTCGTCCGACCCGAATAACCCGTCCGCGTGACAGATACCTCGATCGTTCTCGTAAACAAGATTTGCGTTATGTCTCGGTAGCGGGTATTAATGTCGCTAGACAAAGTCTTCTGTCCGGGGCATGCCCCGTACCAGATCATTCGTGTAAGCCCCCAGCAGGAGGAAACAGATGGCACAGAAGGTGCTCGTCTCGCTCGTCGACGACCTCGACGGCACTGAGGCGGAAGAGACCGTCGAGTTCGGTTTGGACGGTGTGAGCTACCAGATCGACCTTTCCGCGGAAAACGCGGAAGAGCTTCGTGACGCGCTGGCCCAGTATGTGGAGCACGCCCGTCGTGCGGGTGGCCGTAAGCGCACCGCCATTCGTCCGGTCGCCGGTGTGAAGGCCGCCGCCCGTCCCGCCACCGTGGACCGCGAGCAGAACCAGGCCATTCGCGCCTGGGCCCGCAAGAACGGCTTCCAGGTTTCCGACCGCGGACGTATCCCGTCCGAGGTCGTGGAGGCCTACCACAAGAAGAACTGAGGTCTTTCAGACTCGCACGCCGCCGGGAATCCGTTCCCGGCGGCTTTCTTGTTCTTGTACACGGTTCAAGCGGGCGTACTCGGTGGGCGCCCATCCGGTCACGGAGCGGAAATCCCGGATGAAGTGCGCTTGGTCGCTATAGCCCAGCGTGGTCGCCAGTTCCGCGTAGTCCGGCCGTTCCTCGGCGGCGATCCGTGCCGCCGCTTCGTTCAAGCGGTATACCTGAATCGCCCATTTGGGGGCGGCGCCGACATGTTCGGCGAACAGGCGTTGCAGGCTCCGGCGAGACAGGCCCGTCCGGCTTGACAGCTCGCCGACTCTGGTAATGGCCGGATCGGCCGCGATTGTTTCGGCCGCTTCGACGGCCGTCCTGGCCGCGGCGGTGAGCACGGGATCTTTCGCGAGGAGCAGTTCCTCGCACCGGCGGACCATTTCGAAGTCGTCCGTCGCATTCCGTACCGATTCCGTCACCGATCCGGCACCGGGGAAGAGGTCGGTGAGTGGAACGGAACCGCCGGAGATCATCGAGACCGGACCGGTGAGGAATGCCCGGAAAGCCCCCGGCCGGAATCGCACGCCGATACCGTGGTCCGTGCCCGCGACGGTGTAGCGGAAAGGTCGTTTCCCCGGGCCGAACGCGCCCGCCGCGTCGCGGAAGAACGTGACGTTCACCGCGAGATTGGGCAGAACCACCTGTTCATGGGGCGGACGGCCGCTCAGGTCCCAGCGCAGCACCCAGTGGTGGTCGACGAACGGGCGCAGCTCCGGCGCGGGGCGATGCCGGACCAGGCTGAACTTCGCCTCCCGCACGGTGACGATCCCGGCCGGGATCCGGTGCCTGCTCACCGGAACAACCTAGGCCACGGCCTAACCCTGTCGCGTTTCTTCAAGACGGCGCGCCGGGTTCCGTGAACTCATGCCCTCATGTCCGAACACGCTGCCCTGATCGCTCCCGCCGCGGCGGAATTCGCCGGAATCCTGCGCGGGATCGGCGAGTCCGACCTCTCCGCGCGAACCCCGTGCGCCGAATACGACGTCCGCGCGTTGCTGAACCACCTTCTCTACTGGGGCCCCTGGCTCGAAGCCGCCGGGCGCAAGGCGCCACCGCCCGAGGTGTCCTCCGGCGAGGCCGAGGCGGATCTCGTCGGCGACGGGTGGCTCGACGGCATCGAAAAGCAGACCGCGCGGCTCGTGGACGTCTTCGGGGCGCCGGAGGCATGGCGGGGGCAGACCACTTTCGGCGGCAACCCGATGCCCGCGTCGATGGCGGGGTACATGGTGCTGGACGAGTTCGTCTTCCACGGCTGGGACCTCGCCAGGGCGACCGGCGCGGAGTTCACCGTTCTCCCCGAAGTCGCCGACGCCGTGTACGCCATCGCACTGGAGATCGGTGACCAGGCGCGCGCGATGAAGGTGTACGGCGAAGAAGTGACCGTCGCGGATGGCGCGACGGCGTTCGAGCGCGCCTTGGGCGTGACGGGACGTAATCCCGGCTGGACGCCTTAACGAACTCTGGGGCAGCCGCCGCATTCCGATTCCGCGGGAAGCAGATAGTTGAAGCAGCAGCTTTCGCGGGTTCTCGCCCACTCGCGGCGTCCGTCGGCTCCCGCGGTCAGCGTCAGCTTCGACGGCGATGTCAGTGGCGGGAACCGGGCTTCGAGGACCAAGGCGGCGTCCGCGACGCCGGCGCCCTCGGCTTCCGGGGTCCCGCCCAGCCGTCCCGCCGACCACAGCGCGTTGTCGAGCGCGTCCGTGGCCGCCGCCCACAACTGCCGTCGCCCGAGCCTCGTCAGCGGGCCGTAGACGTCGATGAACCGGCTCGCGTGGGCGACGAACCTGCCCCGCAGCACCGTCGCCAGTGCCCGCTCGTCCGGGACCACGACGGCACTCGGATGCGCCGAGCCCGGGTCGGTCGGCAGGCAGTGGAAGCCGTCACCGAGGACGGCGACGGAGTCCGGGTGCGGCCGTCCGGCGCCGATATGGAACGCCAGCGCGGACGGCGCCAGCGACGGGACGCGACGTCCGTGGTGGAGCAGCATCGCGCCGGCGAGGGCCGGAACGTGCAGGTACCAGGACAGGATCCAGCTCGCCGGGGTCCGTTCGGGGATCACAGGGGCGTCCCGATACGTCTCGGCCAGCCAGCAGGCGAGCCGCTCCCGCCACCGCACGAGCCGGGCCGGTTCGCCGAGCAGGTCGCCGCAGAGGACCCAGTCCGGCTCGCCCGCCGGGACGTCCGCGCGGAGCCGGGCGTCCTCGGGCATCCTGGAGAGTGAGGCCCTCAGTCCGCCTTCGGGTGACGCCAGCGTCCGAGGATATGACACGCCGCCCTCCCGTCCTTAGGTACGGCTAACCTTACATACGATCCGTGGCTACTCCGGACGGGTGCCCATTCACCGGGCAGGCCCGTGTTCGCGCTCAGCGGACAACCCTCGTCCGGCGGAATCCGGGCGCGCGTTCGCACGTTGGGCTTGACGTAAAGGTGCAGGGCAACCGGAAGATGAAAGAGCGCACGGCCGGAGAACGGCCGGGGCGCGAACGGGCCGCAATCAGCCGTAGTGGTACGCCAGCGCGACCACATGGCTACTAGAGTGGTCTCACGGTGCTGAATCCATCGCGGTGAAAGCACGATGGAAACGGGCCGCCGTCGCAGCAGTCGAGGGAGTGCACATGTTTGAGAGGTTCACCGACCGCGCGAGGCGGGTGGTCGTCCTGGCCCAAGAAGAGGCCAGGATGCTCAACCACAACTACATCGGCACCGAGCACATCCTCCTGGGTCTGATCCACGAGGGTGAAGGTGTCGCCGCCAAGGCGCTGGAATCGCTGGGCATCGCGCTGGAGGGCGTCCGCCAGCAGGTCGAGGAGATCATCGGCCAGGGGCAGCAGGCCCCGAGCGGGCACATCCCCTTCACCCCGCGGGCCAAGAAGGTGCTTGAGCTGTCCCTGCGCGAAGCGCTGCAGCTCGGCCACAACTACATCGGCACCGAGCACATCCTGCTCGGGCTGATCCGCGAGGGTGAGGGCGTCGCCGCGCAGGTGCTCGTCAAGCTCGGCGCGGACCTCAACCGGGTGCGTCAGCAGGTCCTGCAGCTGCTGTCGGGCTACCAGGGTGGCAAGGAGTCGGCCGAGACCGGTTCCGGACGCGGTGAAGGCACCCCGTCGTCGTCGCTGGTGCTCGACCAGTTCGGCCGCAACCTGACCGTGCAGGCCCGCGAAGGCAAGCTCGACCCGGTCATCGGCCGGGGCAAAGAGATCGAGCGGGTCATGCAGGTGCTGTCGCGGCGCACCAAGAACAACCCGGTCCTGATCGGTGAGCCCGGCGTCGGCAAGACCGCCGTCGTCGAAGGGCTCGCGCAGAACATCGTCAAGGGCGAGGTCCCCGAGACGCTGAAGGACAAGCAGCTCTACACCCTCGACCTCGGCTCGCTGGTCGCCGGTTCCCGGTACCGCGGTGACTTCGAAGAGCGCCTCAAGAAGGTGCTCAAGGAGATCAAGACCCGCGGCGACATCATCCTGTTCATCGACGAGCTGCACACGCTCGTCGGCGCGGGTGCCGCCGAGGGCGCGATCGACGCCGCGTCGATCCTGAAGCCGATGCTGGCCCGTGGTGAGCTGCAGACGATCGGCGCGACCACGCTCGAGGAGTACCGCAAGTACATCGAGAAGGACGCCGCGCTGGAGCGCCGCTTCCAGCCGATCCAGGTCGGCGAGCCGTCGCTCGAGCACACGATCGAGATCCTGAAGGGTCTCCGTGACCGGTACGAGGCGCACCACCGCGTCTCGATCACCGACGGCGCCCTGGTGCAGGCGGCGACCCTCGCGGACCGCTACATCAACGACCGCTTCCTCCCGGACAAGGCGATCGACCTGATCGACGAGGCAGGCGCCCGGATGCGCATCCGCCGCATGACCGCGCCGCCGGACCTGCGCGAGTTCGACGAGAAGATCGCCGACGTGCGCAGGGACAAGGAGTCCGCGATAGACGCGCAGGACTTCGAGCGCGCCGCCCGCCTCCGCGACGAGGAGAAGACCCTCCTCGGCCAGAAGGGCGAGCGGGAGAAGCAGTGGAAGGACGGCGACCTCGACGTCGTCGCCGAGGTCGACGAGGAGCAGATCGCCGAGGTCCTCGCCAACTGGACCGGCATCCCGGTGTTCAAGCTCACCGAGGAGGAGACCACGCGTCTGCTCCGCATGGAGGACGAGCTGCACAAGCGGATCATCGGCCAGGAGGACGCGGTCAAGGCCGTCTCCCAGGCGATCCGCCGCACCCGTGCCGGCCTGAAGGACCCGAAGCGCCCCTCCGGCTCGTTCATCTTCGCCGGCCCGTCCGGTGTCGGTAAGACCGAGCTGTCCAAGGCGCTCGCGGCGTTCCTGTTCGGCGAGGACGACGCGCTCATCCAGATCGACATGGGCGAGTTCCACGACCGCTACACCGCTTCGCGGCTCTTCGGTGCCCCTCCGGGCTACGTCGGCTACGAAGAGGGCGGCCAGCTGACCGAGAAGGTGCGGCGCAAGCCGTTCTCGGTGGTGCTGTTCGACGAGATCGAGAAGGCCCACCAGGAGATCTACAACACGCTCCTGCAGGTCCTCGAAGACGGCCGTCTCACCGACGGTCAGGGTCGTACGGTCGACTTCAAGAACACCGTGCTCATCTTCACCTCGAACCTGGGTACCTCGGACATCTCGAAGTCCGTTTCGCTCGGGTTCTCGTCCGGCGGTGACAGCACCAACCGGTACGAGAAGATGAAGCAAAAGGTCAACGAGGAAATGAAGAAGCATTTCCGGCCCGAGTTCCTGAACCGGATCGACGACATCATCGTCTTCCACCAGCTGACCAAGGAACAGATCATCCAGATGGTCGATCTGATGATCGCCCGGGTCGAGACGCAGCTCAAGGCCAAGGACATGGAGCTCGAGCTCACGCCCAAGGCCAAGTCGCTGCTCGCCAAGCGCGGCTTCGACCCGGTGCTGGGCGCGCGGCCGCTGCGCCGCACGATCCAGCGCGAGATCGAGGACCAGCTGTCGGAGAAGATCCTGTTCGGCGAGGTCCAGCCCGGCCAGATCATCCTGGTCGACGTCGAAGGCTGGAACGACGAAGAGGGCGAGAAGGACGACAAGGCGCACTTCGTCTTCCGCGGCGAAGCCCGGCCCTCGTCGGTCCCGGACGCCCCGCCGGTGAGCATCGGTGCCGGCTCGACCGAAGAGAACGGTGAAACCGAGGGCGAGTAAGTCCTCTCGGTTCCGGAAGTGCCCGTCGCGGTTCGCCGCGGCGGGCACTTTCGCGTGTTCGCCCTCCAATCACGCGAGTTCCGCCTCTGATCACGTGAGTTACGTGTCCACGCACGTGAGTTACGTGTCCAAGCACGTGAGTTCGACCTTCCGGACCGAGCGCCTGCGTGCGTGGAGGGCGAACTCGCGTGATCAGGCACGTAACTCGCGTGATCAGAGGCGGAACTCGCGTGATCAAGGGGCGTGAGACGATGCCCTCGGGTCCGGGAGGGGGTCAGGTGGACGTTCTGGCGATCGATTTCGGTACCTCCAGCACGGTGGGGGTGCTTTCGATCCACGGCAGGGGGACGCAGGTCGTCGAGATCGACGGGTCGGTGACGATGTCGTCCGCGATCTACGCAGACAAGGACGGCACGGTCTTCGTCGGTCGTGACGCCGAACGCCGGGCCCGGCTGGATCCGAGCCGGTTCGAGGCGAATCCGAAGCGGCGCATCGACGAGGGTGCCCTCCAGCTCGGTGACGTCTCGCTCCCCATCGCCGACGCCTTCGCCGCGGTCCTGCGCCGGGTCGGCGAAGAGGCCGAGCTGCTCCTCCAGCGTCCGCCCGCGCAGGTGCGCATCTCGCATCCCGCGGGCTGGGGCCCGGATCGCAAGCAGATCCTCCGCGACGCCGCGCTCAAGGCCGGTTTCGGTACGACGACGCTCATTCCCGAGCCGGTCGCCGCCGCCGCGCATTACGCCTCACTCGGCAACGGTCACCGGCCGCCCGGTCCGATCGCGGTGTACGACCTCGGGGCGGGCACCTTCGACTGCGCGGTGGTCGGTGTCAGCGCACAGGGGTTCGCCGTGCTGGCCGAGGACGGTCTGCCCGACCTCGGCAGTCTCGACATCGACCAGGCGCTGCTGGTGCACATCGGCCGCGAGGTTTCGCATTCCGAACCCGCGCGCTGGCAACGGATCCTGCGTCCCCAGTCGGTCAGCGACCGCCGGACGCGCCGGTCGTTGCTGCAGGACGTCCGTGACGCCAAGGAAAGCCTGTCCCGCCACCAGCAGACCGAGATACCGATGCCGGAGCCGTTCGGCGACGTGCGGGTGACGCGGACGGAGCTCGAGGCGCTCGTCCGGCCGAGTTTCCTCCGCAGCGCCGAGCTGCTGGCCACCACGATCCGCCGTGCCGGGCTGTCCCCGGACCGCCTCGGTGGCGTCTACCTCGTCGGCGGGCCGAGCCGGATGCCGTTGCTGGCGAGCCTGCTGGCGAATCAGCTCAGGATCGCGCCGACGACGCAGGACCAGCCGGAGACGGCGGTCGCGTTCGGGCTGCTCCACGTGCCGGCCGGTGGCGAGGATTCCCAGCTGACCGTGCCCGCCTTCGCGCCGGTCGCGCCGCCAGTGCGGCAGCAGCCCGTGCAGCAACAGCCGCCGCGGCGCCCGCAGCCGCCGCGCTGGACACCGCCCGCGCCCCCACCGGGCCGGAACTGGCGGAAGCCCACGGCCTACGGCGTCATCGTGCTCGCTCTCGCGGCGATCGTGACGACGGTCGTCCTGCTCAGCGGCGGCGGAGACGAGCCGGTCGCCGGACCGGCGCCGGCGAAACCGGTCAGCTGTGCTCAGCCGGGGGACAAGGACGCGCAGGGGTTCACGGACTGTCTCCGCCGGATCGCCGCCGTCATCCCGCGGCGGGACGACTGCCGGGACGCGCCGGACGCGGCCGCCACGGTGGGCGCGGCGTCGGCGGTCACCTGCGTGTTCAAGGACGGCAAGGGGTCGAACGCGATCAACTACTACCAGGGCATCGCGATGACCGGCCTGGAGGACGGTGTCCGGCAGCGGATGACCAAGGGCAAGCCCGCCGAGGGCACCTGGGCGGCAGACGGTCTCCGGGGGCGCTACTTGGCGGGTGTGGGCGCGCGAAGCGGCATCGTGCTCTTCGGGACCGAAGACGCGCCGTTGAGCGCGATGCTCGTCTCGACCCGCAGCGACGGCTCCGCGCGGACGACCGCGGAGATGGTCGAGTTCTTCACGGCGCAGCTCAAGCCCTGACATTTCCGAAGGCCGAACCTTGATCAGTGCAGGGTGCCCGCCGGGGTCGAAAGATCCTCGGTCACCGAAAGCGAGGTCTCCACGATGATCTCCAGCGCTTCCGCCGCGCGGTGCACGGCCAGGCTCGGCGCGGTCGTCCGCGCGGCCTGCTCCGGCGTGTACGGCACGTGCACGAAACCGCCGCGCACCCCGGGGAAGTCGTTGTCCAGCAAGTGCATCAGACCGTAGAAGACCTGGTTGCACACGTAGGTCCCGGCGGTGTGCGAGACCGACGCCGGAAGTCCCGCGTCCTTGATCCCCGTGACGCACGCCTTCACCGGCAGCGTGGTGAAGTACGCGTTGGGCCCACCGGGGATCACCGGGACGTCGACGGGCTGTGAGCCCGCGTTGTCCGGGATGCGGGCGTCGATCAGGTTGATCGCGACCCGTTCCGGGGTGACGTCGGGGCGTCCGCCCGCCTGCCCGACGCAGATCACCAGTTCCGGCCGGTATTCGTCGATCGCGTCGCGCAAGGTGACCAGCGAACGCGAGAACACGCACGGCAGTTCGACGGCGACGGTGTCGTGCCGCCGTCCGGTGAGCAGGGAAACCGCCTGCCACGACGGGTTCACCCGCTCACCGCCGAACGGTTCGAAACCGGTGAGGAGCACGGACGTCATGCCCTCACCCTAACGTGTGACGACGGTCAGGCGGCCGGCTTGAGGTCCCCCGGGTAGAGGAACTCGGGCGCCGGTTTGGTGTCGCCGTAGAACCACGCGTCGAAGAAGCCCTGGAGGTCCTTGTGCGCGACGCGTTCGGCGAATTTCCGGAACTCCGGCAGGCTCGCGTTGCCGTCGCGGTGGATGGCGGGCCACGTCTTCAGGACGCGGTCGAACGACGCCGCGCCGATGTAGTTCTTCAGCGCGTGCAGCGCCACCGGGCCCTTCGAGTAGACGTACGTGAACTCGTTGCCGGGCCCCATGTCATACAGCTTCCCGGCCCAGAAGCGGTCCGTCGCCTTCTGCACGGCGGTCAGGTAACGCGCCTTGAGGTCCTGGCCCGACTTCGCCTCCGACCACAGCCATTCCGCGTACGAGGCGAAGCATTCGTTGAGGCAGACGTCCTTCCACTTGTCGACGGCGACCGAGTCGCCCCACCACTGGTGGGCGTTCTCGTGCACGATCGTCGGGATGTTGCCCGCCGCACCCGAGTAGATCGGCCTGCTCAGGGTCTCCAGCGAGAACCCGATCGGCTCGGCGAGGAAGATGCCGCCCGCCGCGTCCACCGGGTAGCGACCGAACTTCGACGCCAGGAAGTCGATGATCTCCGGCAGCCGCGCCTCGGCCTGCTTGGTCGACGCGGGGGTGCCGGGGGCGTAGGCGTTGACGACCGGGGTGCCGTCGGACAGCTTCGTCCGCTCGAACTCCCATTTGTCGATCGCGACCGTCGTCATGTACGGCACGGCCGGGGTCTCTTCTGCCCAGACGTACGTGGTGTTCTTCCCCGAAGCGAACTTCCCGCGCTCGCGGCCGTTCGAGATGACGCCCCACTCCGAGGGCACGGTGACGGCGAGGTGGAAGGTCGCCTTGTCGCGCGGGGTGTCGTTGACCGGGTACCAGGTGGTCGCGGATTTCGGCTCGCCCGCGACGAACGCGCCGCCGGATTTCGCGTACTGCCAGCCGTTCTCGCCCAGCGCCGGATCTTCGATCGGCTGCGGGACACCGTGGTAGGCGACCTCGGCGGTGAACCGCTCGTGATTCCGCAGCGGACGCGCCGGGGTGAACACGAGTTCGTGGTCACCGGTCCGGGTGAAGGCCGCCTTCCGCCCGTCGATCTTGACCGAGTCGACGGTCAGCCCGTGCAGGTCGAGGTTGAACGAGCTCAGCGCCTGGGTGGCCCGGCCGGTGATCGTCTGCAGGCCGGTGAGCTGCCTGGTGGCGGGCTCGTAGCCGATCTTCAGGTTGTAGTCGGCGACGTCGTAGCCGCCGTTGCCGTCCTGCGGGTAGTAGCTGTCGCCCGCGCCGTCGGCGCCGGGTCGCCCGGTGCCGGCGAGAGCGGTCCCGCCGCCGAGGACACTCGCGGCCAGAACGGCGGCGATGACGGCCGTACTCCGGTACCTCATTCACGCTCCCAGTCGATCGGCTGCGACTCGGTCACGAACGTAGCGCCGTGACCTCGGCCGTCCGCCCGGAAAGATCCTTCGTGCCCGGATAATCCCCACTTCCGTCGCCTATGGGGCTATCCGTTTGCGGCTTCTGGAAAGCTGGGGGTCGTGCGTGTGACGCTGCTGGGCCCGGTCGGAGCGGAGGCCGGAGACGGAACCCCGGTCGACATCGGCGGTGCCCGCCTCCGCATGCTCTTGGCCAGGCTCGCGCTGGAGCCCGGCCGCGCCGTCCCGGCGGCGGCCCTCATCGACGGTCTCTGGGGTGCGGAGCCGCCCGCCGACGCGGCGAACGCGCTGCAGTCCCTGGTCTCGCGGCTGCGCAAGGTCCTGCGTGCCGACGACGTCGCCCTCGACTCCGGCCCCGGCGGCTACCGCCTGGACGTCGCCCGCGAGGACATCGACGTGTTCCGTTTCGAACGGCTGGCCGCGGAGGGCCGCGCGGAACTGTCGGCGGGACGGGACGCCGGTGCGGCCGCGGTTCTCGCCGAGGCGCTCGGCCTCTGGCGTGGTCAGGCGCTGTCCGACGTGCTCGATGCCCCGTTCGCGCAGGCGCCGGCGACCCGGCTGGAGGACCTGCGCCTGGAAGCCGCCGAAGATCGTTTCGAGGCGGAGATCCGGCTGGGCGGGCACGACCGCGTGCTCGCGGATCTCAAGGAGGCCGCCACGCGGCACCCGTTGCGTGAGCGGCTTGCCGGGCTGTGGATCCGGGCACTGTGCGCGGCCGATCGCCAGTCCGACGCCCTCGCCGTCTACGAGGAGGTCCGGGCGGCGCTGGCCGATCAGCTCGGCGTCGACCCGTCGGCCGAACTCCGGGAGATCCATCTCGCCGCGTTGCGCGGTGAGCTCGGCCCGCCGCCCGCGGCCACCGATCATCTCCCGGTCCGGCTCACCAGTTTCGTCGGCCGTGACGACGAGTTGAAGCTGGTCGCCGAGCTTCTCGCGGGTGCGCGGCTGGTGACGCTCGTCGGGCCGGGCGGCGCCGGGAAGACGCGGCTGGCCACCGAGGTCGCGACGCGGCATCCGGCGCACGCACGCGGACGCGTCTGGTTCGTGCCGCTCGCCGGCGTTCGCGACCCGGGTGACCTGCCCGGCGCGGTCTTCGCCGCGCTGGAGCTGTGGGATCTCGGTCTTTCGCACGGCGGCGATCCGATGCGCCGCCCGGTGGACGCGCTGGCCAGGGCCGTGGAGACGCTCGGCGCCGGTGAATCGGTGTTGGTGCTGGACAACTGCGAGCATCTGGTCGACGCGGCCGCGGAGCTGGCGAACACCCTGTTGCGCCGCGTGCCGGCTCTGCGCATCCTCGCGACGAGCCGTGAGGCGCTGGCCATCGACGGCGAGACGCTGTGCCCGCTCGGCCCGCTGTCCGTCCCGGAAGGCACGCCGACCGTTTCCCAAGCCGCCGAGGCGGGCGCGATCCGGCTGTTCGTCGACCGGGCGGTGGCCGTCCGCCCGGACTTCGTGCTCGACGAGTCCACTGTGGACGAGGTCGCGCAGATCTGCCGCAGGCTGGACGGGATGCCGCTGGCGCTGGAACTGGCCGCCGCGCGGCTGCGGTCGATGACCGTCGGGCAGATCTCGCGGCGGCTCGACGACCGGTTCCGCCTGCTGACCTCCGGCAGCCGGACCGCGTTGCCGAGGCAGCGCACGCTGCGTGCCGTCGTCGAGTGGAGCTGGGACCTGCTCGACGACGCCGAACGCGTGCTCGCCAGGCGGCTGTCGGTCTTCGGGGCAGGCGCCGAGGTCGAAGCGGTCGAAAGCGTCTGCGCCGGTGACGGCCTGCCCGCCGAAGACGTCCTGTACGTCCTCGGCTCGCTCGTCGAGAAGTCCATTGTGGACGCCATCGCCGGAGACCACGGCGAGCCGCGGTACCGCATGCTGGAGACCATCCGGGCGTACGCCGCGGAACGGCTCGACGAAGCCCAAGAGCGAGAGCAGCTCACGAAGGCCTATCACCGCTATTACGCCCAGCTCGTCGAACGGCTGGAGCCGATGCTGCGGACGGCGGATCAGCTCGTCGCCATCTCACGGTACGACGCGGAGCACGGCAACATCGTGACGGCGCTCCGGCAAGCCATCGACGCCGGCGACGCGGAAATGGCGACTCGGCTGTTCGGCGGCACCTTCTGGTACTGGCTGGTCAAGGGGGACAGCGACCGGGGCGAGGCCTTCGTCGACGAAGTGCTCACCTTCGGAGAACGCCTGGAGGACGACTTCGCGGCCGCGTTCCGGGCGATGCGTGCGATCACCGGCATGGTGCCGGGCGTCGGCGATCCCGAGGCCGTGCGGGAACTCATCGACGACTGTGTGCGGACGAACGCGCACACCCGGTTCGCCGGGCTGGCGATCGGCCTGCCCATGCTGGCCTTCTTCAGCCAGAACAAGGAACTGGCGCACCGTGAGGTCGAGCGGGCGCTGGCGAGCCCGGATCCGTGGGCCAGGTCGGCGGGGTCGTGGGCGCGGAGTTTCCTTCTCGTCGACGACGGAGACCCCGAGGGCGCGGACAGGGCCAGGGACAAGGCGTACGAAGGGTTCACAGCCGTGGGCGACCGCTGGGGCACCGCGATGGCCGTGGGCATGAAGGCGAGCGACATCTCGATGTCGGGTGATCACGAGGCCGCGATCGCGCTGTACCGGCGAGGTCTCGCCCTCGCGCTCGAGCTGGGATCGCAGGACGATGTGATCCAGCAGCGCTGGCGGCTCGCGACGGAGTACGCGCGGGCCGGGGACCTCGAGACGGCGATGCGCGAGATGCGCGACGCGGAGCGCTACGCGATCGACACGGGCAACGACCAGCTCGCGGTGATGGTGCTGGTGGGCAAGGCCGATCTGCTCAGTCGCGCCGGACGGATCGACGAGGCGCGCGCGGTCGGCGCCCGGTTCCGGGAGCGGATGGCGACGGTGCCGATGCCGGGCCTCTTCGGCGACGAATTCGGCGGGTACATCGACACCGAGATCGCGCTGGCCGCCGGAGAGCCGGCCGAGGCCGCGCGCGGTGCCGCGATCGTCGTGAAATCCACCGCGGAACGCGGCGACATGGCCGACCTGGGCCGGATCGTGGAGGTCTGCGGCCTGATCCGGTTCCGGCAGGGGAAGCCCGAGACGGCCGTCCGGCTGCTCGGCGCGGCGAAGCTGCTGCGCGGCAGGCTGGACCTCGGGGAACCCGGTATCCGGCAGCTCATCGACGACCTTCGCGAGCATTTCGGCGAGGAGCGTTACGAAGAGCTCCTCGTCCAGGACGCCGGTCTGTCGCGTCCGGACCTGGTCGCCTGGATCTGTCAGGAAACGAGCGCGTGAAGAAGGGCTCCTCGCCCGGCAGAGGCGAGGAGCCCTTCACGCGCGTTCCCCCTGACCCCCGTCAGACGCGCTTCCGGTAAGCCCACGTGGCGAGCGGGAAGAAGACCGCCAGCGCGGCCGCCATCCAGATCAGCGCCCCGGTCAGCGGCCCGGCGACCGGCCCGCCGTTCATCAGCCCGCGCAGGACGTCGGACATCTGCGTCACCGGGCTGATGTCGGCCCAGGCCTTCAGCCAGCCGGGCATGGTGTTCGTCTGCACGAACACGTTGCTGCCGAAGGTCAGCGGCATCAGCACCACGAACATCAGGCCCTGCACCGCGCCCGGGCTCTTCACCAGCATCCCGACGAACACCGACGCCCAGCAGAACGCCAGCGCGAACGCGATGACGAGCACGATCGCCAGCGCGAACTCGGCGGGCCCGGTCTGGATCCGGTAGCCCATGATCGTCGCGACGACCATCAGCACGACCAGGCACACCAGGTACCGCACGATGTCGGCCAGTACGGCGCCGATCAGCGGCGCGGACCGCGCGATCGGCATGGCCCGGAACCGGTCGAACACGCCCTTGGTGACGTCGGTGTTCAGCTGGACGCCGACGGTCATGCTGGCCTGGAGGATGTTGAACACCATGATGCCGGGCACGATCATCTGGAGGTAGCCCTCGGTGCTGCCCATGATCGCGCCACCGAACAGGTAGACGAACATGACCAGGAAGATGATCGGCGCGAGCGTGACGTCGGCCAGCTGCTCCGGGTTCTTGCGGATCTTCAGTACGCCGCGCCAGGCAAGGGAAAGCCCGTGCCGCACGCTGCTCGACGGGGAAACGCGCCGTGGTGGCGCGGGTACCGCGATGGTCGTCATACCAGGCTCCCTTCCGGAGTCGTGTCCTTTGTGGACTCGTCGGTCTTCCTGCCGGTGAGCGCGAGGAACACCTCATCGAGGCTCGGCAGCCGCAGCGCCAGCTCGTCCGCGGTGATCCCGGCCTCGTCCAGTTTGCGGACCAAAGTGGACAGCAGGACCGGGTCGGCGACGGGTGCGGTGAGCAGCCCGGTGTCGTCGTCCCGGTGCGGCCGGGCGCCGGTGAGCCCGGCCAGGATGCGCTCGACGGCGTCGAGGTCGGCGAGCGCGGACGGCCGCACCTGCAGCGTCTGGCCGCCGGTCCGGCGCTTGAGCTCGTCGGCCCGGCCGTTCGCCACGACGTGCCCGTGGTCGAACACGGTGATCGTGTCGGCCAGCTGGTCGGCCTCCTCCAGGTACTGCGTGGTGAGCAGCACCGTCGTGCCGTCGGCGACCAGCGTCCGGACCACGGCCCAGACCTCGTTGCGGGCGTGCGGGTCGAGCCCGGTGGTCGGCTCGTCCAGGTACAGCACCTTGGGACGGCCGACCAGGCTCGCGGCGAGGTCGAGCCGCCGCCGCATCCCGCCCGAGTAGGTCTTGATCGCGCGGCCCGCGGCGTCGGTCAGCTCGAATCGCTCCAGCAGTTCGGCCGCGCGCTTCTTCGCGTCCGCCCTCGAGAACTCCAGGAGCCTGCCGATCAGGACGAGGTTCTCCGTACCGGAAAGGTCCTCGTCGACCGACGCGTACTGCCCGGTCAGCCCGATCATGCTCCGGACCGCCATCGGGTTCTTGACGACGTCGTACCCGAAGACACTCGCGTGGCCGCGGTCCGGCCGGATCAAGGTGGCCAGGATCCGGACGGCGGTCGTCTTCCCCGCGCCGTTCGGCCCCAGCACCCCGACCACCTTGCCCGCGGGGACCTCCAGATCGACCCCGTCGAGCGCCTTCGTCTCCCCATAGTGTTTGACCAGGCCCTCGGCCCTGATCGCGTGAGTCATCGCTTTCCTCCTGTGGATCTCGCCCCGCGGACAAAGGTGCACCCGGCGCCTGGCAGACCGCGCACAGCGCGCTGGCAGCGGCTGACAGGACCTGATAAGGGCTGGTAGACGCGGTGTGAGGAGGTTGTGAAGGTGTTGTGGAGACGGCCGCCACGACGTCCTTGATCGGCATACTCGACGGCATGGTGATCGAAGAACGCGTGGTGCCCCACGGTGCCGGGCGGAAGCTGGTCAGCGGGCTGCTCGTCGCGGCGGTCGTGCCGTTCGCGGTGCTGACGGCGTTGCGGCTGGTGGGCTACGACGGCAACACGTACACGATCGCGGCGCTCGCGCTCACGCCGTACGCCGGGATCGCGACGCTGGTGCTCGGTGTCCTCGCGCTGGGGCTCCGCCGCTGGTGGACCGGGGTGGTCGCGCTGGTGCTGACCTGCACGATCGGATCTCTGGTGCTTCCGCGAGCGTTCGCGAACGAGCAGAAGGCGCTCGACGGGAAGCACGTGCGCGTGCTGGCGTCGAACATGCTCGGCGGACAGGCCGATCCGGACCGGATCGTCGGCTACGTCAAGGAGCACCGGGTCGACGTCCTGAGCCTGACCGAGATGACGCCCGAGGCGATCACCGGGCTCGAGCGGGCCGGGTTGTTCCAGGTCCTGCCCTATCACGTGCTGAACCCGGCCGAGTGGGCGTCGGGCTCTGGGCTGGTGTCGAGGTATCCGCTCACACCGCTGAGGCTGAGCGGTGATTCGGACTACAAGCAGCCCAGCGCGAGCGTGGACCTCGGCGACGGCGTCCGGATCGAGGTCGTCGCGGTCCATCCGGCGGCGCCGATGTGGGACCGGCACGCGTGGGTCGACGAGGCCAAGGACCTGCCCTACGCCGACGCCGAGCACGACATCCGGATCCTGGCGGGCGACTTCAACGCCGGCCTGGACCACGCGCTCTTTCGTGAGCTGCTGACCAGGGGATACGTGGACGCGGCCGATCAGCTGGGGAAGGCGTTGGAGGGGACCTGGACGAACGGACTGGTGCCGCCGGTGCCGATCGACCACGTGCTGGCGGACAAACGGACGGCCATCGCGGACTTCAAGGTGCTGGAAACGCCGGGCAGCGATCACGACGCCGTCTACGCGGAGGTCGTGCTGCCCGGAAAGTGACCTTCCGCTGGCAGGCTTCCCGCTCATGAAGAAGCTCTGGGGAGTGCTCGCGCTTTCGCTGGTCGCGGCGTGCGTCCCGGGGCAGTTGCCGCCGGCCGAGGCGAAGAGCGCGCTGGGCTTCGCCGCCCGGCCCGGTGAGGCACGGTCCGTCGGCCTCCAGGACCCGGTCGCCGAAGTCCAGCGGCTGTTCCGGCCGGGGCCCGGCAGGACCGGGGTCGCGCTGGCCCGCGCGGGCGGGAACGTGATCGGCATCGGCTTCCGGGAGCTCCCCGGTGAGAGCCGGTCGGAACCGATCGCGTGGGTGTCCGGGGACGAAGGTCGCAGCGTGCGGGAGATCGTGTTGCCGCAAGACAGGCCGGGGCATTGGGCGCCGACGGCGATCGCGGCCGACGGCGATCGGGTGCTCGTGGCCGGTGCCCTCGGCGGCGACGTACGGGTGTGGGCCTCCGGCGACGCGGGCGCGACCTGGACGGTGTCGCCGGTTCACGTGCGGGGAAGCGACCTCTGGCTTTCCACGGTGCTCCGGACGGGCGGGAAATGGCTGCTGGCCGGGGGTTCCGCGGCCGGGGCGCTGGTCGTGGCCGGCGAGCCCGGCGCCTGGGAGATCGTTTCCCTCGGGGATGGCCGGATCCTCGGCGGGACGGTCGACAAGGCGGGCGAAGCGGTGTTGTTCGGCGACCGCGTGGAGTGGAACCGGGCCCAGACCTCGAACCGGTCGTGCCTGGTGGTGTGGGTCGCGGAGGGAGGCTGGCAGCGGGGTGAGCTCGGCTGCCCCGCCGACCGGCTCATCGCCGCGGTGACCCTCGACGACGGACGGGTGATGCTGAAGGGCGGCCGAGACCTGTGGATCCGCCCTAGCTGAGCAGGGCGTCCAGCGCTTCGAGTGTTTCCAGGCCGTTGCTCGCCAGGGAAACCCCGCGGCCGTGCCGGACCTGTGGCTCGCGCGGGTTGATCCGGACCAGCGCGCCGGTCGCGGCGCTGGCCAGCTCCGAGTACCGCCGCACCGTCGGCACGGCCTGTCCGGCGCCCAGTTCCACCACCACGAGGTCGCGATGCGCGCGACGCCACGTGTTCAGCTCGTCGAGCTGGGCCTGGCTGCGCTGACCGAGCCAGTCGTAGTCGCCGAACATCAGGATGTTGGGCCGGGCGAGGCCGCCACAGCGCGGACAGGACGGCAGTGGTTCGAGCGCGCGCATGCTGTCTTCGCCGACCGGCACCGCGACGTCGTCCGCGGGCCAGATCTCCTTGGTGCACCTGGCGAGGCACTGCAGATGGTGGATGGACCCGTGCGCCTCGGCGACGTGGGGGTAGCCCGCCTTCTGGAACTGTCCGTCCACATTGGACGTGAACGCGCGCGTGCCGCCCGGTTTGCGCGCTCCCCAGGACCGCAGGAGACGGAACCCGTCGTGCGGGACGGTGGCGCGGTACAGCGCGAGCCGGTGCCCGTAGAAACCCCAGGCCAGCTCGGGGTCTTCGGCGAAATGCCGCGGGTCGGCGAGCTCGACGAAGCTGATGCCCAGCCGTTCGTACGGCGGATACGCCTTCCAGAAACCTTCGTCGCCCCGGAAATCGGGCAGGCCGGAGTCGACACCCATCCCGGCACCGGCGCAGACGAGCAGCGCGCCGGCGCCGTCGATCAGTTCCGCGGCTCGTTCGAGCTCACTCACCCGGCTTCGAAGCCTGGACGACCTCGAATTCCAGCAGGTTCGCGCCGGTGGAAACCGGCTTCGCGCGCTCGCCCGCGTGCGCCTCACGCGCCGGGCCGGACGCCCACGCCTGATACGCCTCTTCGGACTCCCACTTGGTGTAGACGAAGTAGCGCGACTCGCCGGAGACCGGGCGGAGCAGCTCGAAGCCGAGGAAGCCGGGCTGGTTGTCGACGGCGTGCAGCCGCGCGGCGAACCGCTTCTCCAGCTCGGGGCCTGCGCCTTCGGGGACCTCGATCGCGTTGATCTTCACGACAGCCATGCCGCCAGCCTACGACGAAACTCTTTTGCGCCGCGATGTGATGCGTGGGACCTTCCCAAGGTGGCCGACACCAAGATCCTCATCTCCGGGGCGAGCGTCGCCGGGCCGGCGCTGGCCTTCTGGCTCGCCCGGTACGGCTTCCAGGTGACCGTCGTGGAGCGCGCGCCTTCGCTGCGCCCCGGCGGTCAGGCCGTCGACCTGCGCGGAACGGCCAAGGAGGTCGCGCGCCGGATGGGCCTGGACGAACGTATCCGCGCCGCCTGCACGGACACGAAGGGCGAGACGCTCGTCGACCGGGAGAACCGCACGAAGGCCACGATCCGCGCCGACGACTTCGACGGTGACGGCGTCGTCGCCGAGATCGAGATCCTCCGCGGCGACCTGACCGAAGTGCTCTACGAGGCGACCAAGGAGACGACGGAGTACGTCTTCGGTGACCGGATCACCGCGCTGGACGAGCGGGCCGACGGTGTCGACGTCACCTTCGCCGTCGGTGCCCGGCGGACGTACGACATGGTCATCGGGGCGGACGGGCTGCATTCGGGAGTGCGGGCGCTGGCCTTCGGCGAAGAGTCCCGGTTCGTCCGGCATCTGGGCTCTTACCTGGCGTTCTTCACCGTGCCGAATCGGCTGGGCCTGCGGAACTGGGCCGTCGGCTACGACGACGTCGGCCGGTCCGCCGGGATCCGAGCCGTCCGCGACGGCGACGAGGCGATGGCCTACTTCGGGTTCGCCTCGGAGAAGATCGACTACGACTATCGCGACGTCGAGGCGCAGAAGGCGCTGGTGCGCGAGCTCGCGGCCGGGATGGAGTGGGAGGCGCCCTGGCTGCTGGACCGGATGGACGAGGCGTCCGACTTCTACTTCGATTCGTGCGCCCAGGTGATCATGGAGTCCTGGTCGCGCGGCCGCGTCGGGCTGCTGGGTGACGCCGCTTTCTGTCCCTCGCCGCTTTCCGGGCAGGGCACGAGCCTGGCGTTCGTCGGAGCGTACGTCCTCGCCGGAGAGCTCGCCGCCGGTCTCGATACCGGGCTCAAGCGCTACGAGGCGGTCATGCGCGAGTTCGTCGAGAAGACGCAGGAGATGGGGCGGGAGAACGCGGAGTCGATCTTCGCGAAGTCGCGTACCGCGCTGCGGATGCGCTACGTGATGATGCGGGTGATGCGGCTCAAGCCGTTCGCCGCGCTGGCTTCGCGGAAGATGCGGGATGTGGTGAACGGCATCGACCTGCCGGACTACCCCGGCGCCTGACCGCATTTAGAGGACTAAATGCGGGGGTGGTGGCCTCGCGGTAGGTAGCCTGGCGCGCTTTTGACCGTCCATAAGGGACGCCGGCCCGGTGACGGTGTCCTCTTTGCGCGGGGGTCGTGAGTGGTAAGGACGGTTAGACAGAGCGTTCTAACCCTCATTACCACTCACGACCCCCGCACCGAACTGCGTATACAGGCATCAATCAGGCATTTCGCCGCCCGAATGGGTCCTTACGGACACTCAATGCGAGGTCGGCTCGCCGTGAAGGCCTCCTTCACTACCTTGAGGGTAGGGAAGGGGCCCTTCACGGACAGCCGCGTTGGCCTGGCACTCTGCATTCAGAGGACTAAATGCGGGAGTTTTCAGCCTCGCAGGGTGCCCGGCAGCAGCTCGGCGTCCGGCGGGATCGTCGTGCCGTGGAACCAAGCGTCGAAGAACGGCCGCAGGTTCTGCTCCGAAAGCCTGATCGTGAACGCCTCGAAATCCGCCCAGGAGGCGTTGGCGTTCCGGTACGCGGCAGGCCATTCCTTCAGCAGGCGCCCGAACGCTCCTTCGCCGATCTTCCGCCGCAGCGCGTGGATGGCCAGGATCCCCTTGTCGTAGACGCCGTGGAACTCCTGCCCGGCGCCCATGTCGACCAGTTTCGGTGTCCAGAAATCCTGGCTGCCGCGCATGATCTCGAGGGCGGCGCGGTAGCGGTCGTCCAGGTTCTCGTTGTCCCGCGACTCCTGCCACAGCCATTGCGCGTACGACGCGAGGCATTCGTTGAGGCAGATGTCGGACCACGATCTCAGGGTCACCGAATCGCCGAACCACTGATGCGCGGTTTCGTGCACCACGGTGATCAGGTCGGCCCATTTCGCGTAGGTCGGCCTGGTCTGGGTCTCCAGCGAGAAATGGATGTCCTCGTCGAGATAGATGCCGCCCGCCGCGTCCACCGGGTACGGCCCGAACTTCGAGCTCAGGAAAGCGATGATCTCCGGCAGCCGCCTGCCGGTGTCGCGCCGGTCCTCGGCGCCCGGCGCGTACGCGTTGACCACCGGGGTCCCGTCCGGAAGCGCCATCCGGTCGACGGTGAACTTGTCGATCGCCACCGTGGTCAGATAGGACGCCACGGGCGTGCGCTCCTGCCAGGACGCCGTGGTCCAGCCGTTCGTCGAGGACTTCTGGATCTCGCGCCCGTTCGAGATGACGGTCCAGCCGTCCGGCACGCGGGCGGTGAGGGTGAACATCGCCTTGTCGCGCGGGGTCTCGTTGACGGGATACCAGAACGACGCCGAATGCGGCTCGCCGACGATGAACGCGCCGCCGTCCTTCGACTTCTGCCAGCCGTTCTCGCTGCCGCCCGCCTTGGGTGTCGCCGACGGGTCGCCGCCGTAGACGACCTTCGTGCGGAAGGGGGTCCCGTTCCGGATCGGCTCGGCGGGCGTCACCACCAGTTCGAATTCGCCCTCGCGCGCGAACTTCGCCGGTTTCCCGTCCACTTCGACGGATTGCACGGTCAGGCCGCGTAAGTCCAAGTTGTATCGATCGAGGTCCTGTGTCGCGTTCGCGATCACCGTGGTGTCGCCGTCGAGACGTCCTTTCGCGGGGTCGTACGTGATACCCACCTGGTATTCGGTCGCGTCGTAACCACCGTTCCCGTCCATCGGGTAGTACGGGTCGCCCGCGCCGGAAGCGCCAGGAGCCGGGTTCATCGGCGGCGGCGGGGGCGCGGCCGGAGGCGGATCGGCGGTGCAGCCGATAATCAGGGCGCAGACGGCCCCCAGTACCAGACCGGCGGCGGGGACACGGCTGCGCATGGAGGGGAGCTTAGTGGTGATCCAGCGCGACGGGTTGGTCACTTTCGGCGGTGACGGGCCGCCGATCGTCCTTCTGCACGGGCTGATGGGCAGGGCGACGACGTGGTGGCGGGTCGCGCGAAGGCTCCAGCCGTACGGGCGTGTCCACGGCCTCGACGCGCGAGGTCACGGACGCGGACCGCGTGGCGGGCCCTGGCGCACCGAGCGGTTCGCCGACGACGTCGCCGCGGTGCTGCGGACCTTCGACGAACCCGCGGTCCTGATCGGACATTCGATGGGCGGCCTGCACGCGTGGGTCACCGCGGCCACCCATCCCGAGCTCGTCCGCGCCGTGGTCTGCGAGGACTTCGCGCCGGACCAGCGCGGCCGGACCGTGGACACCTGGCGCGGGTACTTCGAATCGTGGCCGGTCCCGTTCCGGTCACTGGCCCACGTTCGCGAATTTTTCGGCGACACCGGCGACTACTTCATCGAATGCGTCGAGGAGCGCGAAGACGGCTACCACCTGATCGCGTCCCTCCCGGACCTGTACGAGATCGCGGCCGAATGGGGCAGGCGCGACTTCTGGGAGTTCGTCGAACGCGTGAAATGCCCGCTGCTCGCGATCGAAGGCGAACGCACCGCGATGCCGCACGGCCAGCAGGCCGAGCTGGCCGCACGCGTGCCCGGCGGCCTCGGACGGCACATCGTCGTCCAAGGCGCCGGGCACGTGGTGCACGACGAAGCACCGGAGACCTACCTCGGTGCCGTCGAAGCTTTTCTCTCCGACATCCTCGGTCAGCCCTTCGCGAGCTGAGCGTCGATCCAGGCGCGCAGCCGTGCTTCGCCCGGGTAGCCGATGTTCCGCGAGGACGGCAGCTCGGCGGCGTTCCGGACACCGACCAGCGTCGGGAGGTAGCGGATGTTGTACCGGCTGGACAGGTCCCGGCTCTGGTCGACGTCGACCTCGCCCAGGAGGAACCGGCCGCCGTATTCACCGGCGAGCCGTTCGATCACGGGCTTCATCTGGCGGCACGGCGGGCACCAGGTGGCGCCGAAGTCCATGATGACCAGCTTCTGCCGCGAGATGTTCATGACCTCGGCGTAGTTGGCCGAAGTCACCGTCATCACGTTCTCTGCCGCCGGCGCGGCCGAAGCCACGCCGCTGCCGAAGCCGGTGATGAGCGCCAGCACACCGGCCAGCACGCAGACGAACCGTTTGCACTTGGACAAGACGATCTCCTTTCAGGATGAAGACCAGGTCGGCAACCCGTTCGCGACCCAGTCTTCGATGCCTTCGCGGTATTTGCGGACGTTCGTGTACCCGAGCTCCAGCAGCCGCCGCCCGACGAATTCACTGTTGCGGCACGGCGTGTTCGCGCAATAGACGACGATCGCGGCGGCCTTGTCCGGAAGCACCATCGGTGCCAGGCGGTCGGTGAATTCGGCGGCCCGTTCGTACGGGAAACCCGGAATGTTGCGTGCTTCCGGAAGATGTTCCTTCGCGAAATAGGCGACCGGCATCGTGTCCACCACGACCACCGATCCGGACTCCATCCGGGAGAGCAGTTCCGTACGGGTGATCAACGGCAGCATGGTGCCCCTTCTTTCGGCGACCGTGATTGACGATTCCCATCGTCGGGCGCCTCGTGGGACACGCTCTAGTGCCGCCTCGGCATGCCGAAGGGTTATCCGGCGGCCGGCCTGCCGTGGCGGTGCAACCAGGCTCGGTACGGCGCCGTCCGCCCGGCGAGCCGCCAATATCCGGCCCTCGCCGAAGCGGCGAGTTCCGGGACGCCGGGCGCGCACCGGCCGTCCTCCCGCCAGGCCAGCACATGCCGCACGCACATCGGCGCGCCCACGAGCGGCCGGATGGCCAGCCCGTCCGCCGACGGCCGGGTCGGCTGGATCAGCCCGACGCCGTATCCGCCGCTGACCAGATCCTCGCGCGTGGTGTCGAGGTCGGCGTCGTGGGTGATCCGGGGGTCGAAACCGTGCGCGAGACACATTTCGCGGAACACCACCCGGCAGCCGTCGCCGCCACTCGACACGATCCAGTCCTCCCCGGCCAGCTCGGCGAGCTCGATCTCCTCTTCGGCGGCGAGCGGGTGTTCCGCGGGGACCGCCACGAACGACGGCTCCTCCACCAGGGTCAGGGTCCGCACTTCCGGCGGCACCGGGAGGCCGCGCCCGCCGCAGATCATGATCAGCGCGAGGTCGATGCCCCGGTTCGCGACCTGCGCGAGCAGCCGCGTGCGCGAGGTGTCCGCGCGTGTGCGGAACGGCTCGCCCGGGCGCAGGTCGCGCAGTCCGCCGAGCAGCGAACCCGTGATGGCGCTGTCGTTCCAGCCGATCCTGATCGATTCGCCCGTCTCCGGTTCCTGACGGTGGAAGTCGTGCTCCAGTTCGTCGAAGGTGAGCACGATCGCCCGCGCCCGCCGCAGGATCAGGGCGCCGAGTTCGGTGGGCCGCACCCCGTGCTGGTCGCGGTGGAACAACGGGCCGCCGACCATCCGCTCGATCCGGCGCAGCTGGTGGCTGAGCGCGGGCTGGCCGAGTCCCAGTCCGGCCGCGGCACGGTTGAGGCTGCCGGAGGCGGCTATCTCACAGATCACGCGAAGATGCCGAACCTGAATCTCCATGACTTCGTATACCGCGACCCGTTCGCGCCCGGCACCTCCGAAAGTCGAGACACCCGATTTCTCATAACCCGGTGACAACATTCGGTGGCAATACCCGTGCCATCCGGCCGTGGCTACGTTCGGTCGACGCCCCGCATATCACGCGAATCAGGAGCCGTCTTGCCGCGACCACTGCCGCTCACGGAGCATTGCGCTGATCCGCTGGCGCGAGCCGAACACGTTTGCCTGGGTGTCAGCCCGTTCAACAGCCATTTCACCGTGGACCGTATCGCCGATCTCGCCCGCTGGGCCATGTCGGCCTTTCACGGTTTCCATTTCTTCGTCCCCGACGGCCCGTCCGCGTTCACCCTCGAAGCGCTCGGCTACGACCCGGTCCGCGCCGCGCAGAAGGCGCAGCGGCAAGGAAATTACACGCGGAACAAGATCGTCCGCGCGCTGGAGCAGGTCTGTTCGCCGGATCCACGCACTTTGATCCTGGATTCCGCGGCGCTCGAAGCCGACAGCGCGTACCTCGCCCTGCTTTCCGAGGCACACCACCGGTTCGCCACCGATCCGGAGTTCGCCGAGCAGTGCCTCGGCGCCACGGGCTGGGTGCTGGACCGGCGGCTGCCCGAGGGCGAACATCCCACGCGCGACCAGTTGCGCAGCGCGGTCCGGTACTTCCTCGCCGAGTTGCCGATGTTCGTCGGCACCGTCGCGGTGGCCGGGGTCGAAAGCTCCGTGTTCGCCTATCACCAGCGGGTCGCCTTTCTCGAACGGCTCTACCGCGGCGAACTCTCGTGGCGGCCGCTGCCCGGCCAAGGTTTCGTCGTCCTCGAACAAGCCGTCCCGGAACGAGTGGAGTGACCGTGGAACACGACGACTTCTCCCTTCGCCGGGTGCCCGCCGACCGCCGCTACTCCTGGATTTCCGTCGCGTTGCAGCGGTTCGGTCAGGTGTCCTCGTTCCACCAGTTCCTGCTCGGCGCGGTGCTCGGCTTCGGCATGACGTTCTGGGAAGCGGTACTGGCCATCACGATCGGTTCGGTATTGCTGGAGGTCATCACCATCCTGATGGGCATCGCCGGCACCCGCGAGGGGCTTTCGACGTCGGTGCTCGCGCGCTGGACCGGATTCGGCACCGGCGGGTCCTCGCTGGTCGGTCTCCTGATGACCTTGAGCCTGGCAGGCTGGTTCGGGGTGCAGAACGACGTGTTCGCCCACGGCCTCCACGCCCTGATGGGCGGCCCGCCGGTGTGGGTGTGGGCGCTCGCGGGCGGCGCGCTGGTCACCGCGATCGTCGTGTTCGGCTTCCACGCGATGGCCTGGACGGCGTATCTGACGGTGCCCGCTTTCCTCGCGCTGGCGGGGTTTTCGATCATCTCGGCGCTCGGCGACCATTCCCTGCCGGCACTGCTGGCTGAGCCGCCGCCGGGACCGTCCATGTCGCTGGCACAGGGCACCACGCTGGTGGCGGGCGCGTTCATCATGGGCGCGATCATGACGCCGGACATGACCCGGTTCAACCGGACCGCGTCCGACGTGGTGAAGCAGACCCTGGTCAGCGTCACCCTCGGCCAGTACCTCATCGGCCTGATCGGGGTCCTGCTCGCGCACGCGGCGAAAAGCGCCGACGTGGTCGGGATCATCACCTCGTCGTCCGGTGTGCTCGGCACGCTGATCCTGGTCACCGCGATCCTGAAGATCAACGACTGGAACCTGTATTCGTCCTCGCTCGGGCTGGTGAACACCGTGCAGGTGCTGCTGTCCCGGCGGCTGGACCGCACCACCGCGACCCTGCTGCTCGGCGGTCTCGGCACGGTGCTCTCCGCGATCGGCGTCCTCGACCACTTCACCACCTTCCTGACCTGGGTCGGCGTGCTCACGCCACCGGTGGCCGGGGTGGTGATCGCCGAGTACTACGTGGTCCGGCGCTGGAAACCGGAGCTGGACGCCACCCGCGCGTCCGGGGAGCTGCCGTCCACCTGCCCGTCCTGGGTTCCTTCCGCGCTGATCTGCTGGGCGTCCGGAGCGGCGGTGGGGGCCTGGCTGCCGTGGGGAATCCCCACCGTGAACTCCGTTCTTGGTGCTTTTCTCCTGTATATTCTTCTCGGCAGACGGACCGCGGCCGCGGTGTCCTCCACGGCCATGACTTCTTCCGGCGGGTCGAAAACCCGTTCGTGACAAAGGAGTTCGACGTCGTACAGCTGGATGTCCACCACCTGCGGGTGATCAGGGCGATCGCGGACACGGGAAGCCTTTCCCGGGCCGCGATCGCTCTCGGTGTCACCCAGCCCGCGGTTTCCGCGCAACTCAAACGGCTGGAGAACATGCTGGGCTACCGGTTGTTCGACCGGTGCGAGGGCGGTGTGACCCCAACGCCGATGGGCGAACTGCTCTTGCGCCGCACCGCCGCTTTGTTGCCACAGCTGGACAAACTGCTCGAAGACATCGAGCAGCGCGGCTGCCCCAGCGGCCCGCCCGACGTGGTCCGGGTGGTGGCGGTGGCCAGCGCGCTGGTGGCGCATCTGCCCTCACTGGTGACGGGATTGTGGCCCGAGGTCTCCGAAGTGCAGGTCGTGCACGACGACCACCCCGAACGGCTGCTGCCACTGCTGGCCCAGCGGCGCGCGGAATTGGGGCTGGTCAAGGACTATCCGGGATACGAGCTCGAACTCCCCGCGAACGTGGACACCGCGGTGGTGGTGACCGAGCCGACCTTCGTCCTGCTGCCGGAGTTCCATCCGCTGGCGCGCGAGAAGGTCGTCGACCTGCGCGACCTGCGGGACGAATCGTGGGTGATGGTGTCCGATTCGTCGGCGGCCACGTTCACCAAGTACTTCGCCGACACCTGCGCGCGGCACGGCTTCAGCCCGTCGTTCACCCATCAGGTGACTTCGCAGCAGGTGGCGCTGTTGGTGGTCAAGGCGGGCGCGGTCGGGCTGTCGCAACCGATCTGCGATCCGGGGAACCACGGCATCGTGCCCCGGCCGCTGCGCGGGGATGTGTTGCCGCGCAGGCACATTCTCGCGTGGAACAAGGAGACCTTCGTGGCGGGGCGGCGGGAGGAGCTGATCTCCGCCGTGGTCGAAGCGTACTGGGCCGAAGCGAGGATGGCACCCGTCTACGCCGAGTACCTGGACTCGTGAGTGGTAAGGACGGCTTAGGTACGTACTGCCGGTGCGCGGACGGCGGTTTCGCGTGATTGACCGGACGACACGCGTGTCGTCCGGTCAATCACGCGAACTCGCCGCATCGGTACGGAGACTCACGAGCCTTGACGTCAGGTGCCAGTGTCATCGCCCGCCCGGAATCCACGGAGGTACCAAAGACGCGGACGGTTCGTACGAGGCCCTACGTCCCGGGAAAGAGGAGTTCGTCCGGCGGCCGCACCGTCCCGTCCAGCCAGGCCTGGTTGAACTCGCCGAGGTCGCGCTGGGTCATCGCGGAGACGTAGAGCTCGAAGTCGTGCCAGTTCTGATTTCCCTGCGGGTTGATCATCGGGAAGCCCGCCATGATCTGGAAGAACGCTTCGTCGCCGATGTGACGGCGCAGCGCGTGCACCATCAGCACCGCCTTGGTCGTCGGCGCGAATTCGGTGCCCTTGCCCGGATCGGTGAGCTTGGGCGCCCAGAAAGCCGGGTCGTCGCGCACCGCGGCCACCATCTCCCGGTAGCGACGGTCCAGGTCGGCACCGTTCTTGGTCTCGTCCCACAACCAGACGGCGTACCGCGCGACGGACTCGGGCATCAGCGCGTCGCGCCACATCTTGCCGCTCACTCCGGCTCCCCACCATTGGTACGCGACGGCGTACACCAGATCGGCGATGGTGGCGGTGCGGCCGTACACCGGCCGGGTCTGCGCTCCGTGCGTGTAGCCGAGGGAGCGGTCGAGGAACAGCCCGCCCGCCGCCGATTGCGGGTAGTCGCCGAACTTCCCGGTGAGGAATTCCAGGACCTCGGGCAGCCGCCCGCCGATCTGCCGCTTGTCCACGGCGCACGGGTGGTAGGCGTTGACCGCCGTCCGTCCACCGGGAAGAGCGATCCGCTCGACCTCCCAGCGCCCGATGCCGAGCATCGCCGTGCTCGGCGCGAGGGCGGTTTCCTCCGACCAGGTGACAGTGTGCCGTCCCGGGCCCGCGGGCACGTCGGAGACCTGGAAACCGTTGCCCAGTACGGAGAATTCGTCTTGGACGGTGACGGAGACCTGCAGCGCCGCCTTGTCGGCTTCGGTGCCGTTGACGGGGAACCAGGTCATCGCCGAACGCGGCTGCCCGGTGGCCACGGCCGAATCGCCGTAAGCGGCGAGCCAGCCGACCCGGCCCCGCGCGGTGGGAATCGGTTCCGGGCGGCCGTCGTAATCGACCACCACGGTGAATGTCCTGCCGTCGGCCACCGGGGTCCGCGGGGTGATCACCAGCTCGTGTTCACCCGCCCGCCGGAACGTGGCGGCCAACCCGTCGACGGTGACCGACCGGACGGTGAGCCCGCGCAGGTCGAGGTCGAACCGGCTCAGGTCCTGAGTCGCCGTCGCGGTGATCGTCGCCCTGCCGCTCAGCAGCATCGAGTACGGCGCGTAACGCAGCGCGAGTGAGTACTTGCCGACGTCGTAACCGCCGTTGCCGTCCTTCGGGTAGTAAGGATCGGGTCCGAGGACGGTCCCGTCGGGCGAGACGTGCACGTATCCGTCGCTGCCGGGTGCCGGCTGGGCCGCCGCCGAAGCCGGGCAGGTGCCGATCATCGTGGTGGCGAGCAACGCGGTGCACAGTGGCTCCTGCCACCGAAGCCGCACGGTCATGAACGAGCCTTCTCTCTCAAGGGGAGGATGTCCGGTCATCGTGCGTACGTGCGCGCCGCGCGCGGCACTGCCAGCCGGTCATGCCGCCGGGTTATCCCCGGCCGATAACCCCTCGGCATACCCGCCAGGGACTATCGCGCGCCGCGAGGGAGAGGAGATCGTCGAGGCATGCTGCCTCTCCCGGCGCTGCTCGCGCTGACGACGACGGTCTTCCTCGGCTGCCTCACCGAAGTGCTGCCCGCCGGGCTGCTGCTGGGCATGTCCGAGGATCTGGGCGTTTCCCCGTCGGCCACCGGGCAGCTGGTGACGGTCTACGCGATCACGACCGCGCTCACCGCCGTCCCGCTCACCGGCGCGACCCTCCGGGTGCCGCGCAAACGCCTGCTGCTGGCGCTGATCGCGGGCTTCCTGGTCACCAACCTGGTGATCGCCGTGGCCTCGTCGTACCCGCTGATCCTGGCCGCGCGGGTCGTTTCCGGGGCGCTGACCGGGGTGATGTGGTCACTCGTGGCCGGCTACGCGATGCGTCTCGCCCCGCCGCGGCTCACCGGGCGGGCGCTGGCGGTGGCCATGTCCGGCACACCGATCGGCTTCGCGCTGGGCGTGCCCGCCGGTACCGCGCTCGGCGAACTCGCCGACTGGCGCTGGGCGTTCGCCGCGATGGCGCTGATCACCGTGCCGTTGCTGGTTTGGGTGCTCGTCGCGGTGCCCGCCGTGCTCGCGGATCCGGCGGGCCCCACCCGGCCGCTGGCCGCGTCACGGCTGCCCGGGATGCGTCCCATGCTCGCGACGGTGGCGCTGTTCTCGTTGGGGCACAACGTGGCCTACACCTACGTCGGTCCGGTGCTCGCCGGTCTGGAGGCGGAAACGTTGCTGGGCGCGGCGTTGCTGGTGTTCGGCTGCGCCGCGGTGGGCGGGATGGCCGCGGTCGGCTCCGCCCTCGACAGCCGTCCGCGCGCCGTGCTGCTGTCCTGCACCGCCGTGACCGCCGCCGCCATCGTCCTGCTGGGGATCAGCGACGGTGTCCACGGTCTGGTGCTCGCGGCCGCCGGCCTGTGGGGCCTGGGGTTCGGCGGCGCGCCGACCGCTTTCCAGGCCGTCACCGCCTTGCTGGCGGGCCCCACGGCCGACGCCGCCCAGTCGCTCACGATCGCGGCCTGGAACGGCGCCGTCGCCGGGGGCGCGCTCATCGGCGGACTGCTGCTGCCGCTGGGAACGGGTCTGCTCCCTTGGTGCGCCGCCTTGGTGATCCTGTCGCCGCTGCTGTTCAGCCGGCGAGTCGTGCTTTCAGCGCCCGGAGATCGGTGCCGGACCCGACGATGAGCGGCCAGACGTCGGAGCCGAGGAAGCCGGTCTCGTCGGTCGCCGCGGTCGCGCCGCAGGCGTCGCGTTCCAGCCCGTGCCGGGCCGCCACCGCGGCGACGGCGTCCTTTGTGGACTGTCCGAAGAGTCCGTCGGCGGGTACGGCGAAACCGCGTGCCCGCAGGAGTTCCTGTGCCATCCGTACCCGCGGCCCGCTGTCGCCGGGTTTGAGCAGCGGCCACTCCGGCAGCTCCACCTTCGGCGACGCGGATCCCAGCAGCTTGCCGACCTCGGTGCGCAGCTCCGGAAGCCGGTTGTACAACACGGTTCCCGGGCATTCGGTCGAGTTGAAGTCCCGGTGTCCCTTGATGAACTCCGGCGAGATCCCGTACTGCGAAGCGATGTACGCGACCAGCTTCACCAGCGAGTCCCAGAGCGCCGGCGTGACGTCCTCTTCGCTGTAGAGGCCTTCGTTCTCGATCCCGATGCAGGTGCTGTTGTTGTTGCCCACGTTCGCGCCCAGCACGTGCTGGGTACCGCCGCGCAGGATCTCCAGGCTGCGATGCCGGCCTTCGGTGATGTGCCCGCCGCGGCTGTTCGTGAACTGCTGGCCGGTGTCGATCCAGCCACGGGTGTCCATATGGAAATTCTGGATGGAGCGCGACGCCCAGAAGGCGTGTTCGAGCGTGTAGTCGGTGACGTTCCCCGGCTCGACCGTGTGGTGCACGACGATGTACGTCGGCTTGTGGTTCTGCACCTCGATCGCGCCGTTCGGCGGCCGCGCGCTCCACGCCGCGGTGCCGTAGATCTTCGGTTCTGTCACCCCGGACGCCGCGTCGGCGGCGGAAATCGTTGCTGTCCCCAGTAGCCCGACGGCGCTTACCGTCAGGCCGCCCTTGAGCGCGGTACGTCGGTCGAAGTCGGCCACGGGCGAAACTCCCATCATGCGCGTTGGCCGGAAAACTAACCCGCCATCGCGCCTATGACAACCATTGACCAACTTTTGTCGTAATGCGTTAGTGTTCGCCAGGGAGTGCGAACAGGCCGTCCCCGGTCTGTTCGAGCAGCCCGTCCGCCAGCAGGGAGTCGAGACAGCGGTCGCGCTGCCCGGATTCGTGCCAGACGAGATCGAGCCGCGCCTTCTCGACCGGGCCTTCGCTGCCACGCAGGACGTCGAGCAGCAGCCCGCGCACTTGGCGGTCGGTGCCGGCGAACTTCTGGACCTGCTTCGCGGGCCCGGCGTATGCGGGCCTTCCCGCGTGCTGCCACGCGCAGTCGTCGTAGATCGGGCAGTCCGCGCATCGCGGCGAACGCGCGGTGCAGACGAGCGCGCCGAGTTCCATCAGCGCGGCCGAGAGTTTCGCGGCGGGCGCGTCGTCCGGCGGCAGCAGCGCTTCGACGTCGGCCATGTCGCGGGTATTCGACGGCGGCCCGGCGTCACCGGCGCCGTGCACGGCCCTGGCCACCACGCGCCGGACGTTCGTGTCCACCACCGGTGCCCGTTTGCCGTAGGCGAAGGCCGCGACGGCGCGCGCGGTGTACGCGCCGATGCCAGGCAACGCGAGCAGAGTGTCCACATCGGACGGAACGACGTCACCGTGTTCGGCGGCGATGACGGCCGCCGCGGCGTGCAGCCGCAACGCGCGCCGCGGGTAGCCGAGTTTGCCCCAGGCGCGCACGACCTCGCCCTGCGACGACGCCGCCAGCGCCGACGGCACCGGCCAGCGCGCCATCCAGTCGAGCCAGATCGGCTGGACCCGCGCGACCGGTGTCTGCTGCAACATGATCTCGCTGACGAGCACACCCCACGCGGTGCATTCCGGCTCACGCCAAGGGAGGTCGCGCCCCACTTCGTCGAACCACTCGGTCAGCACATCCGCGTCGACGCCCACCGAGCCAAGCTTAAAGGTGCGACCCATCGGGCCCAAAGGCGTCTCCCCAAGGGCGCTCCGCGCCCGACGGAGACTTCACCCGTCGCGCATCCTCTTTTGGGCCGGAGGCCCACGGAAACACGATGAAGGGGCGTCTCCTTGCTCAACGTGACGTTCAGCGGGATCGGCGCCCCTTCGGCGGGTTTCCGTCAGTGCGCGACCTCATGCAGCTGCCCCAGCTTCACGTCGTAGACGAACCCGCGCACGTTGTCGGTGTGCGGCAGGAAGTCGCTGCGCCGGACGCGCTGCACCGACCGGCGCACGCTGTCCTCGACCTCCCGGAACGCCTCGACCGACCATGTCGGGCGCAGCCCGCTGGCGGCTTCGAGTTCGTCCTTGAAATCGTCTTCGGTGACCATGGAGAGGCCACAGTCGGTGTGCTGCACGATCAGCACCTCGCGCGTGCCGAGCTTCCGCTGGCTGAGCGCGAGCGAGCGGATCATGTCGTCGGTGACGACCCCGCCCGCGTTACGCAGGATGTGGGACTCGCCCTGGATCAGGCCGAAGATCTCGAACACCCGGATACGGGCGTCCATGCAGGTCAGAATCGCCACCTGGAGTGATGGCCTCGGAGACGACCGGTCACCAGGAGTGACATCGCCCAGCTCCTGGTTGCGCTTGAGCAGTACGTCGATTGAGGTCACACGCTCATTGGAACCGACACGCCGGGGGAGAGCAACGTGTGCGGGCGCAGATCACGGCCCGAACCAGCGTTCTTCCGCCGTTCGTGGCGGCGCCGACGTGCGGCCGACCCGTAGTTCCGTCTGCAGGGTGATCACCTTCGGCCCGACCCGGTCGGCCGAGCTGAGCAGCAGCTTGCCCGCCGCCTTGCCCTTCTCGAGCACCGGCTGGTGGACCGTGGTGAGGCCGGAGCGCTCGGCCTCGGTGATGCCGTCGAACCCGGTGACCGTCAGGTCCTGCGGTACGCGCAGGCCCCGGCGTTCCGCCTCGGCCAGAGCGCCGAGAGCGAGGATGTCCGAGGTACAGATCACGGCCGTGACCTGCGGATACGCGTCGAGCAGCTGGCGTGCGGCCGACGCGCCGTCGTCCACGGTGTGGTCGAAGCGCTCGACCACCGGC
The DNA here is from genome assembly GCF_056435645.1 of Amycolatopsis sp. NPDC043889. Taxonomy (NCBI): domain Bacteria; kingdom Bacillati; phylum Actinomycetota; class Actinomycetes; order Pseudonocardiales; family Pseudonocardiaceae; genus Amycolatopsis; species Amycolatopsis sp. NPDC043889. The sequence continues at coordinate 50,322 of NZ_JBWKEC010000028.1, forward strand.
ACCGTCGCCCAGTCGACCCCGGCCGCCGAGAACGCGGCGGCCAGCGCCTCCAGCCGGATGCGCTGGACGTGGAAGTGCGCGGTGCTCTGCCGCTGGATGGAGACGAAGTCGTCGTTGCGCTCGCGGGCCAGCCGCATGCACAGCACGCCGATCTGCCGGTGGCCCAGCGAGATGAGGTGTTCGGCCATGGCGGTGACCGCGGCCGCGTCGTCCGGGCCGACCCGGTCGACCCCGTCCACCCGGGGCTGGTCGACGATCACCGTCGGCACCGGGCGTTCCAGCACGGCACCGAGATGCGGGTCGTCGTCGGGCACCGAGTAGACGACGAAGCCGTCGACGCCGGCGCGGTGCACGGCCGCGACGTCCTCTCTGCCCGGGCTCGCCGGGACCAGGTGCAGGCCGACGCCCGCGTCCTCGCAGGCCAGCGCCAGCCCTTCGAGCACGCCGACGGCGGCGGGGTCGCGGAAGGCGTAGGAGAGGTTCTCGGTGAGCAAAAGACCGACAGCGCCGGCTTTGCGCGTCCGCAGTGAACGGGCCACCGGGTCCGGGCCCGGGTAGCCGAGGCGGCGTGCGGTCTCGAGGACGCGACGGCGCAGCTCAGGGGACAACTGGTCCGGTCGGTTGTAGGCGTTCGAGACGGTGGTCCTCGACACACCGAGCTCTGCGGCCAACGACGCCAGTGTCGCCTGCCTCCTGGTGCGGATAGGACGGCCCATCCGCAAACCGTAACGGTTCAGAACGTTTTGCAGAAGCATCACCCGACGTGTGGCAGGTCTCGATTCAGAGTGACCCTGGGTACAGCTCGGACCTGGACCGGAGGCGTCGTCATCCTGATGGGGTACAGTTGAATCTGACAACGGTTTCCATTACCCGGCATTGGGGACACCTGGCCAGGGCATCCGCAGGAGTGCAGTAGATGAATTCCCGCCGTACCAAGAGTGTTTTCGCGGCCGTGTCGGCCCTGGCCGTCCTCGCGCTCGGCGCGACGGCCTGCGCGTCGAGCGACAAGGCGTCGACGGGCTCCGGTTCGCAGAACGCGTCCGCCGCGAACCCGGGCGGCGGCGAAAAGATCAAGGTCGTCGCCTCGACCGACGTCTGGGGCAGTGTCGTGACCGCCGTCGGCGGCGACAAGGTCGAGGTCACCTCGATCATCCACGACCCCTCGGCCGACCCGCACTCCTACGAGACCACCGCGAGCGACGCCGTCGCCGCGAAGAACGCGAAGCTGACGCTGTCCAACGGCGGCGGCTACGACGACTTCTTCTCCAAGCTCGCCGACCAGGCCACCGGCGCGCAGAAGCTGGTCGCCGTCGACATCGCCGCGACCGGCAACGAGAACGAGCACGTCTGGTACAGCCTGCCCGGCGTCGAGAAGGTCGCCGACCAGGTCGCCGCGAAGCTCGGCGAGATCCAGCCCGCCTCGAAGGACGCCTTCACCGCCAACGCGACCGCGTTCAAGGGCAAGACCCAGGAACTCCTGAAGAAGGTCTCGGGGCTGGGCGCCTCGGGCGCGAAGGTCGTCGCGACCGAGCCTGTCGCGCACTACCTGCTCGACAGCGCGAAGGTCACCGACGCGACGCCGCCGGCCTTCGCCGAGGCCGTGGAAGCGGAGCAGGACGTGCCCGCCGCCGCGCTCAACGAGGTCAAGCAGCTGATCTCCGGCAAGCAGGTCAAGGCGCTGGTCAACAACGCGCAGACCACCACCCCGGTCACGCAGCAGGTCGTCGGCGACGCCAAGAACGCCGGTATCGCGGTCATCGACGTCACCGAAACGCTGCCCCAGGGTGTGACGGACTACATTGCATGGATGACCAAGGAAGTGGACGCGCTGGCCGGAGCACTGAAGTAGTGACCTCCGTACCCGCCGAAGCTCGCCCCGCGGTCCGTGTCCGCGGGGCGAGCCTCGCGTTCGGCCCCAGGACCCTCTGGTCCGGGCTCGACCTCGACGTCGAACCCGGCGAGTTCCTCGCGATCCTCGGGCCGAACGGCTCCGGGAAGAGCAGCCTGCTCAAGGTGCTGCTCGGCCAGCAGGGGCTGCCCGAGGGCACGGTCGAGATCGCGGGGCGGCGCCCCGGCGGGACGAACCGGCGGATCGGCTACATCCCGCAGCAGCGCGCCCTCGACGAGGGCCTGACGATGCGCGGCGTGGACCTGGTCGGCCTCGGCCTGGACGGGCACCGGTGGGGCACCGGTCTCTTCGGGATCTCGAAGCGGCGTCAGCTCGTCGCGCGGGCGATCGAGTCCGTCGGCGCGCAGGCGTACGCGAAGCAGCCGGTGGGGCGGCTTTCCGGTGGCGAGCAGCAGCGGCTCCGTGTCGCGCAGTCCCTGGTCGGTGACCCCGAAGTCCTGCTCTGCGACGAGCCGCTGCTCTCGCTCGACCTCGCGCACCAGCGCGCGGTCAGCGAACTGATCGACGAGCGGCGGCGCTCCGCCGAGACGGCCGTCCTGTTCGTCACCCACGAGATCAACCCGATCCTGTCCTATGTGGACCGGGTGCTGTATCTGGTGAACGGCCAGTTCCGGGTCGGCAAGCCGGACGAGGTGATGAACTCGGAGACCCTGTCCGAGCTGTACGGCACCCGCATCGAGGTGCTGAAGGTCGGCGGGCAGATCCACGTCGCCGGTGCGCAGAGCGCGCTGTGCGAGGACGAACCCCACCACATCGACGAACAGGCTTGTTAGCGCCGTGGTAGACGAAGTGAGGTCATTCGTGCGGTCCGGACCACACGCGGAACCCGCCCTGGCGACGCGATCCCGGTCGCGGGTTCTTGGATAGACACCGTGGACAAGATGTTCGACTTCGCCCTGACCGGTGAACTCCTCGGTCTCGACTTCGTTCAGACGGCGCTGCTCGCGGCCGCCGTTCTCGGCCTGGTCGCCGGGGTGCTCGGCCCGCTGGTCGTCATGCGGCGGATGTCGTTCGCCGTGCACGGCACGGCCGAACTGGCCTTCACCGGCGCGGCGGGCGCGCTGCTGCTGGGAGTCGGCGTCGAACTCGGCGGCCTCGCGGGCGCCGTCATCGCCGCCCTGCTGATCGGGCTCCTCGGCGGCCGCGAGTCCGAACGCGACTCCGTGATCGGCGTGATCCTCGCCTTCGGTCTCGGCATGGGCGTCCTGCTGCTGTCGTTCTACGAAGGCCGCAGCGCCAACAAGTTCGGCATTCTGGTCGGGCAGATCATCACCATCGACTCGACCAACCTGAACCTGCTCGTCGGCGCCTCGGTCGTCGTGCTGGTGGTGCTCGCGGTGATCTACCGGCCGCTGCTGTTCGCCACGGTCGACCCTGCGGTAGCGACGGCGCGCGGCGTCCCGGTGCGGCTGCTGTCGCTGATCTTCGCGGTGCTGGTCGGGATTTCGAGCGCGCTCGGGGTGCAGATCGTCGGCGCCCTGCTGGTGGTCTCGCTGATGGTGACCCCGGCCGCGGCCGCCGCGCGGGTCACGGCGAGCCCGTGGAAGGCGACCGTGCTGTCGATCGTGTTCGCGGAGATCGCCGCGCTCGGCGGGATCGTCCTTTCGCTGGCGCCGGGCAAGCCGGTGAGCGCGTTCGTCACGACGATCTCGTTCGTGATCTACCTCGTCTGCCGTCTCATCGCGTGGCTGCGCGGCCGGAGCTCACGGGTCCGCGTCGAGCCGACGGCACGGCCGGCTCTGCGCTAGTTTCCCGAGTCGCTTTCGGCGGCGATTTCATTCGACGAGGTCAATCCGGCCGTAACCGGATATTCCGCGCGCCCGCCTTTTGTATCATCGCCCTTGAAAAGGGGGCTTTGGTGCAAGCATTGAACGCCGGGGAATCCGCTCAGGTGGGTCGCTACCGGGTGTTCGCCGTGCTCGGCGAGGGTGGAATGGGCCGGGTGCTGCTGGGGCGTTCGTTCGACGGGCGGCTGGTCGCCCTCAAGCAGGTGCGTCCGGCCTTCGCCAACGACCCCGGATTCCGGGAGCGGTTCCGCCGCGAGGTCATCACTTCGCGCATGGTGTCGGGCGCCTTCACCGCTGCGGTGATGGACGCCGATCCGGACGCCCCGACACCCTGGCTGGCGTCGGTGTTCGTACCGGGCCCGTCGTTGTCGGAGGCGGTGGCCGCCGGCGGGCCGCTGCGTCCGCCGTCGCTGCGGTACCTGGCCGCCGGGCTGGCGCTGGCGCTGGGGGAGATTCACCGGGCCGGTCTGGTCCACCGCGATCTCAAGCCGGGCAACGTCATCCTCGCCGCCGACGGCCCACGGGTGATCGATTTCGGCATCGCGCGCGCGATCGAGGGCGACTCGGAACTCACCCACACCGGATCGATCATCGGCTCACCCGCGTTCATGTCGCCGGAGCAGGCGGAGGGGAAGCCGCCGACTCCGGCAGGCGACATGTTCTCCTTCGGGGCGTTGCTGGTGATGGCGGCGACCGGGCAGAGCCCGTTCACCGGATCGTCCACCCCGCACACCCTCTACAACGTCGTGCACGCCCGGCCGGACCTGAGCCGGCTGCCGGAGGACCTGCGAACGATCGTCGAGCCCTGCCTGGCGAAGGATCCCGAGGACCGGCCGACCCCGGCATGGGTCATGCGGCAGCTCGGTCCCGTCGCGCCGGCTTCCTCGCCCTGGCCTCCTCCGGTGCCGCAGCTGACCGAGACGCAGCAGGCCGAGGTGTGGGGGCTGCTGAACCCGGTCCCGCCCAAGCGGTCCCGGCGCCGGCTCCGCGCGGGGCTCGCCGCGGCGGCCGTGGTCCTGCTGGCCGTCTCCGGGGTCGTGGCGGTCAAGCTGCTGACCCGGCCGGACCCGGCACCCGAGATCGCGTCGGCGCCGCAGTCCGGGGTGCCACCGACCACGCCGGTCAACCCGGACCCGCTCGGCCCGGACAACCTGCGCCGCGTGGACCTGTGCGAAGTACTGGCCGGCTGGACGGCGCCCGTGCTCGGCACCCTCGCCGCGACGTCGCCCGGACGGCGGCTGGACTGTCTTTACAACGCGCTGACCCTCGCCGTCGGGCCACGGCTGCTCGACGGGGTACCGGCCGGGGAACTGGAAGGGCTGCCGATGAACACCAAAGCCGTCGGTGGTTCGTGCTCGGCGGCCGTGCCCGTCGCCGGCCTCCAGAACGTCGTGCTCTTCACCAAGGTCGGCGCCATGGTCTCGTCGGACGAGGAGTGCGTGGTGGCGAAAGCCGGGCTCGGTGAGGCGGTGCGGCGGATCCGCGCCGGCGGCCACGCACGCGACCTGCCGCCGGGCTCACTGATCGGGCTTGATCCCTGCGCGCTGCTCCCGAACGACCGGGTCGACCGGTCGATCGGTCCGGTACGGGCCACCGCTCTCGAGGACCTGCACCACTGTGTCCACCAGGGCGACGGCACCTTCGAGCTGCTCGTGGAGCACGGATATCCGCCTCACGGGCCGGAGCAGGTCAAGGCAGGAGGCTTCCTGCCGGTGGAGGTCGGGGGCACCACGGTGTATCGGGAGGAAAACCCGCCGGCGGGTGTCCGCGGTTGCGTGCTGACCTGGCAGCACCGGGCGATGAGCGAGAACGTCGGCGAAAACGTCAAAGTGACGTACGAGCCCCAGGGCGCCAAGACCATACAGCAGGCCTGCGCCAAGGCCGAGGAGCTCGTCAGGGCGCTTCTGCCCGCGCTCCCGAAACCCTAGGACAGACCAGTGAAGCCGTTGAATCCCGGCGAACCCCGGCAGGTCGGGCCCCACCGGATCATCGCCGCCCTCGGGGAAGGCGGCATGGGCCGGGTCGTTCTCGGGCTCGCACCCGACGGACGGCTCGTGGCCGTCAAACAGATCCATGCCCAGTTCGCCCACGATCCCCGCTTTCGTGAACGGTTCCGCCGCGAGGTCACCACCTCGCGCATGGTCTCCGGCGCGTACACCGCCGCCGTCATGGACGCCGATCCCGAAGCCGAAACCCCTTGGCTCGCCTCGGTTTTCGTCACCGGTCCCGATCTGCGCGAAGCCGTCGACGAGTTCGGCCCGCTCCTGATGGCAGCGGTGCGCCCGCTCGCCTCCGGACTGGCCGCGGCCCTCACCGAGCTGCACCGTGCCGGGCTGATCCACCGGGATCTCAAGCCCGGCAACATCATCCTCGCCGCCGACGGCCCCCGCGTCATCGACTTCGGCATCGCCCGTGCCGTCGAAGAGGCCCAGCACCTCACCGGCACCGGCTCCATCATCGGTTCACCCGCGTTCATGTCGCCGGAACAGGCCGGAAGCGGCCTCATCGGCACAGCCTCCGACGTGTTCTCGCTCGGTGCCATCCTGGTCATGGCGTCCACCGGACGCGGACCTTTCAGTGGCACTTCGGCTCCTCAGACGCTCTACAACGTGGTCCACGCCGAACCTGATCTGTCAGCCGTGCCGGCGGAAATCCGGCCGCTCGTCGAAGGGTGCCTCGCCAAGGACCCGGCTCGACGGCCCACACCCGAGCAGATCCTGGACTTCTTCGGCCCCGTGCCGCCGGGGATCGCGCCCTGGCCGGACGTCGTGCACGCCCGCATTCAGCGGCAGGACGCCGAAGTACGTGCGGCGCTCTCCTTGCCGATTCCGGCGTGGCGGCCACCGGCCCGGCCCGAGCCGGAACGGAAAAGCCGTACCGGGCTGGTGATCGCGGGGGCGCTGGCGGCGGTGGCCGCGCTGATCGGAACGCTGGTCGTCGTCATCCAGGACGCGACTTCACCACAGGACATCGGGCCCGCCACCATACCGGTGGCGGAGGCGTTGACCTTGGAGCGGCTCCGCCGCGTCGACGCGTGCACGGTGCTCGCCGGCCGGTTCACCGAGGACCTCGGCACACTCGAGCCGGACTCGAACCCGTTGTCCCCGGACAGGTGCACCTACAGTGGCTCCAACGGCCTCCGCTTCGACGTCCGGCTCGGGGAACCCGTGGTCAACGGTGGTATCGGCGCGACGAACCGCACCGCCGAAGGGCTGCCGCTGCTGCGCGCCTCCTTCAGCGGAGGCTGCCACGCCCTCATCCCGGTGACCGGTGTCCCGGAGCTCTACGTGATGCTCTACAACGACACCGACGTGGGTGACGAATGCGCCGTCGCCGACAGCGCGCTCACCGTCGTGCTCGCCCGCCTGCGTACCCACGAGGTCGATCGTGCGGACGATCCGGCGGGCTTGCTCCCGCTGGACCCCTGCGTCCTCCCGGATGCCGCCGTGGTCGCGGCGAACATGAACGGAGCACCGGTCCGCCTGATCAGCCTGCGGAACTGCAGGTGGATGGGCGACGGCGAAAGCCTGGACGTCAAAGTCCAGCGGAGTCTCTACGTCGACAACGGTCCTTCGGTCGACCTGGGCAACGGGGTCACCGGGTACGTGAGCAAGAGCAGCGATTCCGTCTGCCTTCTCTCCTGGCCGCACCGCACGCTCCCCGACGGCGACGCCGAGTACGTCTCGGTGTGGCTGCAGGGATACAGCGGCGACCGGGCCTGCGACCGGGCGCGCGCGGTCGCCGTCTCCGTGCTGGCCCGGCTGCCGAAGCGCTAGCGGATCGGGTGCTCGGCGAGCGCCTTCTTGACCGCTCCGAGGAAATCGGGGGCGATGAACGCGAGCTGGCCGGCGGCCACACTGCGTTCCACGACTTCGACGACCACGACGTCCGCGTTCACGAAAGCGTCGACGGCCTCGGCCTGTGACGTCTTCTGGGTGAAGTGCGCCAGCATCGTCAGGTTCGTGAAAGCGCCGGAGAGATACCGCGAAGACGCTTTCGTGAACGAGTCGCCGTAGACCAGCACCTTCTCGTCGACGGTCCCGATCAGCGGGCTGGCGGTGCGGTACACCGGCCGGTCGATGTCGCCGTTCGACTCGCCCGCGCGCTCGACGACGCCGTCCGGACGGAGGCTGTACACCGTGTTCGTCTTCGTGCCCTGCTTGTTGATCAGCGGCGGCAGGTCGGCGGAGGATTCGTACTGGCCGACGGGAACGCTCACCCAGGTCTGCGTGACGCCCGGTTTGATCGCGTTCGCGATGGCGCGCGTCATCACCAGCGCGCCCTCGTCGGCCCAGTGGGTGTCGTTCGGCGGGTAGATCGGCCGCTGCACCCTGCCCTCGGACGCGCGAAGCTCGGGCCGCAGGTCGATCGCGCGCGCGTCCTTGAGCATCCGGTGCCAGATGGACGCTTCGGCCGACCGCGAGCAGTCCTTGCCCGGGTAGGTGTCGGGCAGGAACTGGGGGACCATCGTCGACTTGTCCGGCGCGACGACGAACTCGAACCGCCTACCGGACTGTTCGACCGCGCGCCGCAGCTCGTTGATCTTGGCGATGGTCTCGCTCAGCGGACGGGACGGATCGCATTTCGCGTCGGCGTCGTAGCCGTAGTACAGCCAGCCGTCGCGGCCCTGCACGACGCGGCGGTACCCGGAGGCGGCGTTCGGCGCCGGCCCCTGGGTCGGCGCGGTCTTGGGCTGTGACGGCGACGGCTGGGCGGGGATCGGGCCCGCCTGCTGCTGCGGTGCCGGCTGGTCGAGCGGGGCGCTCTCGCCGAAGACGCCGCGGCTGATCGCGTCGGCGGCGGCGATCGCGCCCGGCCGGAACGACAGCTGGTCGATCGCCCAGGTCGGCATGTCGGTGAAGAACCCCCAGCCCCGGTCCAGGCCGGGGAAGCTCGCGAGCTTGTGGTTCTCGATCTCGCCAGGCCGGACACCGAACACCCACAGCAGCGCGGGGGTGGTGAAGAACAGGAGCGCGCTGATCAGCGCGGTCAGCTGCCTGCCACCGTGACGGGGACGATGCAACGCGTGCTCACGCGGTAGCCACGCCTCGTGGACGGCTGGCAGCTGCTGGGGTTCGGACGCCACCCCTTTACCGTAATCATCCCGTGTCGCGCGCACGTGAGAACGCCTCACTTCCGCGCCCCGGATCGCGTTCAGCAGGCTAAACGCAGGTCCACCGGGCCACCCTGGCTCCGGGACCGATGTCCCCAATGCCAGCGTCCCCGATGTGGCATTGGGGACATGGCGCTCGTCGGGCGGTGGCCGCCGACACCCCATCACGCGTCTCCCGCACGTGAGCGCGTTCAGCGGGCTGAACGCGCTCAGTGGAGCATCAGGAGGACCTGCAGCTCACCGACCAGGAAGCCGATGAGCCCGCCCACCGCGATGAGCTTCCACTCGTCCTGCCGGAACGCGGGCCTCAGCAGCCCCTCGAACTCCAGCGGCGTCAGCCCGAGCATCCGCCGCTCGACGATCTTCGCGACGTCCATCGCCTCGGTCAGGTAGCCCTCGGCGTGGCGGATCGTCGGCGGGAGCCGCTCCAGCGCCTTCCGCGCGGCCGCCTGTTTGATCTCGTTCAGCCGCTGTCCGCCGACGGCCATCGCGACCATCGGTTTCGCGACGCTCGCCTGCTCGTCGACGGCCCGTGCCACGAGCCGCTCGACCAGCGCGTACAGCCGATCCGACCGCGGTCCGCGCAGGACGGCGTCGAGCAGGTTCGGCACGGTGAGGATCTCGTTCGCGATCATCTCGCCGTACTGGTGTGCGACGTCGGCCCGCCGCCGCTGGAACTTGCCCTGCAGGATCACCCGCCCGACCCGCACCGGCTCGCGCGGCACGAAGATCAGCTTGATCGCGAGCCAGTCGGTGAACAGCCCGATGCAGCCGCCGAAGATCGGCAGCACCCACGGTTCCTTGGTCGCCGCCCAGACGATCGCCTGCACGATGCCGAGCCCGAAGCCGAAGTAGATCCCCGTGCGCGCGATGAACGCCATCTCCGGCCGCGACGTCTCGCGGATCAGCCGGACGAGCAGCTTCTTGTCCCTGGTGAGCCGCTGCACGGTCATATGCTGGAAATCGAGCACCTCGTCGAGGTTCTCGGTCATCTCCGCCATGAACTCGCGCACCAGCCGCGGCGTCGACGACTGGACCTGCTTGATCAGCAGCTCCTGCGCCATCGTCGGCATGACCTCCCAGAGCCTGGGATGGTGCTTTTCGAGCACTTCGCGGGCGACCTCGTCCACGGCCCGCAGCAGCGGCTGCTCGATCTCGCGCGTGATGATCGCCGGATCGATCCGCCGGAAGACCTCTTTGACGTCCAGCAGATTCGACGTCAGCAGCTCGGTCGCGACGGCGGCCATTCGCCCGCCGTGTTTGGGCACCACGCCCTGCCAGCCGAGGAACGGTTTGATCCCGACGAACTCGAGCGGTTTGAACATCATCTCGATGGCGACGCGTTTGGTGACGTAGCCGATCAGCGCGGCGACGAACGGGATCGCGGCGTACAGCCACCAGTGCCGGGCGAGGTCGTCCAGGACGGCGTCCACACGACCTCCTCGCTTCGCTCAGGGAAGGGGGAAACCGTATCGGTTGGGCCTCAGTGAAGCAGCAGAAGCACCTGAAGTTCACCGACAAGGCCGCCGATCACCGCGCCGACGGCGATCAGCTTCCACTCGTCCTGCCGGAACGCCGGGCGCAGCAGCTGCTCGAATTCGAGCGGGTTCAGCCGCCGCATTCTGTCCACAATGGTGTTCCGGACGTCGAGTGCGTTGACCGCGTAGCTCTCGGCGTGGCGGATCGTCTCCGGGATCCGTGCCGCCGCCTTCGCCGCCGCCGTCTGCTTCATCTCCTGGAACCGCCTGCTCCCGACGGCCAGCGCGACGAACGGCTTCACGACGCTCGCCTGCGCGTCGATCGTCCGCCGCACCTCGCGCGTGATCATCGTGAACAGCTTGTCCGACTTCGGCCCGCTCAACACGGCTTCGAGCAGGTTGGGGATGGTGATGATCTCGCGCGCGATCATGTCGCCGTAGTCGGCGGAGACCTGGTCCTTGCGTTTCTGGAACACGCCTTGCCAGGTGTAGAAGCCGAAGAACCGCTTCGGCTCCCGCGGCAGGAAGATCATCTTCAGGGCGATCCAGTCGGTGAACCAGCCGATGCCGATACCGAACAGCGGCAGCACGATCGGCGACTTCGTCAGCGCCCACACCAGCAGCTGCACGCAGCCGAGCGAGAACCCGAACACGATCCCCGACCGCGCGATGAACCGCATCTCCGGCCGCGAGATGTCGCGGATCAGCCGGTTCAGCAAGGCCTTGTCGCGCACCAGGTTCGTCACGACCATGTGCTTGAGGTCGAGCACGTCCTCGATATTCTCCGCGATCTCGCCCATGATTTTCGTGATCGCGCGCGGCGCCTCGGCCTGCACCCGTTTGAGCAGCAACTGCTGGGCGGTGTTCGGGAGTACTTCCCAGAGTCTGGGCTGGTACTGCTCCATCACCTCGCGCGTGACGTCCTCGACGATCCGCAGAAGCGGCTGCTCGATCTCCTTGGCCACCTGGGCCGGGTCGAGCCTGGCGAAGATCTCCTTCGGGTCGACGAGGTTGGTCGTCAGCATCTCGGTGGCGGTCGCGGCCATCCGCTCGGCGTTGGCCGGCAGCACTCCCTGCCAGCCGAGGAACGGCTTCACACCGACGAATTCCACCGGTTTGAACATCATCTCGATGGCGACGCGTTTGGTGACGTAGCCGATCAGCGCGGCGATGAACGGCATGCTGACATACACCGGCCAGTGCTCGCCGAGATCGGCGATGACGGCGTCCACTTTCCTGCCCCTCCCGCGTCGCGCTTGAGGGGCAACCTAGCCGCCTGTCCTCAGTGGAGGAGTAGCAGGACCTGAAGTTCACCCACGAGCCCGCCGATCACCGCGCCGACCGCGATCAGCTTCCATTCGTCCTGCTGGAAGGCGGGTCGCAGGATCCCCTCGAACTCGAGCGGGGTCAGTTGCTGCATCTTCGTGACGATGGTGTTGCGGACGTCGAGCGCGTCAGTGGCGTAGCTCTCCACGTGTTTCACCGTTTCGGGGAGATACGCGATCGCCTTCTCCGCCGCGGCCTTCTTCATCTCCTGGTACTGGACCCCGCCGACGGTCAGCGCCACCAAGGGCTTCGCGATGCTCGCCTGCGCGTCGATGGTGCGCTGCACCTCGCGGGTGATCATCGTGAACAGCTTGTCCGACTTGGGTCCGGTGAGCACGGCCTCCATCACGTTCCGCACGGTGAGCACCTCGTCCGCGATCAGCGCGCCGTAGTCCTTGGCGACCGCCTGGCGGCGTTTCTGGAACATGCCCTGCCAGCTGAAGAACAGGAACCGGCGCGGCTCGCGCGGGTAGAAGATCATTTTCAGCGCCAGCCAGTCCGTGACGAAGCCGGTGACGAAACCGAAGATCGGCATGATCAACGGCTGCTTCGTCAGCGCCCACGCGACGAACTGGATCAGGCCGATGACGAAGCCGAACCAGATACCGGACCGGGCGATGAAGCGGAGCTCCGGGGTCGCGACCTCCTTGATCAGGCGGCAGGTCAGCGATTTGTCGCGGACCATCGCGTTGATCAGCATCTCGTTGACGTCGAGGACCTCGTCGATGTTCGTCGACACCTCGCGCATCAGCTTCGCGACGACCTTCGGCGCCTGCGCCCGGACCTGGTCGACCAGCATGCGCTGCGCCCGGGTCGGCAGCAGTTCCCACAGTCTGGGCTGGTACTGCTCCATGACCTCGCGGGTGACGTCCTCGACGGCCTTGAGGAGCGGCTCCTCGAGTTCCTTGACCACCTCCTCGGGATCGAGCCGGGAGAAGATCTCCTGCGGATCGACGAGGTTCTTGGTCAGCAGGTCGACGGCGGTGGTCGCCATCCGGCGCGAGTTGGCCGGGATGACCCCCTGCCAGCCGAGGAAGGGTTTGATCCCGACGAACTCCAGCGGCCGGAACATCATCTCGATGGCGACGCGTTTCGTGATGTACCCGATGAGCGCGGCGATGAAGGGCATCGTGGCGTAGACGTGCCAATGCTCGCGGATGTCTTCGAGGATCGCCGAGATGTCCAACCGGGCCTCCCTGCTTACGAGCTGTCAACAAAGCAGGATGCCATGTGATCGCCCTGCCGCACGCCGAGTGCAGCCGTTTGGCGGTACTGCCCCACGGGTCCCCGCTCATTAAGGTGGCCGCCATGGTCGCTCCTGAGAAGACGGCGCCTCAGGCGCCCTCAGCGAAATCGCCCCAGTTCGCGGGCGCTGTCCGCGGTTACGACAAGCGCCAGGTCGACGAGCGTCTCGCCGAGCTGGCCGCCGAAATCAAGCAGGCCTCACGCAGCCGCGACGAGGCCGTGGCGACCGCCGGTGAGCTCACCAAGGCGCTCGGTCACGCCCAGAAGGAACTGGACGAGACCAAGGCCGCGCTCATGCGGATGAGCTCGAGCCCGTCCGGCGCCGGCGCGATGGCCGAACGCGTCCGCATGATGATGCAGCTCGCCGAGGAGGAGATCACCGACCTCAAGGCCGCCGCCGAAGCCGACGCCAAGTCGACACGGGCCGAAGCGGACAGGTACGCCCACGAAACGCAGCGCGCGAGTGACAAGGCGGCCAAGGACGCGCAGGCGGAGCGGGAGAAACTGCTCGCGGACGCCAAGGCCGAGATCGAGCGGCTGAACTCCGAGGCGGCACAGAAGCGCAAGGAGCTGGACCTGGAGAGCGTCCGGGCCCGTGCCGCGGCGGACAAGAAGGCCGAGGAGGCATCGGCCGCTCGTCGCGCGGAGGCGGAGAAGGCGTCCGCGGACAAGATCGCGGAAGCCGACCGGGTGTCCGCGGCCAAGCGTGCCGAAGCCGAACGGATCTCGGCGGAGAAGATCGCCAAGGCGGAGAAGTCTTCGGCGGAGGACATCGCCGCGAAGCAGGAGCAGGTCGCGGAGGCCCTCGCCGACGCGAAGACCCAGCAGACCGAAGCTCAGCAGGCTCGGAAGCTCTCGCTGGAACTCCGGTCGAAGGTCGCCGAGCGGCTTTCCGCCACGGACGCCGCCGTCCAGGAGGCCATCCGGCTGCTGGCTCCCGCCCCGGACGCCGCCGAGGCGCCCAAACCGGAAGCGGCCAATCCGGCTACGCCGAAGCCGGCTCCTACCAAGACCAACGGCCCACGCCCTTCCTGATTTCTCACCGCTGGGCGACGGCGAACAGCTCGTCGTCGATCCAGCCCCTGGTGTGCAGCTCGGTGCAGAACCGCCGGTAGGACTCGGCGAGCGCGGCGCTTTCGCGCTCGTCGGGTTCGACCAGCGTTCCCTTGCCGAGCCCTGCGGACGCCTCCGTGAGCCCGCCCGGCAGGACACCCGCCGCGGCGAGCAGTGCGGCGCCGTATCCCGTTTCGGCCCGTGGGGACACCCGCAGGCCGAGCCCGGTGACGGTCGCCCGGATCCGCGTCCACAAAGGACTCTTGCTGCCGCCGCCCGCCGCCAGCAGCGGATCGGTGATCGTGACGCCGAGGCGGCGGAGGTGATCCAACGCCAGCCGCTCGAGGAAGGCGACTCCCTCCAGCCTGGCCCGGTGCAGCTCGACCTCGTCGGCTTCGCCGGACACGAAGCCCTCGGCGTCCGCGCTGGCGAACGGAAAGCGTTCGCCTTTGCGCCGCAACGGATACGCGACGATCTCGGCCGGGCCCAGCGCGGCCGCCGCCGCGTCGAGTTCGGGAAGACACTCCTGTCCGGCGACGGCCTCGCCGCCGGTGTTCGACGCGCCGCCCGGGAGCCACCAGCCATCCGGATGACGGTGGCTGTACATCGCCCCCGTCGGATCCGGGACCAGTTCTTCGGTGACTCCCTTGAGTACATAGGTCGTGCCGAGGATCCCGACGAAGCTCCCGGGGGTGACCGCCCCGGCCGCGAGCTGGCCCGCGCAGCCGTCGGTCATCCCGGCCACGACGAGGCAGCCTGCCGGGAGCCCGGCGACCGGACGGGCCACCTCGCCCAGCACGGTGGCCGGCGCGACCACCGAGGGAAGCAGGCTCGCCGGTACCCCCAAGGCATCGAACACCTCGCCCGGCCATTCGAGGGCGAGCGGGTCGTAGCCGCTCTTCAGCGCATGCGACCAGTCGGCCGCCACCGGCCCACCGGTGAGTTCCGCGGCGATCAGCTCGGGCGTGTGCCGGATCCCCGCGACGCCGGGGACGTGCTCGGCCAGCCAGGCGACGCGGCCGAGCGCGGCCGTGGCGGACACGCCGAAACCGAGCCGCCGCCAGCGATCCGCGCCGAGTTCGGTGGCCTTGAGGTTGAGCTCCGCGCCACGCCTGTCGTCGTACATCAGCGCGGGCGTGACCGGCTCGCCCGAGGCATCGACCCCGACGATCGTCCCCGACGTCGCGGCGACGGCCACCGCGGCGACCTCGCCGCCCCTGCCCGGCAGCTCGCCGGTGACCTTCGCCAGCACCGTCTTCACCGCGGGCAACCAGGACCGGGCGTCCTGCTCGCTGCGCCCGCGGCCATCGCGGACCGGAGCGGGCAGCGGCGCGGCGGCCGAAGCGAGGACGGTGCCGCCGCGTACCGCGAGGGCGCGGACCCCCGCGGTGGCGACGTCGATGCCGATCGTGACGGGTTGGTTCACGTGGTGACGACCTTCTCTCCGGCTTCTTGCAGACTCTTGTCCTCTTCGATCGCCTTCGCCGTCTCATCGGGCAATTTCAGGTAGCGCACCATGACCGCCGCGACCAGATACAGCGCGGCGAAGACGATCACCACTCCGGCCGCTCCCAGCGGGCCGAGGAACACGCTGACGATCGCCGGCCCGGCGAACGCCGCCGCGCCCGCGCCCAGGTTCAGCAGTGCCATCGCACCGCCCTTGTTCTCCGGGGCGAGGGAGGGGAGCAGCGCCGAGATCGGCACGAACCCGGCGAGCGTGGCGCCGTACAGCGCGCCGACGAGCAGCGCGAGCCAGTAGTACTCGGCGCCCATGGCGATCGGGACGAAGTACAGCAACAGGATCGAGATCGCGCAGCCGATCGCGCCGAACCAGAAGATCGTGGTGCGCCAGCCGATCCGGTCGCTCAGCACACCGAAGATCAGGTTGAAGAAGATGTTCGTGCCGTAGATGACCGAGACCAGGAGGAGCCAGCGGCTCTCCCCGAAGCCGATTTCCTCGATGAAGATCGTCGGGAAGAACACCAGCATCCCGAACTCGGGTGCCGTGTTGATGACGCGGACGAGCATCCCGACGCCGACACGCGGCTTCTTCCACGCGATCGACACGCTGGACACCAGGCTCTGCACCGGTTTCACGTCCGGCGGCGCGAGCCGCGTGTACCCGGTCCGCTGGCGGACCCCGAAGATCGCCAGCACTCCGCCGGCCGCCAACAGGGCCACCGACACCCAGAGCGTGCCGTACTGGCCCAGCACCGGGTTCGTGAAGCTCGCGACCAGCGCGCCCAGCGTCGGCAACCCGCCGGTGAACGCGAAGTAGAACCAGCCCACGGCCGCGCCGAGCCTGGCGACCGGCGCCACCGCGGTGATCCAGACCAGGAAACCGAACGCGAACATCGGATAGCCGAAACCGCGGAGACCGTAGAACACCAGCATCAACGGGTAGTTCTCGCCCGACACCGCGACCGCGAGGAACAGCACGTCGAACACCAGCCAGATGGCCAGGCCGATCATCATCACGCGCCGCGGCCCCCACAGGTCCGACAGCGCGCCCGACAACCACGACGCCAGCATCACGGCGACGCCGTACACGGTGATGACGTACGAGGCCTTGATCTCGGTGCCCGCGCCGTTGTCCGCCATGAACGGCGCGATGAAGCCCGATTCGACTCCGTCGCCGATCATGAACAGCAGCAGCCCGGCGTAGCCGAGGAACAGCGGGGCGGGCAGGCCCCAACGGTTCAGTACGCGGGCGAACCCGCTCCCGGATCGCGATAACGGCGGTGTTACCTGGTTCATGCACGCCTCCATGACGTCGTGTCCAGCGTATCATGGATCGTGTTAACTTAACTTTCAAGATGTTACATCGATGGGTTTTCGTGTTAGCCTCGCGCGCCTGGGCGGGCCTCGGCCGCGCGTGTGTCGTCCCGTCAATCACGCGAAACGGCCTGCTCGGGCGGTCGTGAGTGGCGAGAGGCGCCTTCGGCTCTGGTCGTGGGTCGGGTTGGTCGTGAGTGGCGTTTCGGGTTCTAACCCGAAACGCCACTCACGACCCCCTCGTGCAATCGCCCTCCGGGCATCAGTCGGACATTGAGCCAGCGAAAAGTGTTCTTGGTGGACGCTCAGGGGCGCGGTCGGCTCCTGTCGGCCAGGGCAACCGAGCGCGTGACCTGCGGCAATCCTCACCGCTTACGATCAAGACCCCCATCCAAGATCAATGGGGTTCCAACCGCATTCCTCACTCACGACCACCCGCCAGGCACGCCTCAGTGCTCGCCCCATCGGCCCGCGAACCGGCAGACCTGACGCCGGGCCGAAGCCTTCAGAGCTCCGCGATGTCCACTTCCACCTGGCTTCGCATCTCCTCGGCCAGGTGGTCTTCCACCCCGTCGTCGACGATCAGCACGTCGAAGTCGCTCAACGGTGCCAGCCGGTGCAGTGCCGCGCGTTCGGTCTTGCTGTGGTCCATCAGCAGCACCTTCGTCCGGGCGCTGGCCAGCATCGCGCGTTTCAGCATCACGATCTCCGGCTCCTGGTGGAACGTCATCCGCGTGTTCATCGCCGAGGTCGAAACGAAGGTCGCGTCGACGTTGATCCGCTCGATCGCCTCGAGGCTCTGCATGCCGAGGAACGAGTCGTGGGTCGCCGAGTAATCGCCGCCGATGCAGATGAGCCGCAGGTCGGGGACGCCTTTGAGCAGTTCGATGGCGCCGAGGTAGTTCGTCGCGACGGTCAGCGGGGTGACCCGGTGCAGCATCTTCGCCAGCGCTAGGGCGCTCGTGGAGTCGTCGAGCAGGATCGACATCCCCGGTTCGACGCGCGCGAGCGCGTGCGCGGCGATGGCCATCTTCTCCTCCGAATGCACGTTCATCCGGTAGTCGGCGTTGCTTTCGAAGACCGTCGACGGCATGGCCGACACGCCGCCCCGGTACTTCCGGAGCAGGCCGCGCCGTGCCAGTTCGTCGACGTCGCGGTGCACCGTCATGGTGCTGACGCCGGTGAGTTCCACCAGTTCGGCGATGCTCGCGGAGCCGGTCGTGAAGACGTGTTCGGTGATCAGCTGCTGACGCGTGTTACGAGAGTGTGCGCTCGCACCGGCCGTCTTCTCGTCGCTCATACCGTTCAGTATCGCGTGTGCGCCGGCTGGTTGAGGCGCAGCAGGCCGGTGCGCGTGCCGTCGATCGCGATCTCGGTGACGGCCGCGTTGTCCAGCCGCGGGAACACCGTGCGGTAGGTCTCGAGCGGGATGCCGAGCAGTGCGCACAGGGTCAGCCTGATCAGCGTGTTGTGCGCGACGACCAGCACCGTCTCGCCCGGTACCTCGGCGGCGATCGCGCGCAAGGCCCCGGCTCCGCGGGCGGCCGCTTCCTCCGGAGGCTCCGAACCGGGGAAGGCGCCGGTCACGGGATCGGCGAGAAACCGCGCGACCGCCTCGGGATCCGACGCCGCCAGCTCGTCCCTGGTGCGCCCTTCCATCAGTCCGAAGTGGACTTCACGCAGTCCGTCGATCACTCGCAAGGGCAGGCCCAGCGCCTCGGCCGAAGGCGCCGCCGTGCGACGAGCCCGGCTCTGCGGCGAGCAGTACACCGCCGACGGCTTGACCGCCGCGGCGAAGCCGGCGAGCTCGTCCGCCTGGCGCAGTCCTTCCCCGGTCAGCGCGACGTCGCTGCTGCCCGCGTACCGGTTCTCGGCGTGCCATTCGGTCTGGCCGTGCCGTGCCAATAACAACCGTGCGACCACGGGATCCCTCCTCGGGGCTTGTCCAAATCACATCATCGATGTTAACTTAACAGCATCGATGTGAAAGGAGATGCCGGATGGCACTCGCCGCGGTGGTGTTCGACCTGGACGGTGTCCTCGTCGACAGTGAACACCTTTGGGAGGAGAACTGGGTGGCGTACGCCGCCCGGCACCGCACCGAATGGACGGCTGAGGACACCGCGTCCGTGCAGGGGATGAGCGCGCCCGAATGGGCCGCGTACCTCGCGAAGCGGTCCGGCACCCCGGAAAGCGCGGCCGAGGTCGAGCGTGCCGTGGTGGACGGCATGATCGCCGCGATCGAGGCGGGAGAGGCGCCCTTGCTGCCGGGCGCCGGTGAGATGGTTCGCGAGGTGAGCGCGAAGGTGCCGGTCGCGCTGGCGTCGTCGGCCGCCCGCCGGGTGATCGACGCGGTACTCGACAAGCACGGGCTCACCGGTGAGTTCTCCGCGACCGTTTCCAGCGCCGAGGTCGCCAGGGGCAAGCCGAGTCCGGACGTCTACCTCGAAGCCGCGGCCAGGCTGGGCCGGTCCGGCGAGGAGTGCCTGGGCGTCGAAGACTCCGGCAACGGCATCCGTGCCGCCGCGGCGGCCGGGCTCACCGTGATCGCGCTGCCGAACCCGGTGTACCCGCCGAAGCCGGACGCGCTGGAGCTGGCCGCCGAGGTCGCGGAGAACAACGACGACGTGCGGCGCAAGCTGCTCGCGTACCTGTCCGGCGAACTCGCGGAAGCGAGCGGGCGATGACGGTCCTGGGTACCGCGGAGACGTTCAAACGCGACTGGCTGGACGGGTTCGTCACCGCCTACGGGCGTTCGGTGCGCAAGGTGCCCGATGCGTACGGCGTGCTGCGCCGGGAGGATTCCGCGCCCAAGGTCGCGGTGGTGATCGGCGGCGGCTGCGGGCACTACCCCGCGTTCGCCGGGCTGGTCGGTCCCGGGCTCGCCGACGGCGCCGTGGTGGGTGACGTGTTCACCAGCCCGAGCGCCGAACAGGTCTATCGCACGGCGCGGGCGGCGGAGAGCGGCGCCGGCGTGCTCTTCGGTTACGGCAACTACCAGGGCGACGTGCTGCATTTCGGGCTCGCCGCGCGGAGGCTGGCCGCCGAGGGCGTCGAAAGCCGGACGATCCTGGTCACCGACGACATCGCCAGCGGTCCCGCCGACGCGCCCGAAAGGCGTCGCGGCGTCGCGGGCGACTTCCTGGTCTTCAAGATCGCGGGTGCCGCCGCCGAACGCGGTGACGATCTGGCCGCCGTGCACGCGGTGGCGGAGAAGGCGAACGCGAACACCCGTACCTTCGGCGTCGCGTTCGGCGGGTGCACCCTGCCCGGCGCTTCCGCGCCCCTGTTCACCGTCGGCGAGAGTGAGATGGAGCTGGGGCTCGGCATCCACGGTGAGCCCGGTGTGCGCACGGTCGGCAGGCTGAGCGCACGGGAGCTGGCCGACCAACTGGTCGACGGCCTCCTCCCGGAGCTGCCCGCCGGTGACGGCCGGGTGGTGGTCCTGCTGAACGGGCTGGGGCGCACCAAGTACGAGGAGATGTTCGCGACCTACACCCGCGTGCACGAACGGCTCGCCGCGGCGGGGCTCAGCCCACTGCACACCGAGGTCGGTGAATTCGTCACGTCGCTCGACATGGCGGGTGTCTCGCTGTCGATCTTAGTGCTCGACGACGAACTCGCCGAGCTCTACGCGGCTCCTTGCGACACCCCTGGCTACCGGAGCACCGGTGCCGCGCTGGCACAGGTTCCGCTGGAATCCACAGTGGACTCGCTGCTGGCCGAGACCGCACCGGGGCAGGGCATCGTGGACCGCGCGTTGACGGCGGCCCTGCACGACATCGAGGCCAACGAGGCCGAACTCGGCAGGTTGGACGCGGTCGCGGCGGACGGCGACCACGGTCTCGGCATGACCAGGGGGATGCGGGCCGCGGTGGCCGCCGCGCGGCGGGACGAAGACTCGCTGTCCACCGCGCTCCTGGCCGCCGGGACGGCGTTCGCCGACGCGGCGGGCGGTGCGTCCGGTGCGCTGTACGGGGTCCTGCTCGCCGAGACCGGTGCGGGACTGCGCGGTCTGGCGGGCGACGAGGTCACCACGGAAGCTCTCGCGAGCGCAGTGGACGGCGCCGTGAAGGCGTTCGTCGAACTGGGCAAGGCCGAGCCCGGTGAAAAGACCATGCTCGACGCCATCGAGCCGTTCAGGCTGGCGTTGCGCGAACAGGCCGAGGCGGGCGCCGACGTCCCGCAGGCCTGGCAGAAGGCGGCCCAGGTCGCGGTGAGCGCGGCCGAGGCCACGGCGGACCTGCTGCCCGCCAAGGGACGGGCGGCCCGGTTGGCGAAGCGGAGCAAAGGGCACCCCGATCCCGGGGCCACTTCGTTCGCGTTGCTCGTCACCGCGGTCGGCCAGGCTCTGGGAAAGGAAGACTGAATGCGGATCGTGGTGGCGGCGGACAACGCCGGGGTCGCTCTCAAAGACCAGCTGCGTGACCTGCTCCTCGCCGATGACCGGGTGGACGAGGTCACCGACCTCGGCGTGGCAGATGGCTCCGACGACAAGGCGTACCCGCTGCTCGGCCTCGCGGCGGCGGAGACGATCGCCCGGGGCGAGGCGGATCGCGGTGTGCTGGTCTGCGGGACCGGGATCGGCATGGCCATTTCGGCGAACAAGGTGCCCGGGGTCCGGGCCACGGTCGCGCACGACTCGTACTCCGCCGAGCGTTCGGTCAAGTCGAACGACTGCCAGGTGATCACCTTCGGCGCCCGGGCGATCGGTCCGGAGCTGGCGAAGAAGATCGTCGCCGAATGGGTCGGCTACCGCTTCGACCCGGCCTCGGCCAGCGCGAGCAAGGTCGCGCACATCACCGAATACGAGCAAGCGCTGAGTACCTGATGGTGAACCCGCGACCGCGATCGACGTCGGCAGGGCGCTGCCCTCGCAGGGCACGTCACGTCCGGCGGACAGGGCGCCCTGCCACCGCGATAGCGGGGCCTTCGGCCAGGGCGGCTTTACTCGTACGGTCACTTTTCCGGATACATCTCAGCTCCGCCAACAATCATTGAGACTGCCCGATGCGGGCACGGAGAGAGGACGCAGAGTTGCGGATACTCGCTGCGGGAGACCATTTCGTCGGCACCGGCCTGCTGGCCGACGCCGTCCGTGCCGAGATCGGCGCCGGGCACGAGTTCTCGGAACTGACCCTGCCCTGGCCGGTGGAGCCGTTCGGCCCGGTCGCGAACGTGCACGAGGCGAGCGGCACCGAGGAGCAGGTGATCGAGGCGCTGGCGGGAGCCGAGGTCGCGGTGACCCAGATGGCGCCCTTCACCAAGCAGGTGTTCGCCGCCGCGCCGGGGCTCAAACTCGTGTCGGTGTGCCGGGGAGGCCCGGTCAACGTGGACCTCGCGGCGGCCACCGAAGCGGGTGTCGCGGTGACGTACGCGCCCGGCCGGAACGCCGGTGCCGCCGCCGAATTCGCGGTGGGGATGATCCTGGCCGCGATGCGCAGGATCTCGACGTCCTCGGCCGAACTGCTGGGGGGCACCTGGCGCGGTGACTACTACGCCTACGACCAGGCCGGTCTCGAACTCGACGGGACCACCGTCGGCCTGGTCGGGTACGGCGCGATCGGCGCGCGGGTGGCCAAGGTGCTCGTGGCGTTCGGCGCGAAGGTGCTGGTCGCCGACCCGTTCGCGGACCCCGCCAAGATCGCCGCCGACGGCGCGGAACTCGTCGAGCTGGAAGCTCTGCTGCGCCGCAGTTTCGTGGTGAGCCTGCACGCCCGGCTCACCGAGGAGACCCGGCATCTGATCGACGCCGCCAAACTCGCCTTGCTGCCGGAGGGCGCCGTACTGGTCAACACCGCGCGCGGTGGCCTGCTGGACTACGCCCCGCTGCCGGAAGCCCTGCGTTCGGGACGGCTCGGCGCACTCGCGCTCGACGTGTACGACGTCGAGCCTCCGCCCGCGGACTGGGCACTGCGGGACGCGCCGAACGTGATCGCGACCCCGCACCTCGCCGGAGCAAGCAGGCAGACGGCGGAGCGGGCGGCGAGTATCGTCGCCGCCGAGGTCGGCCGGTACGTCCGCGGGGAGGCGCTCGCGAATCTGGCGAACCCCGAGGTCCTGCGGCCATGATCATCGGCGTCGACATCGGCACGTCACTGACGAAGGCGGTCGTCTTCGACAAGGCCGGGATGTCCGTGGCGAGCGCGTGCACCACGTCCGAGGTGCACCACTTGCCGGGCGGGCTGGTCGAACAAGACCTCGACCAGGTGCTCGGCACCGTGGCGACGGTGGTCCGCAAGGTCGCCGCCGGGCTCGACGGTCCGGTCACCGCGCTGGCCCTCACCGGACAGGGCGACGGACTGTGGCTGCGTGACGAGTCCGGCGAGGCAGTGCGCCCGGCGATCTCCTGGCTCGACGGACGGGCGAACTCGCTGCTCGCCGAATGGCAGGCCGACGGAGTGACCAGGGAAGTGTTCCGCCGCACCGCGTCGGGAATGTTCCCGGGCTGCGCCGCGGCGATCATGTCCTTTTTGGACACTCATGAGCCGGAGTCGCTGGACAGGGCGGCGGTGGCGGGCTACTGCGTCGACGCGGTGCTCCAGCGCTTGACCGGCGAGATCACCGTCGACGCCTCGGATGCTTCGCTGCCCTTCCTCGATCCGGCGACCCGGCGCTACGACGAAGGTGCCATCGCGGCCGTCGGACTCTCCCACCGCCGGAGCCTGTTCGTGGAGCCCGCGGCGCCGAAGACCGTTTTCCGGCTGGACGAGCGCGGAGCCGGGCTGCTCTGTCTTCCCGTCGGGCTGCCGGTCACCGCGGGGCCGTTCGACCTGCCCGCGAGCGCCATCGGCGCCGGTGTACGACGGCCGGGCGACGGCATCCTCACGGCGGGCACCACACTCGCGTGCCAGGTCCTGACGGACTCGGCGGAGTTCGATCCGGAGGGCGAGCCGGCGGGCATGTTCCTTTGCACGCCGGAAGAGGGAGAGTTCCTCCGGGCGATGCCCGCGATGGTCGGCACCGCGGGCATCGACTGGGTGTGCCGTCTGTTCGGCATCGCGGTCGAGGAGATCGGCCCGCTGCTCGACGCGAGCAGGCCGGGCGCGGGTGGTGTTCGCGCGCTGCCGTTCCTCTCCGCGTCGGGTGAGCGAGCGCCGTTCGTCGACGCTTCGGCGAGGGCGCAGTTCTCCGGCCTGAGCCTGGAGAGCGAACGCGGCGACATCGTCCGGGCGCTGTGCGAGTCGATCGCTTACGCGGCAAGGCATTGCTTCGACGCCGCCGGGCTCACCGGCACGTTGTACGCCTGCGGCGGCGGGGTTCGCTCGCTCGAGTGGACCCGCATCTTCGCCGACGTTCTCGGGCGGCCCATCGTGATCCCCGGCGATCCGGGGGTCGGCGCGCGGGGAGCGGTGATCGTCGCGGCGGACGCCCTCGGCGAGCCGGTCGACAGGGAGTTGTGGGCGGAAAGCGCACGCGTCGTCGAGGTCAGGCCCGAGAACGTAGAGTTCTACGAGCAGGGCTACGCCGACTATCAGGCCTCACTGGCCGCGGCCCGCGGACTATGGAGGTTGTGACGGTGATCCTGGCCAAAGAACGCTTGGCGGTCTGCGAATTCGCCCGCCGGATGACCACCGACGGACTCGTGGTCGGCACCTCCGGGAATGTCTCCGCGAGGCAGGGCGACCTGATCGCGGTGACCCCGACAGGAGTCGACTACGCCGGGCTGCGGCCGGAGGACGTACCGGTCGTCGGCCTGGACGGTGAGGTCGTCGACGGCTCGCTCAAACCGACCAGCGAGCTCCCGATGCACCTCACCGTGTACCGGCAGGCGGTGGATCCGGACGGCAAACCGGTCTCCGCCGTGGTGCACACGCATTCCGTGCACGCCACGGCGGTCTCCACCCTCGTCACCGAGGTGCCGCCGATCCACTACATGCTCGCCGCGATCGGCCCCACAGCCCGTGTCGCGGCCTACGCGACGTACGGCACCGAGGAGCTCGCCAAAGTGATGCTGGAGGCGCTGGAAGGACGCCGTGGCTGCCTGCTGGCGAACCACGGCACCATCACCTTCGGCGACAGCCTCGGCTCCGCCTACAGCCGGGCGCAGCAGCTGGAGTGGGTCTGCCAGGTGTGGCTGACGGCCCGGGCGGCGGGAACACCGAACCTGCTCCCGCCCGCCGAGATCGAGCACGTCGTGGAGAAACTCCGCGGCTACGGCCAGCGTTGACGTCACGCGTGTTCCGTCTCCAAGCACGCGTGTCGCGCCTCTGAACACGCGAAAACCGCTGTACGCCACCGAATGACGAGCCGATGGCAATCGTGATCGCACGACGCTAGGAAGCAGCGGGCTCGGCCTCGAAGTCCGTGGCGTCCACGGCGTGTACCGCGTCGAGGAGTTCGACGACCGTCGGATCGTCGACGGCTTCCTTGATGCACTGCCACAACTGAAGATTCGCCAACGCCCAGCGGGAGTAGTTCTCCGCCGCTTTGGGGTTGTAGAAGTAGTAGCCACTGTCGTGGACATCGCGTTGCTCGCCGACGATCTTGTCCGCCAGTTCGCGGAGGCTCAACCCGTTCTCCCGCAGATAGCGGTGGGCGAGTACGACGGGCGTCACCGGCAGCGCCTTGAACAGCGTGTCGGCGTCGCTCAACGCTTGAGCCTCGAGCGAGATGTGCCGGCCTCTGGTGGCCATTTCGGCTTCGTCGATGATCTCGTCGATCCACCGGGCCACGGTCTCCTCGACACCGCATTCCCGCAGGATGCCCAGCCGGAGGTCTCGTCCGGCGGCCGCGGGGGAGTTCCGGTGCACGATGTAGTTCACATCGTGCACCAGCGCCGCCACCTCGACGACGGATCGGTCCGCACCGTTGTGATCGGCGAACCCCGCGGCCTTGGCCCGGACGAAACTCACGTGGTGCCAGCCGTGGAACTGCAGTCTGTCCGCATAACGCCAGCACAGTCGCCGGACATGGTGTTCGACGGCTTCGATGGTCTGGGAAGTAATCGTGCTCTTTCGCGCGCGCATACACCTCTCCGATCCCGTTTACAGACGGGTGGAGCAAGGGTATGCGTCTTCGACGGCGGTGTGTAGTCAGATGCGGCCCGCCAGGTCCCCCAATCGGACCTCGACCGGAACGTGACGATGTCCGATTCCGGTCTTCGGGTCATAGGAAAGACTGAACTCGCTCACGGGACGTGATTTCACCAGAAACGTCATGGTCCCTTCGGTGGCCTCGGGAATCCGATGGAACTCGTCCGCGTACATGACGCCCGCGGATCCCGTCTGACACAGCGTGCTACGTCGTAACCGAACCGATGTGATCAATCCGGAAAGTTGATCTCGCAGGGTCGAATAGCGCTCGTGGACATAGTTGCCACGGAGGATCGTGGTGCAGAAGTGATATCTGTGGTTGTGCACGGAATCGGCGTACCCCTCGCGCCAATCCGACGGCGACTTGTACTCGTGCAGCCAGATCGAAAAGGGATCCGTCGGGCAATCGAGCAGGCACCAGGCGAAATGGGTGGTGGTCTCCCGGGACCGCTCGAGTACCGTGCTCGCCTCGTCCGGGCTCAGGGAATCCAAATGCCGCCGGAGGTCGTCGCGCAACTCTGGTCTCGACGTCCAGTCGCGGAAGATTCTGTCGACGATCTGCCAGTGCTGTGTCAGCGGCAGGTCCGTGGTCCGGAGCAGCGCGGAGAACTGGGTGAGGGGGGACAAGCGAGTGAGCAACTTCAGCTCCTCAAATCTAGTGCCGTGCGACGCCGAGAGGTCAGTGGTTCAACTCGGCGAGTGTGGTGAACTCCTTCCGGAAGGTGTGGAATTTCCCTTCCAGTTCGAGGAAGTTCTCTTCGGACAGGGGAGAGCCGGTGATCTTTTCGTACAGGGCCAGGAAATCCGCCCTCGTCGTCGTGGTCGAGATGCGGAAGTGCCGTCCGGAGCGGGACTGGGACACGCGCAGGAACTCGGAGCGTTCCTTGTTGTACAGGAACGAGCCTTCGCTGAACCGCAGCGTGCGCGGATACAACGTGGTCGCGCCGCGGATGTCGCTGTACAAGGTCACCCAAACGCTCTCGTCGAACACTTCGAGGCGGTCCAGTGGCGGATCGGCGACGACGGTGATGTCCACCAGCGAGCACCGGCTGCGCGCCAGGAACAGCCCGACGAGGCCGATGCTGATCTCGTCGTTGAGCCGCTTCCGGATCGTCTCGTAGTCCATTCCCGCTTCTTCGCTGCGCAGGAGATAGCGCGCCCTGCCGCCGATCGCGCCCTCGTCGCGTGGGTCGGCGATGACCACGCGAAGTTCCCTTTCGGTGCGGGACAACAGCAATCGGGCCGCGGCGTGCCTACCGGAGAACCCGCGGAAGAAGTAGTGCCTGGTCACGTCGAGGTCTTCGGTCATGACCCGGTTGAACAACGGATCCGGATCGGTGGTCGCCTCGAAGACGTGGGTGGGGAAGAATTCCTTGTTGAGCGAACGGTATTCGGCGCTGAGCGCTTCCAGCGCCCGGCGGCTTTCCTCGATCACCGGGGTCACCATCGCGCGCTGTGACGCGGTGGCGGTGATCAGGGTCTGGCCGAAGCCGACCACCGCGGAGATCAGGGTGCCGGTGCCCAGTGAGGTGAGCAGCGTCTTTCCGGCGCCGGGATCCATCATGCTGGAGATCCACAGGCTGAGGCCCGCGACGACGACCAGTACGGTGAGCAGCAGACTCGTCCTGGTCCAGAAGATCTCTTGCAACGGGGTACGGCGGAGCCGATCGGCTTCCGCGGGCACGAAGGTCACCTCCTTGATCGGCACTCGAACGGACGAACGCAGTGCGTATCGGTTTGAGTGCGGGGAGTTACTCTACGCGCATCGTGACCAGGCCGAAATAAGAAATTCGGGGGAAAGCACCCGACAACGAAGGTGACGCTCGGCGATGCCAGTTTCGCGTCGCAGGTTTCGCCGGATCGCGAAAAAACCACTCACGGAGCGTGTGGAAGGATTCCTTCGTACCACGCGGGTCCGGGCTTCGCCGACGACAAGGTTTCGACGACTGCCGAAGACGGTGCGGAGTACACCGTGGGGAAGTCGATCTCGCCCTTGCTCGGGTCCAGTGTCCACGCGAGCCGCTCATCTTCCAGCAGAAAATGCGCGTCCGCACCGTTTTTGTTGCCTCTGGGGTCGAGCCGGATCCACCGGTCCAGGCCGGCGACGTACACGCCGTTGAGCCCGTGCAGAACGCCGATCCGCTGATAGCAGAACCCTGCCGGGATGCCTTGGCTGCGAAGCAAAGCGGCCAGCAGATGGGCCTTCGCGTAGCAGAGCCCGACTCCCTCGCGCAGAACCTCGGAGGCCATAAGAGTGACCCGGGAATCGACGGCGTCCACCGTATGGTCGATCTCGTCGCGCACGAAGTGAAACATCGAACGAATCACGTCGACTTCGGTGCCACCGGTCGGTGACAGTCCGTCAGCCGTTTCGCGGATCAGTGGGTGATCGTGATCGATGATCGCGTCGGCGGCGAGATAATCTTCGAGCCGCTCGGATTCGATCTTCAGTGCGATTTTCACGCGGCACCACCCAATACCGTGTCGACGACCTCTTCGAGGAATTTCGGACCGGCTTCGCCGCCGCGCAGCAGCAGCCGGAACCAGATCGCTCCCGCGAGCAGATCCATCACCAGAACCGGATCGACGCCGGCGCGCAGTTCGCCCCTCGCGGTGGCGCGTTCGAAGATCGGCTCTTCGCGTGCCATGCGGTCGGCGAAGAAACTCCGTGCCACGTCACCGAGTTCGGGGCGCCGGGGGCCCGCGGTCAAGGTCGCCGTGACGACCGGCGCGGTGCGCTCCGAGGTCAGCAGCCGGTGGATTTGCGTTGCCACGGCGAGAAGATCGCCGCGCAGGCTGCCGGTGTCGGGGACGTCGACGGCGAACAGGCCCGAATCGCGCAGCGCGGCGGCCAGGAGCGCGTCCTTCGACGGCCACCACCGGTACAACGTCGTCTTGTTGACGCCGGACCGGGCGGCGACGGCCTCGATGGCGAGCTTGTCGTAGCCGTGCTCGGCCAGAAGTCCGAGGGTGGCGGCGAAGATCGCCTCGGCCTTGCGCGGGCCCTTCCGGGTACTCACCGGAGCACAATACAACGCACCGTTGCGTTGTGCGGTGAGCGGGCGTAGTTTGCAACGCAACGGTGCGTTGCATTCAGGAGGTAGTCCATGATTCCCCTCGTCTTCGTCCACGGCGTCCGGCTCAGCGGCGCCGCCTGGACCGAGCAACTCGAACTGCTCGGACAGGCCGCGAAAGCAGTCGACCTCCCAGGCCACGGCACCCGCCGGAGAGAGCGGTTCACCCTGGACGATGCGGTGGATGTGATCACCGAAGCCGTCGACGAACCCGCGCTGGTCGTCGGGCACTCCCTCGGTGGATACGCCGCCATCGCCGCGGCCGCACGGTATCCGGAGCGCGTGGCCGGCCTCGTCGTCGCGGGCTCGACCTTCCTGCCCGGCCGGGCACTGGAGACTCCGTTCCGCGCAGCGCACCGCTTGCTCATGCGGCTGCCGGACCAGGGGGAACGGCTGAGCCGATGGCAGTTCCGAAGTGCCCTGCCGCCGAAAGTCGCCGAAGCGGTGATCGGCGGCGGCATCGCGACCGAGGTCATCCCGGACGTCGCCAAGGCCTTCGCGGACTTCGACGTGCTCGCGGAACTCAAGACATATCCGGGGACGACGTGGTTCATCAACGGCTCACGCGACCACTTCCGCCGCCATGAACACCGCTTTCTCGACGCCTGCGCCGACGGACGCCTTATCTCCGTGCCGAAAGCCGGGCACTACCTGCCGATGGCGCGGGGCAAGGAGTTCTCCCTGTTGCTACTCGACGCGGCCCGCAGCCTGTCGATCTCCGGCAGCCGGTAATTCGGAGGCGCCCGGCGCCGCCCCCGGCTAAGGTGATCACCATGTGTTCCGTCATCCACAATTGGCAGGCCGTCCGCACCCGGTCGACGCGCTGACCTGGTGCCGCTCTTCGTCGGCGTCAAGGTCCACACGTCCACCGTTAGCCAAGGGATGACAAGGATCTTTCACCATGCGCGCACTTTCGCGCCCCATTTTCGTCTTCGTTCACGGCGGCTCCAGTAATGCACGGGCGTGGGGCCCGTTGCAGAACGAACTGGCTCTGCTCGGATACCGTTCGCACGCCGTCGACCTGCCCGGCCACGGGGACCGAGCGGACAGCCCGGCCGCCTACTACCGCCAACCCCAGGACCTCGCGGCACTGGCTTCCGCTCCCTCCCCGCTGCGCGGAGTCACGTTGCAGGACAACGTGCGGCACGTCGTGGACACCCTGCGACGGCTCGACGGCCGAGCGCCGGTCGTCCTGGTCGGCAACAGCCTCGGCGGGCTGACGATCAGCGCCGTCGCCAACGCCGCGCCGGACCTGCTCGGCCGCGTCGTCTACCTCTCCGCCCTCTGTCTCAGCGACCCGGCCATGCTCACCGAACAGTGGGACGTGGTCGATGAAAATCTGCTGGACGCGCTGGCGGCGCGGATCACCGTGCCGGAGGTGAACGAACCCGGCGTGGCCCGGCTGAACTGGCGAGGTGCCCACGGCGACCCGGCCTTGTTCGCCGAGTTGAAGGCCGCCATCATGGCCGATTCCACCGACCACCAGTTCCGGCTGTTGCTGGACTCTCTGGATCCGGACGAGAGCTACGCGGTACTCGAGCCGAGCGCCTTGGTTCAGGCGGACGGGTGGGGGCGTGTCCCGCACACCTACGTCCGGCTCGCCGCGGACCACAGCATCACTCCGGCGGTTCAGGATTACATGATCCGCAAGGCCGACGAGCTGACTCCGCACAACCCCTTCGAGGTGCACACCCTGGCCTCGTCGCACGTCGGCTACTTCAGCCGGCCGCGGATCTTCGCCGAGCTGCTGATCGATCTCGTCTGAGACAGCGCCCTCGCCGCCGGTTTCGGCGGCGAGGGCGCTTCAGGCTCGCAGCCTGTCGATCTCCACCGTGAGCTCGGAACGCAGCGAGTCGTGCTGAGGCCCCAACGACGAGGCCCAGTTTTCCACCGGATACAGCCAGACCGGACGCCCGACCACGTCGGCCGGCTCCCAGTCGTACCGCGGCCAGACGTGGGCGTGCAGGAACGGATCCGTGTTGCCGAGGATCTCCAGATTCACCCTCCGGAAACCAGGATCCCTCCGCGCGCAGACGTTTTCGACGGCTTCGCCGAGCAACTCCATATCCGCCAGGAACTTCAGCCGTCGCGGTCGCGGTAGACCGGTCAGCCTGCCGACAGTGGGGGAATCGGTCAGGAGGACGCAGTAGCCCGGGAGGAACTGCGTATCGCCGATCACCGCGAAGCCCGCGTCCAGCCGCCGCAGCACCGTCGGGTTCTCCCCGCGCAGCGCCGAACCGATCCGATCCCGCTTCCAGTCGCCGGTCATGCGGCCAAGCTAGCCGACCGGGAACATCGAACCACCGGAACCGGTGAACTGGGCGGTCAGCCGGACCGGCTCCGGATGGGGAGCCAGGACGATCGAGGCAAAAGGCGTCGCGGCGGCCTGTGATCCGTAGTTGGTGTGCAGATGCGCGCTGACGTGGACGTTCCGGTCGGCGGGGATCTCGAACGTGACCGCACCCCAGGAGACCACGAACTGCCTGCCGTCGATGCTCACGATAGGGGCGTACGGCACAGAGCTGGAGGGGAACGGACGCAGTTCGACGGTGAGCAGGCGGCGTGGGCCGTCGTGGTTGTCGACGTACGGGATCACGCCGGGCTGAGCGGCCAGGTCGGTCATTCTCGGGCTCCCTCAGAACTGGTAGTAGAGGAACGGGCTGAACGTCCCGGTCGCGATCAGGATGGCCGCGTACACCAGCCCGACGGTCATGACGCCGATCCGCAGCGCCGTCGCGGGGCGGCTCCGTGAGGACTCCAGCAGCGGCCCGGTCACCGGATGCGCGGGCAGGAACACGATCGCCAGCGCGCACAGCAGGATGACCAGCCGCTGGTTGGTCACCGCGCTCTCGACTACGTCGGTGAGGCCCGTGAAGTCCGGCAGCACCATGTGCCCGATCATGCCGAGCGCGTGCGGCAGGTCCTTGGCGCGGAAGAACACCCAGCCGAACACCACGAGCACGAGCGTCAGCGCGCGGCGGCCGATGCGGGCGGCCTGCGACTTGGGGGTGACGTCGTAGCCGAAAGCGCGTTCCACGATCAGGAGCGCGCCGTGATAGATGCCCCAGATCAGGAACGTCCACTGCGCGCCGTGCCAGAACCCGGTCAGCACGAACACGATGCACAGGTTCCGGTACGTGTGCCCGGCGCCGGTGCGGTTGCCGCCCAGCGGGATGTAGACGTAGTCGCGGAACCAGCGCGACAGCGACATGTGCCAGCGCCGCCAGAACTCGGTGATGGTCACCGACGAGTACGGTCTCGCGAAGTTCTCCGGCAGCCGGAAGCCGAGCATGCGCCCGAGCCCGATCGCCATGTCGGAGTACCCGGAGAAGTCGAAGAACAGCTGAAGCGTGTACCCGATCGCGCCGAGCCAGGCGATCGCGAAGGTCATCTGGTCGGGTGGCGTGTTGAAGCAGGCGTCCACCATCGGGCTGAGCGAGTCCGCGATGATCGTCTTCTTGCACAACCCGAGGGCGAACCGCGGGAAACCGGCGGCGATGTCGTCGAGGCGGTGGGACCGCTGCTGCGGCAGCTGGTCGGCGATCTCCCGGAACCGCACGATCGGCCCGGCCACCAGCTGCGGGAACATCGCGATGTACGCGGCGAACGACACCGGGTCGCGCAGCGCGCGGCGTTCACCGCGGTAGATGTCCACCACGTAGGAGATGTGGTGGAACGTGTAGAACGAGATGCCGATCGGGATGACCAGGTCGGCCACCGGGAAACCGCCGCCGAACCAGTGCGTCACGGCCGCGATCTGCTGCGTCGCGAAGCCCGCGTACTTCCAGATCAGCAGCATGCCGACGTTGAGGCCGATCACCCCGAGCAGCAGCCGCTTGCGCCGTTTGTTCTGCAGATCCCACGCGTTCGGCTCCAGCGCGGGCCCGGCCAGGAAGTTGACCACCATGCAGCCGAGCAGGACCAGCGTGTACGGCCCGGCGCCGGTGGCGTAGAAGATCAGGCTGCCGACCGCGACGATGCCGTTCCGCCAGCCGCGCGGGCACACCAGTACGGCGAGCAGGACCGCCGGCATGAAGTACCACAGGAACAGCGGTGAAATGAACGACATCGGTGCGGGGTCCCCCAGGGCGGTTACGCGTTATCCGCTGGTGACCCTAGCCTGAGCGCCTGGTGGCGGAGCTGAGATGGCCCGGAAAAGTGACCACACTCGTGAACCCGCCCGGCCGACGTCGATCGCGGACGCGGGTTCACCAAGAGTCACCGCACCCCGCACCGTGTGACGAAGTGCGGGGGTCAGACACGTCCCGCGAGCCGACGGCGGCGCGCCACCTCGGCCAGCAGCACCCCGGCAGCGACCGACGCGTTGAGCGACTCGACGCCCGCCGCCATCGGGATCGACACGGTCGCGTCGCAGGTCTCACGCACCAGCCGGGACAGGCCGCGGCCTTCCGAGCCGAGCACGATGACCAGCGGATCCGCCGCGAGGTCGAGCTCGTCGATGTCCACCGAGCCGTCCGCGTCGAGGCCGACGACCATCAGGCCCTCGTCCTTCCACGCCTTCAGCTGACGGGTCAGGTTGGTCGCGACGGCGATCGGCAGCTTGGCCGCGGTGCCGGCGGACGTCCGCCACGCGACCGCGGTCATGCCCGCGCTGCGCCGCTCCGGCAGGAGGACCCCCTGCGCGCCGAACGCGGCGGCCGAGCGGATCACCGCGCCGAGGTTGCGCGGGTCGGTGACGCCGTCGAGCGCGACGAACAGCGGGGTCTGCCCCGAGTCCTTCGCCACGGCCATCAGGTCGCGCGGGTCGGCGTAGACGAACGGCGGGACCTGCAGGCCGAGGCCCTGGTGCATGGCCCGGTTGGTCTTGCGGTCGAGTTCCTCGCGCGGGATCTCCAGGATCGAGATGCCCTTGTCGCCGGCGAGCCGGACGGCCTCGTTCACGCGGTCGTCGATCTCGATGTTGATCGCGACGTACAGCGCGGTGGCCGGCACGTCGGCGCGCAGCGCCTCGACCACCGGGTTGCGCCCGGCGATCAGCTCCGGCTTGTCGGCCTTCTTCTGCCGCGCCTGGTCCTTGCGGTCACGCGCGTTGGCCATCCGGTACGCCTTGTGGCCGGGCCGGTCCTCGGCCTTGGGCGTCGGGCCCTTGCCTTCGAGGCCCTTCCGGCGCTGGCCGCCGGAGCCGACGACCTGACCCTTCTTCGTGCCGGGCTTGCGAATAGCGCCCTGGCGCCGGGAGTTGCCTGCCATCAGTGAGAATCCTTGAGCTAGAAACCGAGTAAGTGTCAGACGTCCTTGACGGTCCACTGTGGACCGTTCGGCGTGTCCTCCACCACGATGCCCGCCTGCTGGAGGCGGTCACGCGCGGCGTCCGCACGGGCGAAGTCCTTCTCGGCGCGGGCCTGCTGCCGTTCGGTGAGCAGCCCTTCCACGAGTTCGGACAGCGCCTGCCGGGTGGGCGTCTCATCGCCGCCCGCCTCGGACCAGCGCGCGGAGAGCGGGTCGAGGCCGAGCACGTCGGTCATCGCGCGCACGGAGGCGGCGATTTCGAGTGCCTTGGAATTGTCGGCCGCGTCGAGGGCGGCGTTACCGTCGCGGACGGTGTTGTGCAGCACTGCGAACGCCTGCGGAGTGGCCAGGTCGTCGTCGAGCGCGGCGGCGAACCCGTCCGGGATCTCGCCGAGATGGACCGCGCCGGTGATGCCCGCCGTGCGGCGGAGGAACTGCTCGATCCGCCGGTAACCCTGCGCGGCTTCGGCGAGCGCTCCGTCGGAGTACTCGATCGTCGACCGGTAGTGCGGCTGGACCAGGTAGTACCGCAGTTCGGGCGCCCGGTGGTCCTTGAGCATCTCCGGGATGGAGACCGTGTTGCCCAGCGACTTCGACATCTTCTCGCCGGACATGGTCACCCAGGCGTTGTGCAGCCAGAACCGCGCGAACGGGTCACCCGCCGCGTTCGACTGGGCGCGCTCGTTCTCGTGGTGCGGGAAAACCAGGTCGACGCCGCCGCCGTGGATGTCGAACTCGGCGCCGAGGTACGTGGTCGCCATCGCCGAGCATTCGAGGTGCCAGCCGGGACGGCCGGGACCCCACGGCGTCGGCCATGACGGCTCGCCCGGCTTCGCGGCCTTCCACAGCGTGAAGTCGCGCGCGTCGCGCTTGCCCTCGCCGAGGCTCTCGCCCTGCTGGACCTCGTCGAGCTTCTGGCCGGAGAGATCGCCGTAGCCGTCGAACGCCTTGACCGAGAAATACACGTCGCCGCCCGAGGCGTACGCGTGCCCGCCGTCGATCAGCTGCTGCATCAGCTCGACCATCTGCGTGACATGCCCTGTCGCCCGAGGGGCGATCGAAGGCGGCAAGCAGCCGAGGGCTTCGTACGCCGACTCGAAGGCGCGCTCGTGCGTGGCCGCCCATTCCCACCAGGGACGATCCGCCGCGGCGGCCTTGGTGAGGATCTTGTCGTCGATGTCGGTGACGTTGCGGACCATCAGCACGTCGAGTCCACTGTGGACGAGCCAGCGGCGCAGGACGTCGTAGTTCAGCGCGCCGCGGACGTGGCCGATGTGGGGAACACCCTGCACGGTGGCACCACACACGTACATGGACGCCGTTCCGCTACGGGCGGGATGGAATTCCCGCACGCTCCGGGTCGCCGTGTCATAGAGGTGTAGTGCCACCCTAAAAGGGTACGGGGTCGGCGTGAGCGGTGTCGCAGTGACCGTATTACAGCACGTTATGGGCACGCATGACGCTGAGCAGGGCGTCCGGCCGCTCGGTCGTCGGCAGGGGCTCTACCAGCGCGAACGCGCAGCCGATGTCGCGCGCGGCACCGTCGGCCTCCTCGCTGTCGCCGACCATGAGCGTTTCCGCCGGGTCGACCCCGAGCCGCTCGACGGCCGCGCGGAAGATCTCCGGCTCCGGCTTCACCGCTCCGACCTCGAACGACAGGACGAACTCGTCGACGTAGGCGTCCCAGCCACGGCGGCCGAAGGCGGGCCGGATGTCGAAGGCGATGTTGCTCAGCACCCCGAGCCTCACGCCCTTGCCGGAGACGCCCTTGAGGACGGCCTCGGTGTCCGGGTACGGCGTCCACTGGGTGGGATCGATCAGCCGGGTGTAGAGCGCGACCGCCTGGTCGGCGTGCGGCACCCCGGACTGCTTGAGGACCTCGAGGTACACCTTCCGGTGCAGCACCGGGTCGCGATCGCGGTGGTTCCAGGCGTGCAGGTGCTCCTCGTCGAGATCGACGACCTGGCCGACCGGCGCGGTCATCCGGCGCATCAGTTCGGTCTGGGCCTCGATGTCGAGCCGCTCGCCCTCGTGGTCGGTGAGGTCGGCGAGCCAGGTCTCGTCCTGTTCGAGGCGGAAGACCGTGCCGGAGAAGTCGAACAACACAGCGCGAAAGGTCACGGGCTCCACATTAGCCACGATCGTGGGGTTCCTGCCGCCCCTCGCGTGTGAGATGAAAGGTCCTTTCCTTGCAGATTTTGCAAGGAAAGGACCTTTCATGGCGCGTGTCAGGCGGCGTTGCCGGTGATCTTGGTGGGCGTGATCCGGACCAGCACGCGGACGACGTCGGCAGGCTCCTCCGGGTAGTCCTTGCCGAGGTACTTGTGCGAGAGCTCGTTGATCAGCTCGCGCCCGCCCTCGTCGGTCATCTCCACGGTGCCGCGGATCTCGACGTAGTCGTACGGGTTCTCCTGGTCGAAGACCGAGACGGACACCCGCGGGTCCCTGGCCATGTTCCGCTCCTTGAGACGGCCGCGGACGGTCGCGAAGATCACCGTGTCGCCGTCCCGCCTCGCCCACAGCACGGACGTCTGCGCGGAGCCGTCGGCGTTGACGGTCGCCAGCACCGGGAAGTTGTTGCCGTCGAGGAGTTTCTTGGTCGCGTCGTTGAAGGTCACACCCATGCCGGAAGCCTAATCACCGGACGTTCCCGGCGATCCGAGGTACTTGTGGCTGAGCGTCTTCGGCAACGTCTTTCCCGGATCCGGGGTGATCGTGACCGTGCCGCGGAGTTGCGTGTGCCGGTACGGGTTCTCCGCGTCGGTGATCGACACGCTCGCGCGAAAATCGCGACGCAGGTTTCGCACCTTCAGCCGGTCTTCGGTGGCGCTGAAGACCAGATCGCCGTCGTCGAGGCCCACCCAGATAACCGAGGTCTGCGGGCCGCCGTCGGCGTCCAGCGTGGCCACGGTCGCGAAGTTCTTGCCGTCCACCAGTTCGCGGACCGGTTCGGGAAGTGTGACTGCCATGACAGCCCGAACCGGCTCCCGGCGGCGGCTATTCCTGCGAGGGCAGGAGCAGCGCCGTCGCGAACGCCGCGATGCCCTCGCCGCGTCCGGTCAGGCCGAGCCCGTCGGTCGTCGTCCCGGACACGCTCACCGGCCCGCCGACGGCCTCGCTCAGCACCTTCTGGGCCTCTTCGCGACGCTTTCCTACACGCGGCGCGTTGCCCACGATCTGGACGGTCGCGTTCCCGACGGTCCAACCGCCCGCCTCGACCAGGCGCCGCGCCTCCGCGAGGAACTCGACGCCGTGCTTGCCCGCCCAGCGCGGGTCGCCGGTGCCGAACACCGCGCCGAGGTCACCGAGCCCGGCCGCGGACAGGAGCGCGTCGCACAACGCGTGCGCCGCGACGTCGCCGTCGGAATGGCCCGCGCAACCGTCGACGCCGGGCCAGAGGAGACCGGCGATCCAGCATTCGCGGCCCGCCTCGACGGGGTGGACGTCGACGCCGTTGCCGATCCGCACAGGGTTTCCTCTTTCTTCGCCGGTTGCGCGCGACCGCGATCGCGTCGCCAGGGCGCACGTTAGCGACTCACCTCGGGAATCGGGGAGGGGCGCCCCGCGCGGATCACAGCACTTCCTCTGCTGCCCCGGCCACCGCGATCGCCTCGGCCAGTTTCAGTTCGAACGCGTTGGTGACGCGCATCGCGTCGGGGTGTCCCGGGATGGTGTGCGCGCCGTCGAGAGACGGCTCGGCGGCATACGAGAGAAAAGTCTCACGGGTGAAGCCGAGCGGGGTTTGGGCCGTGCGCAGGTATGCGCGGTCTTCGGTGCCTGTGATCACCTTCGTCGCGTCGGTCACCTTCACGGTGTCCGCCATCGGAAGTACCGGGACCACGAAAGGCGAGCCCGCACGGACCGCCTCCGCGACGGCACGGATCGTGTCCGCGGGGGTGAAGGCGCGCAAGGCGTCGTGCACGAGGAAGACCGGATTCCCGGTGATCTCTTTTACGACGGTGTCGAAAGTATGCTCCAGTGACGCGCCGGGTACTATCCGGCAACGCTCCTCGAAGCCGCGCAAAGCGGCCGAAAACAAATCAGCACACCGCTCGGGGGCCGCTACGACCACCAGATCGAGATCCGGCAGAGCGAGCAGCCCCCGCACAGTGTGCGTGAGTAGCGCTTCACCATTGACCGGCGCGAGAGCGAGCTCCGCGTCGGAGGCATGGTGCCGAACGACAGTGACGAACGCGATTGTGCTCATATGGACGGTGCTCATATGTGCGCGATCGTAGAGGTATCCCCCGCAGCCTCACCTGGCGTGGGACACTCGCCGGTTCAGACTGTCGCGGTTTCCAGAACTTCGTCGAGGAGGACTTCAGCCTTGTCCTCGTCGGTGCCCTCCGCGAGCGCCAGCTCGCTGACCAGAATTTGCCGCGCCTTCGCCAGCATGCGCTTCTCGCCGGCTGAAAGTCCGCGGTCCTTCTCTCGCCGCCAGAGGTCGCGCACCACTTCGGCCACCTTGTTCACATCGCCGGAGGCGAGCTTCTCGAGGTTGGCCTTGTACCGACGAGACCAGTTGGTGGGCTCTTCGGTGTGCGGAGCACGCAGAACGTCGAAAACCTTGTCCAGTCCTTCTTGCCCGACGAC
The DNA here is from genome assembly GCF_056435645.1 of Amycolatopsis sp. NPDC043889. Taxonomy (NCBI): domain Bacteria; kingdom Bacillati; phylum Actinomycetota; class Actinomycetes; order Pseudonocardiales; family Pseudonocardiaceae; genus Amycolatopsis; species Amycolatopsis sp. NPDC043889. The sequence goes on from NZ_JBWKEC010000028.1 coordinate 88,960, forward strand.
ATCACGAACGCCGACGATCTCGGCGTTGTCAGCGGGCACGCGAACCGTAAGATCCCCTTGCGCGACTTTGAGGACGAGGTACTTCTTCTCCTCGCCCTTGATCACGCGGGTCTCGATGGCTTCGATGAGTGCGGCACCGTGGTGCGGGTAGACGACGGTCTCTCCGACCTTGAAAACCATGTGTCCTCTGCCCCTTTCGCTGAATTCATCTTAGCACGTGCCGACGAGGCCCACCTAGCGGCCCGCGATCGTCGTCGCAGGTCAGCGGCCTGACGGTGCTCCGCCCGGGGGTTGACAAACCCAATTCGCCCATGCTCACGCTGGTGAGAAGCGAACGATTTCCAAATCCTTTGTGGACGGTTGATCTTGGGCACGTCACCGCATTGGTGGGGTGTCAACACGCACCGGGTTCTTGGCCCGCGAAGGCGCCCGGCTAGTCTTCGCGGTGAAGAGGCCGTGAGATGGAAGGACTCCGACGTGAGGCTGCAGAATCGTCGCGTGTTCGGCGCAGGTGTGCTGGCGCTCGGCGCCGCGCTCGTGCTCGCCGGCTGCGGTGCTGGTCAGATCACCCAGACCGACTCGCAGCAGCCCGCGGTCAACGGGACGTACGCGCAGGCGAAGGACCTGGTGCTGCGGAACGCCGCGCTCCAGTTCCCGGCCGAGGGGCAGGCGTACCCGGCCGGTTCCGCCGCGCCGCTGACGCTGACCATCGTGAACCAGGGCAAGCTGGACGACGAGCTCGTCTCCGTCTCCTCCGAAGCCGCCACCGGTGACGCCAAGATCACCGGGTCCAAGGTCGTCGCCGCGAGCCACGCGCTCGTGATCGGCCCGTCCGACGCGGTCGAGTCGACCAAGGAGGTCGCCCCGACGAGCGCCCCGTCCTCCGCGCCGGCGTCGTCCTCGGGTGCCCCCTCGTCGTCCGGCGCCCCGTCGTCGAGCTCCGCCGGGACGGTCACGCCGTCCGCGGGCCCGGAGACGACCAACGCGCCGGACCAGGTGGGCAAGGCCACGATCGAGCTGCAGGGGCTGAAGCAGCCGGTGTGGGCGGGCCAGACCATCAAGGTCACCTTCGTCTTCAAGAACTCCGGCTCGATCACGGTGGACCTGCCGGTCGCGGCGCCGTCGCACCCGGGCAGCAGGGCGCCCGCGCCCGAGAAGGAAGCCAAGGGCGGCGGGCACTAAGTCCTCGGAAGTACGGGAAGGCCCCCTTCATCGCGCCAGGCGCGATGAAGGGGGCCTTCCCGTACTTGCGTCGTTGCCGGGGTTTGTCGGTGGTGGCCGCTAGCCTCGCGGGGTGGTCAAGAAAGGCAGCACCTACCGCTGCGGTGAATGCGGATACGAGGCGCCGAAGTGGGTCGGGCGCTGCCCCGAATGTCAGGCGTGGGGGACCATCGAGGAGCGCGGCGACGCCCGCCCCGCGATAGCCAGGGTCGCGGCGGGAGCGCCCAGCGCGCCGGCGCGCCCGATCGGCGAGGTCGACGTCGAGACGGCGCGCGCGAAGCCCACCGGCGTCTCCGAGCTGGACCGGGTGCTCGGCGGCGGCTTCGTGCCGGGCGCGGTCATCCTGCTCGCGGGCGAGCCCGGTGTCGGCAAATCGACCCTCCTGCTGGAGGTCGCCTACCAATGGGCGGCCACCGCGGGCCGGGCGCTCTACGTCACCGGCGAGGAGTCGGCGGGGCAGGTGCGCCTGCGCGCCGAGCGCACCGGCAACGTCCACGACGAGATGTTCCTCGCGGCCGAGAGCGATCTCTCCGCGATCCTCGGGCATGTCGACGCGGTCAAGCCGGGTGTGCTGATCGTCGACTCCGTCCAGACCATGGCCTCGCCGCAGGTGGAGGGCGCGCCGGGCGGCGTCACCCAGGTCCGCGCGGTCACCTCCGGGCTGGTCGCGCTGGCCAAGGAGCGCGGGCTGCCGATCGTGCTGGTCGGCCACGTCACCAAGGACGGCTCGGTCGCCGGGCCGCGCGTGCTGGAGCACCTGGTCGACGTGGTCCTGCAGTTCGAGGGCGACAAACATTCGACGCTGCGGATGCTGCGCGGCATCAAGAACCGGTTCGGCGCCGCCGACGAGATCGGCTGTTTCGAACTGGTCGAGGAGGGCATCGTCGGCGTGCCGGATCCGTCGGGGCTGTTCCTCAGCCACACCGCGGAGCCGGTCGCGGGCACCGCGGTCACGGTGACCATGGAGGGCAAGCGGCCGCTGCTGGGTGAGGTGCAGGCGCTCGTGTCGGCGACCCAGTCACCGCAGCCCCGGCGCGCGGTGAGCGGCCTCGATTCGGCACGTGTCGCGATGGTGCTGGCCGTGGTCGAGAAGCGGGCGAACATCAAGGTCGGCGACAAGGACGTCTACGTGGCGACGGTCGGCGGCATGAAGATCACCGAACCCGGGATCGACCTCGCGGTGGTGCTGGCCCTGATCTCCTCGGCGAGGGACACGCCGCTCTCGCCCAAGCTCGTCGCGATGGGCGAGGTCGGGCTGTCGGGCGAGGTCCGGCGGGTGCCGAGCGTCGGGCGGCGGCTCGCGGAGGCCGCCCGCCTCGGCTTCACCTACGCGCTGGTGCCGCCGGACTCCGGCAAGATCCCGCCCGGGATCAGGGTGCTGGAGGTCCCGGACGTCGGAAGCGCGCTCAACGCCGCCAAGCACGCGCGCTAGCTGGGCTTGGGACCGCCGTCCTCGGTGATCACCACGGAGATCGACGTGTCGAACAAGGTCAGCCCCGGCCAGCCCTCATTCTGCCCGTTGGACCGGACGGCGCGGTTCCCGACGACGGCGGCCGTCGCCCTGTCGACGAGGAACGTGCGCGTCTGGTCCGGCAACGCGACCGTGAAGGACACCGCGGGCCGTCCGCCGGGAGTGACCACGCTCGCCACGTCGACGCCGGGCATTCTCGCGAGCGCTTTGCACAGTGCCACCCGCAGCGCGCCGAAGCCCTGGGAGGAACGGAGGACTTTGAAGGCCATCTCGAACATCTCGGGTGTGGAGTTCACCTGCTCCGGTGAGCGGCCGTCCGGCCAGAGGCCGTCACGGCGGAGCCGTTCGGACAGCTTCGTCGGGTCGACAGGCAGTTCGGCGAGGAACTCCGGCGTCGGGTCAGTCCACCCGCTGTCCGACGGCAGCCGATCCTCGGAGGTCTTCACCGGCGGAGGCACCTGTGCCGTGGTGGTGGTTCGCGGCGGCCGGGCATCCGCCACGGTGACGTGTGACGACGGGCCCGGAAGTGTTTCGCCAAGGGCCTTGGCCGTCTGGTAGTCGCCCTTGACCCAGCGGATCTCGCCGGTTCCGGTGAAGCGCGTCTTGATCGGCATCCAGCTGCGCGGCGGCAGCCAGCGTTCGAGGATCTCGTGGGTTTGGTAGACGAGCCCCGTCTTGGTGACATGGGTGGTCCACGTGGACTCGGTGACGAGCCGGAACTGGTCGTCCCGGATCGGGAAGTCGTCGCCGTGGAGGGCTTCGAGGGCGTCTTCGCCCTGGGTGACGGTCGAATGGGCCGCGGGGTCCGGGCCGTCGACGCCGGTGAGGACGTTCGTCACCACGATCCCGCCGCCGGACACCAGTGCCGCGGCGGCCGCGGCCGCGATCCATCGCCACGCGCCCGGCCGCTTCTTCACCGGCGGCGCGGTCACGGGAAGGAGTTCGTCCTCGACGTCGCCGGCGGCGCGCAGGAGCGCCGCCCTGGCGCGGGAAAGTTCGTCCTGCCGGGTTTCCGGCTCGGCGTGGAGGCCTGCCAGCGCTTCGTCGAGTTCGGCCTCGGACCACACCTTCCGGATGCTACCGCCGTGCACTTTCGCCCTCCTCCTCTTTTCTTGAATCGTCCTTTGTGGACTCCGGTGCGTTGGCGCGCAACCATCTTCGGATCCGGTGCAGCCGTGATCTGACCGTCCCGGCGGGAATTCCCAAGGCCTCGGCGACCTCGCCGGGATCCAGCCCCGCCCACGAGACCAGCAGCAGGGTGTCGCGGTCCGCGACGCTCAGTTCGGCCAGTGCTCCCGCCAGCTGGGCCGCGCGGGACTGGGCGTCGACCCGCTCGGCGACGCGGCCGTCGTGTCCGGCCGCGACCGTCTGGTCGGCGGCCGCGAGCCGGGCCGTGGCGTTGAGCGCCCTGGTCTCCGTTCGGACGTGGTGGCGCAGCAGGTTCGTCGCGATCCCGTAGAGCCAGGCGCGCGCCGTGCCGGCCTCGGGACGATACGTCTCACGCCGCCGGAGCGCCACGAGGAACGTCTCGGCGACGAGGTCGTGCGCGGTCTCCGTGCCGACGCGGCGCGCGAGGTAGCGCTGCAGCGGGGCCGCGTGGGCGTCGAAGAGCAGACCGAAGACGGGGGCGGGATCCGGACCACCGAGATCCGGCCTGTCCAGCCCGCGCGTGCCGGCCTGCTCGTGATCGTCTTTCATCACCTGCACGATCGCTATTGCCCGATGACCTCCGAAGCGTTCATCCGATCCTACTTTCGTCGTGGGCCGAACGGGGAAAGCACAGGTGACGCCGTAGGCAAAAGCCGCGGGACCGGAGATCATGTTCAGTATTCACCATTCAAAAGTGAAACTGGGGAAGGATTACCATGCGCCGACTCAGGACCGCGGTCGTCGCCGCGCTCGCGGTGTCCGCACTGATCACCGCTCCGGCGGCGGCCGTCGCCCAAGGTGAGGACGTCGTACCCGCGCCCGACTTCGTGAAGTCGATGGCGCCGCCCGCCAAGGTCGAAGGGGTCAGGGCGGCCGCGGAGCTCAACATCCAGTACCAGATCCAGCAGACCGGCTACTGGTGCGGTCCGGCCGCCACCCGGATCGCGATCTCGGCCAAGAACGGCAACCCGCCGAGTCAGCAGCAGCTCGCGAACGAACTGCCGACCACCACCAACGGCACCGACTGGATCGGGCAGGTCACCCGCGTCCTCAACAACCACGTCGCCGGTGGCTGGTACGAGACCAAGGAGATGCCGAACGACCCGCCGACCCAGGCGCAGCGCGATCTCCTGTGGCGCGACATCGTGCTGGACGTCAACAACGGTTACGCGATCGTCGCGAACATCGTCGCCCCGGCGAACAACCACCCGCCGGGCTACCCGAACTACACGATCTACCACTACTTCACGATCATCGGCTACAACAGCGACAACATGACGGTGAAGATCGCCGACCCGGCCAACTTCGGCGGCAACCAGATCTACTGGCTCACCTTCAACCAGCTCGCCACCCTGATCCCGCCGAAGGGGTACTCGGCCTGACCCCTGCCGCATTTCGTCCTCTGAATGCGTTACTTGCACGCGCAAGGACCGCATTCAGAGGACGAAACGCGGGGGTTGTACGAATCTTGTACGGGAGGGCTCGAGGCTGGTGGGCATGCGCATCAAGACGCTCGGTCTGCTGGCCGCCTCGTTGCTGGCCCTCATCGCCGCGCCGGCCCAGGCCGCCGACGGCAACCCCCTTGAGAAGACCAACGGCTTCTACGTCGACCCGAACTCCAACCCCGCGGTCTGGGTGCGGGATCACCCGGGCGGCACCGCCGACAAGATCAAGGCCGCCATCTCCACCAAGGCGGGCGCGCGCTGGTTCGGCAACTGGAGCGGGAACGTCAAGACCGCCGTCGACGGCTACACCTACGCCGCCGACGTGGCCGACAAGCTGCCTATCCTGGTCGCCTACAACATCCCCGGCCGCGACTGCGGTGGTCACTCCGGTGGCGGCGCGGGCAGCCCGGAGGCGTACCGGACCTGGATCTCGAACTTCGCCGACGGTATCGGCGGCAAGCCCGCGGTCGTCGTCATCGAGCCGGACGCGCTCGCGCAGGTCGACTGCCTGCCCGTCGGCGAGCGCCAGACCCGCCTCGACCTGCTCAAGTACGCCGCCGAGCAGTTCGCCGCCAAGGCGCCGAACACCTGGGCGTACATGGACGGCGGCAACTCGACCTGGATCCCCGCCGCGACCATGGCCGACCGGCTCAACGCCGTCGGAGTGAAGTCGATCCGCGGTCTCGCGATCAACGTGTCGAACTACAAGACCACCGCCGACTCGGCGAACTACGGCAAGGCCGTCAGCGCCGCGCTGTCGAGCAAGTACGGCTACATCAAGCCGTTCGTGATCGACACCAGCCGCAACGGCAACGGCCCGCTGGGCTCCGAATGGTGCAACCCGGCCGGGCGCAAGCTCGGGGCGACCTCGCAGACCGGCGGCGGCGCGGAGATGCTGCTCTGGGTCAAGGTGCCCGGTGACTCCGACGGTAAATGCGGGATCGCGCCGAACGTCGAAGCCGGTCAGTTCAGCCCCGATCTGGCGCTGCGCCTGATCAGCGGGACCTGACCGCCCCCGGAACCCGTCGCGCCGGCTGTTCGTCTGTGCCCCTCGTTCTCCCGAGAAGGCGAGGGCCACGACCCCTTGGACAGCAGCCGGCGCGACGCCTCCACGCGCTTCCGGTAGTACGGTGACCTGAGTCACAGTGTCGACCGAGAGGATGGCGTCGTGGAGTTCCAGCTGGGGATCGGTACCAGGAAGGGCTTGTTCCTCGCCCGCAGCGAGGACCGCGAGAACTGGGAAATCTCCGAACCGAAGTTCCCCATGGAGGCCGTCCGAGCGGTCGCGCTGGCCCCCTCCAAGGTCTACGCGGCCGCGGTCAACGAACACTTCGGCCCGACCATCGCGACGTCGGAGGACTTCGGCGAGACCTGGTCCGAACCCGATCGCGCGCCGGTCGCCTTCCCCGCCGGCACGGAGACCGCGCTCGAAGGCATCTGGCAGATCGTGCTCGCCGGTGACGTCATCTACGCCGGTGTCGAGCCGTCGGCGCTGTTCCGGTCCGAGGACGGCGGAGAGACCTTCGAGCTGGTGCGCGGGCTTTGGGATCACGAGCACCGTCCACACTGGACTCCCGGTGGCGGCGGCCAGATGATCCACACGGTCCTGCCGCATCCCACGGATCCAGGGCGGATCACCGTCGCCATGTCGACGGGCGGGGTCTACCGCACCGAGGACGGCGGCAAGAGCTGGACGGCGTCCAACCGCGGGATCAGCGCCGGTTTCCTGCCCGGCGAGGAGCCCGAATTCGGGCAGTGCGTGCACAAGGTCGCGATGCATCCGTCGCGCCCCGAGCGGTTCTTCCTGCAGAACCACGGCGGTGTGTACCGCAGCGACGACGACGCGAAGACGTGGCAGTCGATCGCGGGCGGCCTGCCGAACGACTTTGGCTTCGCCATGGTCGTCCATCCGTCCAAACCGGACACCGTCTACAACTTCCCTTTGGTGGCCGACGTTCTCCGCTTCCCGCCGGAGGGCCGCTGCCGGGTCTACCGCAGCGAGGACGCGGGCGAGACCTGGACGGGGCTCGGAAACGGCCTGCCGGACAAGGGTTTCTACGCGGGAGTGCTGCGGGACGGGATGTGCGTCGATTCGCGGGACGGCATCTATTTCGGCACGCGATCCGGTGAAGTGTGGGCGAGCCCCGATGAAGGCGACACCTGGCATCAGGTGGCCGCGCATCTGCCGGACGTGCTGTGCGTGCGGGCCCAGGTGGTCTAGGTGGTCCGGGTCCTGCTGCCCGCGATGCTGCGGCCGCTCGCGGACGGCCGCGGCGCGCTCGAAGTCGAGGCTTCGACGCTCGACGGCGTCCTGGACTCGCTCGGCGCCGGGTTCCCCGCGCTGGAACGCCGTCTGCGCGACGAAACCGGCGCGCTGCGGCGCTACGTGAACTTCTATGTGGACGGTGAGGAGTGCCGCCGTCTCGACGGTGCCAAGACCTCTCTCGACGGGGTGAAGGAAGTCCAGATCATCCCGTCGGTCGCCGGCGGCTGAAGGGGACTTCCCCGCATCGCCTGCGGTCCGGAGGTGCCGTGAAGGCCTCCTTCCCTACCTTGAGTGTAGGGAAGGAGGCCTTCACGACCTTGAGAACAGACACCGCGGCCCCGAACGTCAGGAAGCGCGGGCTACTGGGAAAGCAGGTTCGCGCAGCGGATCAGCCCGATGTGTGAGTACGCCTGCGGGTGGTTGCCCAGCGAGCGCTCCGCGATCGGGTCGAACTGCTCGGGCAGCAGCCCGGTCGGGCCCGCGGCGTCGACGATCTGCGCGAACAGTTCCTCGGCCTCGGTGCGCCGCCCCGTGAGCAGGTACGCCTCGATGAGCCAGGCCGCGCAGATGTGGAAACCACCCTCGCCGCCGGGAAGGCCGTCGTCGCGGCGGTAACGGTACACAGTGGACCCGCTGCGCAGTTCCGCCTCGATCGCGGTCACCGTGGACTGGAACCGCGGGTCGGCCGGATCGATCAGCCCGGTCAGCCCGACGAACAGCGACGCGGCGTCGAGATCCGTTCCGTCGTAAGCGGTCGTGAAGGCCTGGACCTCTTCGTTCCAGCCCTTCTCCAGCACGTCCGCGGCGATCTCGTCACGCAGCGAAGGCCACGCGCCCGGCACCTCGCGGCCGTAGATCTCGCCCAGTTTGATCGCCCTGTCGATGGTCACCCAGCACATCACCCGCGAGTACACCCGGTGGCGCGGCACGTGCCGCTCCTCCCAGATGCCGTGGTCCGGCTCGTTCCAGCGCCGCGTGACGGCCTCGGCCATCGCGCGCACCATCTGCCAGTCCTCGTCGCGGAGTTCGCCGCGCGCCGCCGCCAACGTCTGCACGAGTTCGACGACCGGGCCGAACACGTCCAGCTGGACCTGGTGGTTCGCCAGGTTGCCGACGCGGACCGGCCGCGAACCGGCGTACCCGGGCAGCGACTCGATGACCGCTTCGGCGCCGATCACGCTGCCCGCCAACGTGTACAGCGGGTGCAGCCGTTCCGGACCGGCCAAAGTGGACAGTACGCCGTGCAGCCAGCGGAGGTAGCCTTCCGCCTCTTCGATCGAGCCGAGGTGGACCAGTTCGCGCACGGTCATGGCCGCGTCACGGATCCAGCAATAGCGGTAGTCCCAGTTCCGGACGCCGCCGATCTCCTCCGGCAGCGAGGACGTCGCCGCCGCGAGCACGCCGCCGGTGTCGGTGTTCACCAGCCCGCGTAGCGTGAGCGCCGAGCGGCCGACGAGGTCGGTCTGGACGCCGGGCAGTTTGAGCGTCCGCGCCCAGGTGCTCCAGTACTCGCCCGCACGGGCCCGCCGATCCACTTCGGACAGTTCGTGCGCGCCGAGGTCCGAGGTGCCGCAACGGAGTTCGAGTACCACGGGGTTGTCCGGGGTCGGGGTGACGAGCGCCGTCGCGGTGTCGTTCATGCCGTCGGAGGTGATCTCCCACTCCACGCCCGGCGAGCGCAGCGCGAACGGTTCCGAGGTGCCCTGCACCAGGATCCCATCGCCCTGGGCGACCAGCTTCACCGGCACACCACCGAATTCGGGCCGCGGCGCGAACACGATCTCCGCCGCCGCCTCACCCGAGATCACCCGGACGAGATCCGTGCGGTGCGCGGGGCTCTCCGGCTCGAGGTAGTCGGTGACGAGCAGCCGCGACCAGCGGGTCTCGACCGTCATCGTGTTCGGCAGGTAGCGCTGCCCGAGCGGCAGGCCGTTGCGGTGCGGCTTGATCGAGAAGTGTCCGGCGCCGGCCCCGCCGAGCAGGTCCGCGAAGATCGCGGGCGCGTCGGGCCCGGGATGGCACAGCCAGGTCAGCCGGGCGTCCGGCGTGACCAGCGCGACCGAACGTTCGTTGGCCAGCATGGAAAGCCGCTCGATCGGCGGCGCCTGCTCGCCGTACAGCCAGTTACGCCGCTCTTCGAGGAGGAAGGCGAGCGCCATCGCGACGTCGACGGTGTCCGGGACCCGGTATTGCGCGAGGCTTTCGCCGTCGCCGACCTTCACGCCGAGGTCCGGGCCGGAGAGCCGGGCGAACGCCTTCTCGTCGGTGACGTCGTCGCCGAGGAAGACCGCGGCCGTCGCGCCGACCTGGTGGCGCAGGGTGTCCAGCGCGCGGCCCTTGTCCGTCTGGACGACCGCGAGCTCGACGACCTCCTTGCCGTCGGTCGTGGACACGCCCTCCCACTGCGCGGGTCCATTGTGGACGTCGCGCAGGACCCGGCGGCCCGCCTCGTGCTCGGCGCGGCGGACGTGCACCGCGATGCTCGCGGGCTTGACCTCGAGCGAGACGCCCGGTACGTCGAGCACCAGGTTCTCCAGCTCGGCTTCGAGTCGTCTGTGCAGCTCGCGGGCCTTGTCGTCGAGCGCGTGGATGAAGCCGATGTCGAATTCGGACCCGTGGCTGCCGACCAGGTTCACCTCGGCCGGGAGACGGGACAGGGTGGCGAGATCACGCAGCGCGCGGCCGGAGATGACGGCGGTGGTCGTCTCGTGCAGGCCGGCCAGCGACCTGAGCGCGCCTACCGATTCCGGCAGCGGCCGGGCTTCGTCCGGATTGGCCGTGATCGGAGCCAGCGTGCCGTCGTAGTCGCAGGCGACCAGCAACCGCGGGGTGCGCGCGACCTGGACGATCGCGCGCCGCAGCTCGGCGGGCAGTGCCTCGGCGGTCAACGATTTCTCCTCGGGAACGTAGCGGGGTTGGGGGAATCAGTCGGCCGGTTCGGCACCGAGCGCTTGGAGGAACGAGCGCGCCCAGCGGTCGACGTCATGCGTGAGGACCTGTCGACGCATGGCGCGCATACGGCGGCGTCCCTCTGCGGGGTCGAGCGTAATGGCAGTCTCCAAGGCGTTCTTCACCCCGTCCAGGTCATGCGGGTTGACCAGGAGCGCGCTGGTGAGCTCCGCCGCGGCGCCGGCGAACTCCGAAAGCACGAGCGCGCCGCCCAGGTCGTGGCGGCAGGCGACGTACTCCTTGCAGACGAGGTTCATCCCGTCACGCAGGGGAGTGACCACCATGACGTCGGCCGCGGAGAAGAACGCGGCCAGCTCAGTCCGGTTCACGGACTGGTGCAGATAATGCACGACCGGGTGACCCACGCGGGCGAATTCGCCGTTGATCCGCCCGACCATCTGCTCGATGTCGCCGCGCATCCGCTGGTAGTGCTCGACGCGCTCACGGCTCGGGGTGGCCAGCTGGACGAACGTGACGTCCTCCGGGCGGACGCGGCCTTCGTGCAGCAACTCGTGCAGCGCCTGCAACCGCAGGTCGATGCCCTTGGTGTAGTCGAGCCGGTCGACGCCGAGCAGGACCTTCTTCGGATTGCCCAGGTCGCGCCGCAGCTGGGCGGCGCGTTCGGCGACGCCCTTGGTCTTGGCGAGTCTGTCGAGGCCGATGGCGTCGATGGAGATCGGGAACGCGCCGACCCGCACCGTGCGGTCGCCGACCTGCATCAGGCCGGGGCGGGTGCGGATGCCGACCGCGCCGCGGCTGGACTCGAGGCCTGCCAGCTGCCGCGCCAGCCAGAGGAAGTTCTGCGCGCCACCCGGCCGGTGGAACCCGACGAGGTCGGCCCCGACCAGGCCGCGGACGATCTCGGTCCGCCACGGCATCTGCATGAACAACTCGACCGGGGGAAACGGGATGTGCAGGAAGAACCCGATCCGGAGGTCGGGACGCAGTTCGCGGAGCATCGCCGGGACCAGCTGCAGCTGGTAGTCCTGGATCCACACGGTCGCGCCCTCGGCGGCGACCTTGGCGCTCGCCTCGGCGAAGCGCCGGTTCACCCGGACGTAGGACTCCCACCAGCTCCGGTCGAACACCGGCCGTGCCACCACGTCGTGGTACAGGGGCCAGAGCGTCGCGTTGGAGAAGCCCTCGTAGTAGTCGCGGACGTCGTCCGACGTCAGGGAGACCGGGTGCAGGACCAGGCCGTCGTCGTCGAACTCCTCGACGTCGACGTCGGGCACACCCGGCCACCCGACCCAGGCTCCCTTGCGTGACCGCAGGAAAGGTTCGAGCGCGGACACCAGCCCGCCAGGGCTCGCCGTCCAGCGCCTGCTTCCGTCGGCGGTCCGTTCGAGGTCCACCGGGAGCCGGTTCGCCACCACCACGAAATCCGCGGAGGCCGTTCTGCTCGTCTCGGCAATCACTTCGTCCACCAGCCGCTCCCTCGATTCGCGGGTCGCTGCCCTAAGCGGAAACCCTATCGCGCGAGGAGGCCACGGCCGGTCGCCGAGCGGTCACTCCAAGCGTCGTTCGGCGGGTTCCATCGGGCCCGCCATCCTCGGCCCGGCGAACTTGCGTTCGAGCCTGCCGAGCCCCGTGCGCACCGGCTGCGCCAGGTATTCGCCGAGTACCACACCCGCTGCCAGGGCAAGCCCGATCGCGACCGCGGTCATCAGCGTCGAGATGTTCCCGCCGGGCTCGACGCCCAATTGGTATAGACCACGATAGGTGGAGAGGCCGGGGAGAAGGGGCGTGATGCCGGACACAGCCACCACGAGAGGCGTCACCTTGAGCCGCCTGGCCAGCACGCCGCCGCAGAAACCGACCAGCGTGGCGGCGACGGCGGACGAACTGACGGCCTGGAAGTCGGTCAGCATCAAGGCGCCGTAGACCGCGCCGCCGATGGCGCCCGCCGCTCCCGCGACGATCATCGCGCGCAGCGTCGAGTACGAGGCCAGCGCGAAGCAGGCCGACGCGCCGACGCTGCCGAGGATGATGATCGGCAGGTCCTGCGGCGTCGACGAGACGACCTCGGGCAGCGGCGTCAGCGGGAGACCGAGCAGCACCGCGATCTTCAGCGCGAGCACCACGCCCGCGATCAGTCCGGCACTCATCAGCGCGGTTTCCATCGTGCGCCCGGCCGCCGTGACGTAATAGCCGGTGATGGCGTCCTGCACGGCGGAAACCGTGGAGAGACCGGACAGCAGCACGGTGACGGCCGCCGCGACGACCAGCGTGGGTTTGTCCGTGGTGAGCAGGTTGCTGCTGACTATGGCCATCGCGGACAGGGTCGCGACCAGGCCGCCGACCACCTGCTGGAAGAAGAACGGCAGCGCGAAGCGGTTGAGGAAGCGGCCGAGGCGGTCGATGACCGCGCTGATCACCAGCGCGACCAGGGCGACGTCGAGGCTGCCGCCGAGGATCAGGGTGATGAACGCGGCCAGCCCACCCCAGGCGGCCGTGGCCACCCAGCGGGGGTACGGGTGTGGCGCGGTGGTGATCCGCTGGAGTTCCTGCTGGGCCTCTTCGGCGCCGATGTTGCCGCGGACGATCCGGCGGACCAGCGTCTCGGTCTGGGTGAGCCGCGTGTAGTCGAGGCTGCGCGAGCGGACCACGCGCAGCGCCGTGACCGGGGCCATGTCGGTGCCGCGGTGGCAGGTCACCGTGATCGACGTGAAGATCACGTCGACCTCGCAGTGCGGGAGGCCGAGCGCGGAGGTCAGCGCGATGATCGTCGCCGTGACGTCGGAGGCGCCGGCGCCACTCGACATCTGGACCTCGCCGATACGCAGGGCGAGGTCCAGGACGAAGTTGACCGTCGAGTCGTCGGGCGGCTTCGGGCCCATAGCCTCGTCGGTCTCGACGGCGGGCTGCTCCGCCGTCGGCGCCTCGAGGATCTGCCAGGCGCGGCGGCGCAGCAGATTCGGCCGGTGCGAGCGAGCCTGGGGGATCGATCGCTCTCCGTCACGCTGGCGCGGCGCTTCCAGCAGCCATTCGCCACGTTCGGGTGTTTCGTCCTGGTTCTTTTCGGCACCGCGTTCGCCGCGCTGGGCTCCCTTGGTGTGCTCGTTGATCTTCATGATCGATCCACCTCCTCACTCTGGTTCGAGGGACTTTCCCGAGGAGCATCGGGGCCGGTGCCTCGACCGTTGCAGGAAACCCGAAGTGGCGTCCACCACGTCGGAGGAAGATCGTCGCGGGCACGCCGGTTTACGGCACACTGCATGCCATGGCGTCCTCCGTGAGCAGGCGATCCGTTCTTCGCGCGGCCGGGGTCACCGCCGCCGGAACAGCGGCGACATTCACCCTTTCGGGGGCATCTAGCGGGGCGGAGGCCCCGGTTTTCGCGCATGGGGTGGCGTCGGGCGATCCGATGCCCGATTCGGTCCTCCTCTGGACCCGTGTCACGCCGTCGCCGGACGCGGTTCCGGGATCCGGAAAAGGGGTGACGGCGGACGTCCGGTGGGAGGTGGCCGAAGACGCCGGATTCGCGCGCGTCGTCGCTCGCGGTCACGTCCGGACGGCGCCGGAACGCGACCATACGGTGAAGGTGACGGCGGGCGGGCTGTGCGCGTCGACGGAGTATTGGTACCGCTTCACGGCTCAGGGGAAGGTCTCGCCGTCCGGGCGCACACGCACCGCGCCTGCGCACGACGAGGACCTCGCGAGCCTGAGACTCGGCGTGGTCTCGTGCGCCAACTGGGCTGTCGGTCACTTCGCCCCCTACGGCTACCTGGCCGACCGCGACGATCTGGACGCCTTCATTCACCTGGGTGACTACCTCTACGAAGGGAATCCCAACCCTGCGGGTGATCTCCGGCCTTCGGTACCGCCCAACGAGTTGATCACCCTGGGGGACTACCGGCAACGCCACGCGATGTACAAGACCGACGAACACCTCCGACGGCTGCACGCCCGTCACCCGATGGTCGCGACCTGGGACGACCACGAGGCCGCCGACAACGCTTGGTCCGGCGGGTCGTCGTCACACGATCCGGCGACCGAGGGACGCTGGCACGACCGGATGCGGGCCGCGCACCAGGCGTACTTCGAATGGATGCCGGTGCGGCAACCGCGGCGACCGGCTGTACCGGCGGCTGAAGTTCGGGCTGGAGCTTCGAAAAGCGGGCCGACATCACCATGCTGGACCTGTGGACGTACCGGACCCGGCAGCCCGGCCAGGTTTCGGTGGAGGGCGCCATCCTCGGCGCCGGGCAACGGCGGTGGTTCCCGGACGGCCTCGCGCGCGGGACCGCGTCCTGGAATCTGATCGGGAACTCGGTGATGGTCACGCCGATCAAGATCCCCGCACTGCCCACCCGCGAACGGCTCGCGCTCGACGATCTGCTCGACGGCCAGCCGACCACGGTGAACACCGACCAGTGGGACGGCTGCGCCGCCGACCGTCGCCGGGTCCTCGACACCATCGCGGCACAGGGCCGGGGCAACACGGTGTTCCTGACCGGCGACGTCCACTCGTCGTGGGCGAACGACGTGCCGAGGGACGGGACGAGCGTCGCCGTGGAGTTCGTCTGCCCGTCGGTCACCTCGGACAACATCGACGAGCAGCTCGGAGTCCCGCCGCGGACCGGCTCGCTGAAGGTGGAGGCCGCGATCCGCGTGCTGAACCCGCACGTGCGCTTCGTCGAGCTCGACTCGCATGGCCCCGGCGTCCTCGAAGTGACCCCGCAAGCCGTCCGGATGAACTGGTACTACGCCGCCGACCGCCGCGATCCGGGGACCGCCGTGACGTTCGCGCACGCCTTCCGGACCGTCGCCGGAGAGCCCTGGGTGCGCCCTGCGGACGGCTGAACGGGCGCCGATATACTGGCCATGCCCGGGCTGCCCTGGGCACGGCCGCTATAGCTCAGCTGGTAGAGCATCTGTCTTGTAAACAGAAGGTCAGGGGTTCGAGCCCCCTTGGCGGCTCAAGATCAAAATAGCTACTGACCTGCCGATATGGCACGTTATGTGAGCGTTGTTCACATTTGATTTTGCCCTGTTGGGCTCCATTTCGTCTCCGTTTTCACTGCTGTGCCGAAAGTCGGGTGCGTCGCAGGTTCGAGTGCGCTTCGTGCGGCAGGAGCTCCGCGGCGCGGTCGAGATGGCTGCCGGCCGTGACCGGTTTCGTAGCTACGAGACTTGGGCTTCCGAGCGTGTCGTCCGGATCTGAAGGGTTCGGCTTTAGACGGCTCTTTCCTGCCTGCTTGCGGTGGAGCCGCCCATCCGGTTCATCGTCCAGGGCATCTCTGGGGGCTTCGATGACAAGGTCCTGATCCGCGGCTCCGCCGCGTCCGCTGTCGTTGATATTGAGGGGTAAGGCAAATGTGGCGTGACCGAGCCTCTGTGGTGAAGGACCCCTTCGCTGACTCAAGGCAGAGGCGGCCTTCGTGGCCGTGGTTCTGGACTGGCCGATCGGAGCCGACTGTGCCCCTGAGTGTCCACAAAGGACACTTTTCGCTGACTCAATGTCTGATTGATGCCCGGATGGGCGATTTCATGAGGGGGTCGTGGGGGGGGGGTTTGGGTGGGGACCCAAAAACCCCCCCCCCCCCCCCCCCTCCCCCCCCCTCCCCCCCCCCACCCCCCCTCCACCCTCCCCGAGAAAA
>NZ_JBWKEC010000029.1:0-104252 GCF_056435645.1 Amycolatopsis sp. NPDC043889
TGGCCGCCCGGCTGCGGGACGAGGTCGCGGACCTCAAGAAGGAGCTCCGGGGCATGGACGCGGCCGGCATCAAATAGCCGCGTTTCGTCCTCTGGTTGCGATCCTTGCGTGTGCAAGTACCGCATTCAGAGGACGAAACGCGTGAGGGGGTCAGAGGCGACGGCGCTCCAGCATGGTCAGGTCGGCATCGAAGTCCGGGAACCCGGCGGGCACCGAACGCGTGCTGACGCCCGGCGAGACCGGAGGCAGACCGGCCCACCGCCGCACGGTGTTCGTCGCTTCGGCGGCCTGGGCCGCGGGAAGCTGCGAGATCCGGGCGCCGTGGTTCCCGCCCGGCACCGTGTAGCTGTAGGAGTCCTTCGTGCCGAAGCCGAGCCTGAACGGCTCCGCACTCCACGGGTCGTTCCCGCCGTAGACGAACATCAGCCGCTTCCCCTGAGACTTCACCCAGAAGTCGATGTCCGGCATCGCCAGGTGGTCGAACCGCGGGATGTCGACCGATTCCGGCACGAACGTCCGCGACACGTTGGAGCCCGGGTAGCGCAGTAGATCCCGCAGATATCCTTCGTAGGATTCGGGGGCGCCGAGCTGGTAGGCCGCCTGGAAGTAGTACGGGACGTAGACCTCGAGGTTCTGGTCGGAGTAGGTGTTCAGGCTTTCGACGCGTTCGAACCAGGCGTAGATCTCCGCCGCCGGAGCACCCGCCTTCGGGATCGTCGCGCAGTCGGACTGCCTCTGGTACTGCCAGAAGGCGAAGTACGAGTCGATCACGGAGATCTCCAGTGACACGTCCGCCGAGCCGACGGTCTTGAACGTGTAGCCGTTCTTGGCCGCGTCGGCGGCGGCGAGCGCCGCGAACTCGGGACGCCGGGTCAGCACGTCACGCTGGATCGCCTTCAGCGCCGACCGGCAGGCCGGATCGTCGCCGACGTTCGCCAGGAACCGGTTGTAGCGGTCGTGCGCGTTGATGACGTCGTTGGGCGCGACGTACGGGATCGTCGCGTCGACGTCGTCCGGGAAAAACCTACGGAAGTAGGTCGCCGTCATGCCGCCCTTGCTGCCGCCGGTCGCGAGCCACTTGCCCGGATAGATCCGCTTGAACGCCTCGACCGCGCGGTGCTGATCGGCGGCCGCCTGCCAGATCGTCAGCTGCTTGCCCCAGTCCGGACGGTCCGGCCGGGAGGGAGTGAAGAACCGGTACTCCATGGACAGCTGGTTGCCGTCGACGATCTGTGTCGGCTCCGAGCGATTGGGCGCTTGCGAGACGTTGTACCCGCTCGTGTACACCACGGTCGGCGACCGGAATTCCTTGTGCAGCAACGTGAACCGCTGCTGGAAGGTGCCGCGGTCCGGCCTGCGGTGGTCGACCGGCTGGGTGTAGCTGAGTTTGAAGAACCGGTACCCGGTCGGCGCCGGATTCTCCGAGACGACGGTCAGCCCGGGTATCCGCCCGAGCGCGTCCTCGATGTCTCCGGGTGCCGCCTGCGCCGCCGGGGTCAGCCCGGCCAGTGCGAGAACGGTGATCGCCAGAACCGGCCACGCGGCCGTGAGCTTCCGCATCCATGCCCTCCCCATCGGGACCTGTTGAGCGGTCGGATACTCACAGAGTCCCCGCCGGTGGGCAATCGCCTATCCGGTCGAGCCCGAAGATCAGGCCCGGCCGCTGAGCACCCGGTCGACGTAGGCCTTGATGGCCGCGAGGGCTTCGGGGGAGCTCCACAGATCGAGGACGTGGGCGTCGTCGCCGGTGCGGTGTTCGGCGATGCGCTCGTGGAACGGCCGGTGCAGCTGCGCCTTCGTGTGCGCGTACGCGGCCGCCGGGATCTCGGCGAGCTTCCTGGCCACCTCCACCGCCCGCTCGACGACGTTCCCGGGCGCGGTCACCTCGTTCACCAGGCCGAGCCGGAGCGCGTCCGCGGGCAGATGGGTCTCGCCGAGGAACGCGAGTTCGGCGAGGACGTCGGCGCCGAACCCGGACCGCAGGATCTCCAGCGCCGCCAACGGGAACGGCACGCCGACGAGCAGCTCGGTGATCCCGATCCGGCCGGGGCCGTCGGCGAGGACGCGGCGGTCGCAGGCGGCGGCGAGCACCGCCCCGCCGGCGATCGCGTGCCCGTTGACGGCCGCGATCACCGGGCCGGGGAAACCGAAGACCGAGAGGAACGCGTCCGACAGCGCCGGCAGGAAGTCCTCGAGATAGTCCGCGCCGCCGTCGTGAACACGCCGCAGGTCGACACCCGCCGAGAAGATGCCGCCGGTCCCGGTCAGCACGACACCGCGATGGCCGCCGAGCTGGACGTCTTCGAGCCGGACGACCAGTTCCTGGCAGAACTCGGTGTCGAGGGTGTTCGCCTTGCCGTGCTGAAGGGTGACGACGGCGATCCCGCCTTCGTCGTCCACACGGATCGAGGAGGTGGCCATGGCCTCGACCGTACCCGAGCCCGCGAGGATCTACAGTGGACCGCTGATCGCGCTTTCGGGTTGCCGCAGCCGGGCCGCGGCGTGGAGTTGTCCACTCACCCAGCCAGATCAGCGGTCCGCCTCCGCGAACCCGAGCCTCCGGCCGAAACTTAGCCGGAGAACCTCAGCCGGGGAGCCACCGCTCAGTCCCGGAGGCGCACGGTGACCGTCGGGCTGAAGGACCGCTTGCGGTTCCAGCCGGTTTCGGCGCCGATGCTGAGCTGGATGGCGCGGTCGGCGGGCGCCCAGTAGCCGGTGCGCACGAAGTAGGCGTCCATCGAACACAGCCTGGAACAGGACTTGCGGTTGCAGATCGTTTCCCAGCCCCACTGCCTGCCGCTCTCCTCGACGCCGTTGCGCCGGACGAAAAGATGCGGATTGCCGATTTCGCGGCAGTAGGCGCTGCCCTCGGAGATGTAGAGGACCCCGTCGATCTTGTAGAACCGATTGTTGTCGAGAAGCGTTACCTGGCCCGAGACGGCGAATCCGACCCGGCCGCCCTTGCCTGCGGTCATGGTCCAATCAAGAGAGAATTCTTGGACCGGGGTCTCGACTGACTGGGTCATGGTGACATCCCCGCTTTCCGCTCGCGTCGGCACCTTTCCACTGAAGATAAGGATTTCCCGGAGGTCTCCGAAGATGAATTCGAGGTTTTCACCCAATGAGTCGATGATCCGAAAATCAATGTTCTCATGCGCATGAAACACCGATTACCGGCGCTAATGGGTGAAGGTCGCCACGGCCAGTGAAAACCGGGGCCCACCAGGGAAGAGGATTTCGTCTTCCCAGTGGACCCCGGTGATTTTCCGGTACGGAAACGCTCTCAGCTGGTGATGTCCTTCGTCGCGAACCGGCGGCCCGCCAGAAGGAAGAACACCGTGCCGTACAACGCCGCGGACAGCATGCCGTTGGCCATGTTCGTCCAGTCGATGTCGGTCGAGATCAGGTCCATCCACGAGAAGGCGAAATGCGTCGGAAGGTAGTCGCGCAGCCCTTCCAGCGCGGTGATCTGGTCGAGGATCTGCGAGACGATCGCGACGATCACCGCCCCGCCGACGGCGCCCAGCGGGGCATCGGTGGCGACCGAGAGCAGCATCGCCAGACCGGCCACCCACGCCAGCTGCAGGATGATGTAGATCGTCGCGAGCCCCATGGCTATGAGACTGTCGCCGAACGACACCGCGTCCCCGGTCGGGCTGATGGCGTCGCCCGCGCCGTACCAGATGACGCCGACCACCAGCGAAACCAGCGGTAACAGGATCAGCGCGACCGCGGACAGGATGCCCGAGACGATCGCCTTCTGCCGCAGCACCCGATGCCGGGGGACCGGCATCGCGAGCAGGTACTTCAGGCTCGACCAGGACGCCTCGCTCGCGATCGTGTCGCCGTAGAACAACGCCACGATCATCGGGAGCAGGAACGTCCCGGAGACGAACAGCGCGAGCACCACGAAGTTCGGCGCGCTCGCGGTGGCCAGGTCGACGAAGCCGCCGCTGCGGCGGTTCGGGTTGGCCTGCCCGATCTCGAACGCGATCACCAGGATGAACGGCAGCAGCGCGGCGAACCCCAGCATCAGCTGGGTCCGCCGCCGTTTGAGCTGCCGCTTCAGTTCGACGCCGAGCCGCAGTGTCCGGTCGGCGCGGTACCCCGCCACCGCCCCGTCGGGGCCGACCTCGGTCGGTTCGTGCGACGCGACCTCGGTCAGCTCCAGCAGGGCCGCCGGATCGGTGTGCACGCCGTGATCCGCCCGGGTCGCCGGGCCGGAACCATTGGTCTTACTCACCCTTCGAGTCCTCTCCGACCAGCTGCAGGAACGCGTCTTCCAGACGGCGCCGCGGCCCGGCCTGCTCGACCGCGACCCCGGCCCGCACCAGGACGGCGACCGCCTCGGCGCGCGCGAGACCGTCGAGATCCGCGTGGACCAGTTCGCCGTCGACATCGACGCCGGAAACGCCGCCGACCTTCCGCAGCGCTTCGGCCGCTTCGGCGGGCTTGTCGACGCGGAACGTCGCCTCGCCGCTGGACGCGGCCAGTTCGCCGACCTCACCCGAGGCGACCAGCATGCCGCGGTGCATCACGACCACGTGCGTACAGGTCTGCTCGACCTCGGCCAGCAGGTGGCTCGAGACCACCACGGTGCGCCCGGTCGCCGCGTAGCGCTGGAGCACCTCACGCATCTGGTGGATCTGTGGCGGGTCGAGCCCGTTGGTCGGTTCGTCGAGCACCATCAGCTCCGGCAGGCCGAGCATCGCCTGCGCGATCGCGAGCCGTTGCCGCATGCCCTGGCTGTAGGTGCGGACCCGCCGGTTCACCGCGTCGCCGAGCCCCGCGATCTCCAGTGCCTCGGCGAAATGCGCCTTGTCCCTCGGGCGGCCCGTGCTCGCCCAGTACAGCTCCAGATTCTCCTTGCCGGACAGATGCGGCAGGAAGCCGGAACCCTCCACAAAGGACCCGATCCGGGACAGCACCGGCGCGCCGGGCGCGATCAGGTGGCCGAATACGCGGATGGTGCCCGCGGTCGGCGTGATGAGCCCCATCAGCATGCGCAGGGTCGTCGTCTTGCCCGCGCCGTTCGGCCCGAGCAGGCCGAGCACCTGGCCGGGTTCGACGCGGAACGACAGATCCTTCACCGCGACGAACCCGCCCGCGTAGGCCTTGCGCAGACCTTCGATCACGAGCGGCGTCCTCGCCAGGCTCTCGTCGACGTCGTGGGCACGGCGGCGGCGGAACGCGGCGATCACGGTGATCGCGATCCCCGCGAGCAGCGTTCCGGCGATCCCGAGCAACTGCGCGGTGGGCGCGCCCGCGCCGACCGAGTTGCCGGGAACGACCGGCACACCGAGCCGTCCGCCGTCCGCCAGCCCGATGCGGAACACGGCGGGCTCGACCGGCGTCGCGAACGCCTGGTCCGTCGTGCCGACGACCAGCCGAAGCGTGTGCCCGGCCTCCAAGGGCCGCACGATGCCCGGCAGGGTCACCGTCACCTCGACCGGGCTGCCGTCGGCAGGAAGGCCCGAGACGCGGAAGGGCGCGACGGCGTTGGCCGGAAGTGTCCGGACACCTTCCGAGTTGACGTCGTAGAGCTTCGCGAACAGGACGGCTTCCTTCTGGGGAGCCGCGGCGGACGGATCGGCCGAGACCTGCAGCCGGACTGTCGACGAACCGGCCGCGATCGTCTGCGCGTCGAGCGGCGGTGTCGCGAACTGCGCGGCCTGCCCCGGCGGGTCCAGGCTGAACAGGCCGGAAAGCCGGGACGAACCCGCAACCGCTCCGTTCAAGCCGGGGATCCCGCTCACCGCGGCGGGATTGCCGCCGGCGGGCCGCACGACCGGCTGGGCCGGGCCCGCCAGGGTGAACTGCCGCCGCTCGGTGGCGTCCCCGGTCGCTCCCGGGTACGCCGGTGCGGTGACCGTCCGGACCGAGGGGGCGCCGTTGGCCCGCAGCGTGCCCTGGATGTCGTAGCTGAACCCGGTACCGGCATCGGTGCCCTGCCCGGTGAGGGAGAACTTGAGGAAGTCGGCGATCTGCGCGCGCAGTTTCTGCCCGGGCTTCCCGCCGTCGTGGCCGCCGGTGTACCAGATCGTGCGGACCTTGCCACCCGCCGCGGTGATCTGCCGGGCGGTCGCGTCGGACTGGTCCAACCCGAACAGCGTGTCACTTTCGCCCTGTACCAGCAGGGTCGGCACGGTGATCTTGTCCGTCACGGACGCGGGGGACACCCGGCGGAGCAGGTCGACGGTCTTCTGGCTCGCCTTCCCCGTGGTGGCGAGCTCGGTGTAGGCCTGGCAGACCTCGGCGGTGAACCGTCCACAAGGGTCGGCCGGGCCGGACGGTGGCCGCTGCCCGTTCTGGCCGCCGAGCGGCAGCGACTGCGCCGCGGCCCCCGCCGCGCCCGTGCCCTGTGCCGCACCGGATTCGCTCGTCTCGTCACCGGCTTCGGGCGCGTCGTTGGCGGGGGAGCCGCTCTGCGCCGCGCCGGAACCGGCGGAGAAGAAGATGCCCGCCCACGACTTCTTGAAGACGCCGTCCGCGGTGAACGCGCCGGCGGCCGGGGTCGTGGCGTTCGGCGCGGCCGGAGCGGCGGCGTTCGGGAAGAGGCCTTGCGCGAGATCGTTGTAGGTGATCACCGGCGCGATCGCGTCGACCCGCTTGTCGGTCCCGGCGAGCAGCAGGGAAAGCGCGCCGCCGTACGAAGCGCCGGACACGGCCACCTTCGGGTCGCCGTTCTCGCTGAGGACCTCGGGCCGGGCGGCCAGACCGTCGATCAGCTTCTTGGCGTCGGCGACCTCCCGGTCGGGGTCGTTCAGCGCGATCTTCCCGGTGCTGCGGCCGAAACCGCGCGCGGACCAGGTCAGCACGACGAAACCCTTGTCGGCGAGTTCGCGGGCTTCGGTGGCGACACTGTTCTTGTCACCGCCGAAACCGTGGGCGAGCAGGACGGCCGGAGCCGGGGTCTGTTCGGGCAGATACGTGGTCGTGTCGATCTTCACGACCTCGGACGAGCCCGGGGTTTCGGGCAGGTCGAGGGTCGCGTCCTGGGTTCTGACCGCGGACGGGGCGGGTTCGCCGTTCGTCCACACGACGGCCGCGGCGGCCAGGACCACCACGACCGCGGCGAGCGCGGTGAGTTTCGCGCCTCGCGTGCGAGGGAGCGGGATTCGGGGCACGGAATGACCGTATTTCACTGAAGCTGAGAACCGCTTCCCCGGCACACACGGACCACACAAGCGTGCCGTTAAGCCGCCACCGGAACGGGTACTCAAGGAGCGAGAAGAGGTGGGTGTGACGGGAGTTACGCCATCATCTTGGTGACAAGGGCAACCTTAACTGGCGTCATGCGTACAGACAGGTCAGACTGGACCAGCTGTGAGGGGAGTATTCCTTCGCGGCGGTGTCGTCAGCACGGTGGTCTTCGCAGGCCCCCGGCACCGTCGGCCGGTTTCGCACCGGCGGAAGAGACCTCCGGTTAGTTGCTGCTGTGCACTTTCCGGAGGGTTGGTTACATGTCTGTTCCCCTGTGGCTATGGATCGCCACGGTCGGCGGTCTGCTCGCGCTGATCGCACTCGACCTGGTCATCGTCGATCGCAAGCCGCATGAGGTCACCACCGGCGAAGCCGCCAGGTGGGTCATCTTCTACATCGCCGTGGCCGTCGCGTTCGGCGTCGGCGTCTGGGTGTTCGCCGGACATGACCCGGGGGTCCAGTTCTTCACCGGGTATATCACCGAGTACTCGCTGAGCGTCGACAACCTGTTCATCTTCATGATCATCATGACGTCGTTCAAGGTGCCCGCGATCCACCAGCACCGGGTGCTGCTGATCGGCATCCTGCTCGCGCTCGCCATGCGAAGCGTGTTCATCGCCGTGGGCGCCGCGCTGATCGCGCAGTTCGTCTGGGTCTTCTTCCTCTTCGGCGCCGTCCTCATCTGGACCGCGATCAGCATGGTCCGCAACAAGGACGAAGAAGAGGAATACGAGGAGAACGCGCTCACCCGCTGGGTGCGCAAGCTCTTCCCCGTCACCGACGAGTGGCACGGCCACAAGTCCTTCGTGAAGAAGGACGGCAAGCGCTGGATCACCCCGATGTTCCTGGTGATCGTCGCGATCGGCAGCGCGGACCTGCTGTTCGCGGTCGACTCGATCCCCGCGATCTTCGGTATCACGCAGGAGGCCTTCCTGGTCTTCACCGCCAACGCGTTCGCGCTGATGGGCCTGCGCCAGCTGTACTTCCTGCTCGGTGGCCTGGTCACCAAGCTGGTGTACCTGTCCTACGGTCTCGCGGTGATCCTCGCCTTCATCGGCGCCAAGCTGTTCCTGCACGCGCTGCACGAGTACCACGTCGTCCCGGACTGGCTGGACATCAACAACTGGGTCTCCCTGGGCGTCATCGTCGTGGTCCTGACCGTGACGACGGTGGCCAGCCTCGCGAAGGCGAAGAAGCTGGAAGCCGCTGAGCAGGAGTCTTCAATCAGTAGTTAGAGCTGCTAAGGATCGGGTACCGTCGGGGCCGTGCGTCCCGTTGACATCGAAGCCCTGACGGTCCCCGGCATCCTCGCGCTGCACGGCGACCTGCTGCTCACCGCGGTGAGCAGGCCTGATCTGAAGACGAACAGCTACCGCGGAGCCCTGCGCAGAGTCGATCCGGGTGGCGGCGGAGAACGGGCCTGGACCCACGGGACCAAGGACTCCGCCCCCGCCATCTCGCCGGACGGCCGATGGGTCGCGTTCCTCCGGGCGGGAGAGGGCTCCGGGCGTGCGGCCAAGCCGCAGGTGCACGTGATGCCCGCGGCCGGTGGCGACGCGAAGCGGATCACCGGCCTGCCCCTCGGCGCGGGTGCCCCGGTCTGGGCACCCGATTCCCGCCGGATCGCCTTCGTCGCCCGTGTGCCCGAGCCGGGCCGCTACGGCAGCGAGAACGCGGACGGCGAAACGCCGGAGCCGGGCGAAGAAGCGCCGCGGCACATCACGAACCTCTTCTACCGCGTCGACGACGTGGATTTCCTCAACGACCGTCCACAGCGTCTGTTCATCGTGGACGCCGTCGCCGCGTTGGACGAGGAGCCGCCTGCCGAGCTCACGCCGCTGACCGACGACCGGGCCGACGTCGACCATCCCTCGTGGACGGTCGACGGCGAGCAGGTCCTGTTCACCGGCCCGCGTGACTGGGCCGCTGAGGACACCGTCCGTACGGATGTCTACGCCGTGCCCGCGGGCGGTGGCGAACCCCGGCTTCTGGTCCGGACCATGGGCACAGCGGACCGGCCGGTCGTCGCCCCTGACGGCTCGATCCTGTTCTACGGCAACGAATTCCCCGGTCTGGAGGACGTCGCCCGCAACACCGGGCTCTGGCGGGCGCCGTGGCCCTCCGGTGACGAGCCCTCGTCCCCGCGCCGGCTGACCGACGTCGAAACGGTGGATTGCGACAACGCCGCGGGGCCTCCGGTCGTCGTCGGCGACGAGGTCCTCGTCGTGGTCAGCACCCGAGGTGCCGCCGAGCTACGTGCCGTTCCGCTCGACGCCGAACTGGCCGAGCTGAAGTCTCTGCGCCACCTGGCGGGTGAGCGCACCGCGGTGAAGTCGTTCGCCGTCGACGGCGAACGGATCGTCGCGGTGATCGGGACTCCCGAGAGCTCCGGCGACGTCGTTCTGCTTTCGGACGGTGAACCGCGCGTGCTCACCGACTACTCGAAGGCTTTGCGGGACAACGGGATCCTGCCGCTGGAGGAACTGAACGCGACCGCCCCGGACGGCTACCCGGTCCACGGCTGGGTCGTCCGGCCCGAAGGGGACGGGCCGCATCCCGTGGTCCTGATGGTCCACGGTGGACCGTTCGCGGCGTACGAATGGAAGGTCTTCGACGAGGCGCAGGTGCTCGCCGCCGCGGGCTACGCCGTCGTTCTCGGCAACCCGCGCGGTTCCGCCGGCTACGGCGAAAGCCACGGCCGGAGCATCGTCCACGGCCTCGGCACCGTGGACGCGGACGATCTGCTGGCACTGCTGGACGAAGCGCTCAAGCTGCCGAATCTGGACGGTGACCGGGTCGGCGTGATGGGCGGCTCGTACGGCGGCTTCATGACCAGCTGGCTCGCCGCGCACCACGGCGGCCGGTTCCGCGCCGCGTGGAGCGAGCGCGCGGTCAACGCCTGGGACTCGTTCGTCGGCAGTTCCGACATCGGCTGGTTCTTCGCCGGGGGCTACGCCGGCGACGACATCGAAGAGCAGCGCAAGCGCAGCCCGCTGACTTACGCGGGGAAGATCGACATCCCGTTCATGGTCGCGCACTCCGAGCAGGACTGGCGTTGCCCGCTGGAGCAGGCGCAGCGGATGTACGTGGCACTGCGGCAGAACGGCGTCGCGGCCGAATTCCTGCTGTTCCCCGGCGAGGGACACGAACTCACGCGTTCCGGGCTGCCGCGGCATCGGGTGCAGCGGTTCGACGCCGTGCTGGAGTGGTGGGGCCGTCACCTCTGATCTTCGGTCCCTGGACTGCAATGAAGGGGCCTTTCATAGCAAATTTTGCTATGAAAGGCCCCTTCATTGCACGAGAGGTCAGCTGAGAAGCGTGTAGTTCAGCTCTTCGCACACCCGGCCGAGCGGCACGTCGAGCCCCGGATGGTCCAGCGGGAGCAGCACGTCCGGCGCGACCGGCAGCGAATCCCCGGCGGGCGGGTCCCACAGCGCGAGCGCGGGGCCGCCGGAGTCCATGGACGACCGGTACCAGACGCCGTCGAGGTCACCGAAGGCGGCGCGGATGGCGCGGGCCCAAGCCTGGGTGATCTTCTTCGGGCCGCTGGAGATCTCCTGCGAGGCGCCGACCCTGGTCGGCCACAGGCCGGCGAGGTCCAGCAGCCGCAACGTGCGGGTCGGCCGGACGACGACCAGACGCGGGCCACGGGACTTGCGGTCGACCGTCGACGTGGTCTGGAAGACCTCCGCGATGCTGGTGCGCACGGTGAGACCGAAGTACAGGACGCCGTTCCCGGGGTCGGTGACCGGACGGCCGCCACGACCAGGGGTCTGCGGGTCGAACCGGCCGTGCGGGAGCGGGCCGGTGTAGCGGAACGAATTCCACTGCTGGGGGTGGTTGCCGTGCGCGGTGAAGATCCTGACCAGCCTGGTGCCGGGGTGCACCGTCACCACGTCGTTGGTGCGGTGCAGCTCCTTGACCAGGACAGAGCGTGCGGGCGGCAGGGGGAGCCGGGCCATACCTCGGGAGTCGTCCGTCCTTGTCGGGTGATCTTGCTCGGTGGGGTCAGCCTACGGCCTACCCCCGACTGAAATTTTCCGTCGTCGGGCAAGGATCTCAGAACGGCGAGCCGAGTGTGGCCACCAGTCTCGCGACGTGCTCGGGGTCGCCGCCGGAGAGGAGCCATTGGCGCGGGGTGGCGGGGTGTTCGTTGATCACCAGATCGGCCTGCGGAGTGCTCATGAACGCGGCGACGACGAGCGCGGGCTGGTCTTCGGGGACGGCGCGCAGCACGACCTCCAGGCCGGGCAGCACCCCCGAACCGGCGAACTGCCAGGCGGGCAGTCGCCAGCCCTGGTCCTTCCAGCCGGTGAGCCTGCCCTCCTTCAGGCGGTGCCGGATCCTGCTGTCGTCCACGCCCAGTGCCTTCGCCGCTTCCAGCACGCTCAGCGCGGAATCGGCGAGTACGGCGTGCGCGGCGACCGTGCGGGCGCGGAAGTCCGGCTCGTCCTCGCCCCGGGGGGAGAGGTCCAGGCCGACGTCGGTGAGCGCGGCCCGCTGGTCCGCCGAGAAATAGTGCGACGGATCGGGGTTCGGTGGAGTCAGTCTCCGCGCCGCGTCCTCGACGAGGTTCAGGAACTCGTTGGCGTCGACCTTCAGGCCCGCCTTGGCGAGAACGTTCTCGAGCGCTATGGACATAGCGCCTAGGGTAACGCGTCTGTGCGGGTTCGTGCGGTCTCATCTCGGTTTCGTGGGGGAATTCACCAGAGATGAACACAGAGTGCACGGAATCAAACACGCGCAGTAGGCAATGTCGCCATAGTCTGCCCGGATCGGGCGAGCTTGTCCAGGAGTTCGGCTTGACAGGTGGTAAACGGGAACTTACCTTCCGAAAGGTAAACGATTTCTTCCCACCGCTTCGGAGAACCCGGCTGGTGTGGGCCGGCTTGGGGGGAACAAGGGGGTGGGGCGTTCCTGGGCGGCCGGTGCGAACCGGTCGCCCAGGCACGTCGTGCACCTGGGATCTCCGGGCGTCAGTCGCGCCGTGAACTCCGGCGCACGATCAGTTTCGCCTGCAGCGTGGTCGTGGTGGCCTTGCGCGTGCTGTCGCCGATCCGGGCGAGCAGCAGCTCGGCGGCGACCCTGCCCACCTCGTTCGCGGGCTGGGCGACCACCGTCAGCGGCGGGTCGATCAGCGTCGTCCACGGCGCGTCGTCGAACGACACGATCCCCACGTCCTGTCCCGATCGCAGACCGCGTGCGGCCAGTGCTTCCAGGACGCCGATCGTCATCGTGCTGTTGCCGACCAGCAGCGCGTCCGGCGGCTCGGGCTCGTCGAGCAGGCTGAGCGCGGCGAGCCTGCCGCCCTCGGCGCGGAACTCGGCCCGCCGGGTGAGCGCGTTCTCCTCTCCGACGGCATCGGTGTAACCGGCCAGCCGGTCTTCGGCCGTGCGCACCCCAGGCGGCCCGCTGACGCAGGCGACCCGCCGGTATCCACCATCGAGCAGGTGCCGGGTGGCGTCGCGGGCGGCGAGCCGGGTGTCGACCAGCACCTGGTCGCCGGTGTTCTTCAGCAGTGGCCGGTCGACGGCGACCACGGGAGTGCCGCGTTCGGTCAGCCGGTCGACGTTGGTGGCCCGGCCGGTGGGGGAGAGCACCACGCCGGCGACCCGCTCCTGGAGGGCGACGTCTATATAGCGCCGCTCCTTCTCCTCGTTGTCGTCGGCGTTGCACAGCACCACCGAATAGCCCGCCGTCTGCGCGATGTCCTCGACGCCGCGGGCGATCGCGGTGAAGAACGGGTTCTCCACGTCGGAGATGATGAGCGCGAGTACCGCGGTCTCCTGACGGCGCAGATTCCTCGCGAGCCCGTTCGGGTGATATCCCAATTCGGCCGCGGCGGCCTGCACCCGTGCCGCGAGCACCGGGTCCACAGTGGACTTCCCGTTGAGCGTTCTCGACACGGTCGCCGTCGAAACCCCGGCCTTCGCCGCCACGTCGTTGATGGTGGCCACCGTGACCTCCCCTTCCGCAGGTGTGTTGACACCCTCGCACGGGAAGAATAGCTTGACCGACAATCGTTACCATCCGCTGATCGCGCTACTCGCGCGGAGGAGTTCGGAGGCGTCGTGCGGGAACCGGGCCTGGTGCTCGGCATCGACATCGGCACCTCCAGTTCCAAAGCCGTCCTCGTCGATTCCCGGGGCACCGTGGTGGCGCGGGCAGCTCGACCGCACGAAACATCCCGCCCGCATCCCGGCTGGTTCGAGCACGACGCGGAAACCGTTTGGTGGCAGGACTTCGTGGCGCTGGTGAGGGAACTTTCGGCGGGCGCCGGGGATCATCCCATCATCGGAGTGTCGGTCAGCGGGATCGGGCCGGTGTTGTTGCCGGCCGACGCTTCCGGGAAGCCCTTGCGCCCGGCGATCCTTTACGGTGTCGACACCCGCGCCTATGACGAAATCCGGGAATTGAACCGCGAATTCGGCGAAGAATCCATTGTGGAACGCGGCGGGAGCGCACTCGGCTCACAGGCCGTCGGGCCGAAATGGCGCTGGCTGGCCAAAAACGAGCCGGACGTATTCGAGCGGGCGAAGCTCTTCTTGATGGCGAGTTCGTTCCTCGTGCTGCGCTTGACCGGTGAATACGTCCTCGACCATCATTCGGCGAGCCAATGCGATCCGATGTACGACCTGCGCGAGGCTCGTTGGGCGGCGGACCGGGCCGCCGCGATCGCCCCCGGCGTCGAGCTGCCGAGGCTCGCGTGGCCGACCGAGGTCGCCGGTTCGGTCACCGCCGAGGCAGCCGCGGAAACCGGCCTGCCGCAAGGGATCCCGGTCACAGCGGGGACGGTGGACGCCTGGGCCGAGGCGACCAGCGTCGGGGTCACCGCGCCCGGGGACACCATGCTCATGTACGGCACCACGATGTTCCTGATCCAGATGCTCGCCGATCCCCGCCCCGGGCAGGGGCTGTGGACGACGCGTGGTGCCTTCCCCGGCAGCTACTCGCTCGCCGCGGGGATGGCCACCTCCGGCGCGATCACCGATTGGCTGCGGGATCTCGTCGGCGGCGAGTTCGGGGAACTGGCCGCGGCGGCGGCCGGGGTCCCCGCCGGCAGCCGCGGTCTGCTGATGCTGCCGTACTTCGCGGGAGAACGGACACCTGTGCCGGACCCGGACGCGAGGGGGGTCATCGCCGGGCTCACCACGTCCCACGATCGTGCCGATCTGTACCGCGCGGCCCTGGAAGCCGCCGCGTACGGCGTTCGGCACAACCTCGAAGCCATGCGAGAGGCCGGTGGGGGCACCGGCCGGTTCGTCGCCGTCGGTGGCGGGACACAGGGCGGGGTGTGGACGCGGATCGTCAGCGACGTCGCGCGGATCGACCAGGAGATCCCCGCGGAAACCATCGGTGCCGCGTTCGGAGACGCCGTTCTCGCCTCGGTCGCGCTGGGCTGGGAACCGGATATCGAAGCCTGGAACCCCGTCGCCGAGATCGTCCGCCCCGGCGCGGACGCCGAGGTCTACGACGAGTTCTACCCGCGTTACCGTGACCTGTACCGGTCCACTGTGGACATCGCTCACTTCCTGGCACGGAAGAACTCACTCGCTTTCAGCCCGGAGAGCTCCCGGCAGTCCCGGCTCAGGTGAGCCTGATCGGCGTACCCTGCCGAAAACGCCAGCGAGGCGAGATCCGGCGCCGTTCCCGCGAGGCAGATGGCGCGCTGGAACCGGGTGACCCGCAGGTACGTGGCGGGGCCGTAGCCGACCGCGAGGGTGAACCGCCTCCGCAACTGCCGCTCGCCGGTGGTGAACCTCTCCAGCGCGGCCGAGACCCGGGGCGCACCGCTGTCCAGTCTGGCGATGAGCTCCGAAATCTCCCGGTCGGCTCGTCCGGTTCCGCGCCGCACGGCGACGGCGGTCAGCGAAGCGGCACCTGAGAGCACCCGCTCGGCCAGTAGTTCGCCTTCCCTGCCCCACATGTCGCCGAGGGGGACACGCTGATCGCGTAGCTCGTCGGCACCCAGGCCCAGGATGTCACCCGCTCTGCCGGGGGCGAACCGCACGCCCTTTGCCCGTTCGCCGGTCTCCCAGGTCCAGGCCGCGGTGTCCGGCCCGGCGACGAAGACCTCGCCGCCGCTCTCCACCAGGTCCACGCAGCCGTCGGGCACGATCCGCTTCGGTGCCGTGCCCGTGTCCTCCCACAGGCAGCGCACCATGCCTGCCAGCTCGCCGGGCGCCGTCGTCTCCCGATACACGGTTGCCATGATGCCCCTGACCTACGACAGAATCAGGCCGTGTCCGAAGCAGAGATCGATTCACTGGCCTGGATCCACGTCCGCGACCGCCGTCTGCTGTCGGTGCGGACCAAGGGCAAGGCCAAGTTCTACCTTCCCGGGGGCAAACGTGAGCCGGGCGAGGGCGACGTCGCCGGACTGTGCCGGGAGATCAAGGAGGAGCTCGGCATCGAGCTCGACCCGCAGAGCTTTCGCTTCTTCGCGGTGCTGAACGAGCAGGCCGACGGTTTCGCGGACGGCCGACGCGTCCGCATGACCTGTTACACCGCCGGCCATCGCGGAGAGCCCGCGCCGGGCCGCGAGATCGCGGAGTCCGCCTGGCTGTCGTCGGCCGACGCGCATCTCTGCCCGCCGGCGGGGCGGCGGATGCTCGGGCTGCTCGCCGAGGCGGGTCTCGTCGATTAGGCCGAGATCACTCAAAGTGAGCTGTTCGGCTCACTGTGCTTACGCCGATCTCCTCATAACCAGGGATTCTCCACTCAGTGGGACACCCAAAAGGGTGAATATCGGGTTTCTTCCCGATAACGGCTAACGCGGAGTCACCTTCGTGCGAGAAGTAGACGACGCGCTCGACGGAAGCGCGCTCGGACGAGAGAAGACCTCTCCATGGGTGTTCCCACCGCGACCCCTCCGGCATCGGCGCCGGTGCAGGGTGCCCCCGGCAGGCTGAAGCCGCTGGGGACCGTCGTGGTCGTGCTGGGTGTGATGGCCGTCGCCGTCACCCTGACCAGCTACGTGCTTCCGAAGGCGTCGAGGCCTGTGCAGAGCCCGCCCGTGCCACAGGTCGAACAGGCCGTGGCTGCCGTGCGCACCGTGATCCACTCCGTCGTCTACGAGCTTTCCGGCGCGGAGGGCGCCCAGAACGTCACCTACGTTGCGCAGGGTTCGGAACTCATGCAGAAGACCGAAGTGACGGCGCCGTGGAGCACCACCTTCGAGCGCAGGAGCGAGGAAGGCCGCGACGAGTTCTACAGCCTGTCCGCGCAGGGGTCGGGCAGCGGCGCGCTGCGGTGCCGGATTGTCGTCGACGGCGTGGTCGTCAGCGACCGCACCGCCCCCGCCGCGGGCGCGCCGGTCACCTGTACCTCCTGACCCTGCGGCAGGATCATCCGCGTGACGGATGGTGCGATCGCGTTCGGCCCGGTGCTCGCCGTGGTCCTGGCCGTGCTCGCGATCTTCGGCGCGGCGGTGGTGCAGTTCGGGCGGTTGGGGCAGGGCAAGGCGGTGCTGTTCGCGGCCGGACGCGCCGTCGTGCAACTCGCCGCCGTGTCGCTGGTCATCGTCGGAATCCTGAAATCAGGCTGGCTGACCGGCGGTTTCGTCCTGCTGATGTTCACGATCGCGGCGGTCACCTCCGCACGCCGGATCGGCGTGGCGAAGGATCTGGCGTGGGTCGCGCTCGCCATCGCCTCCGGCGTGGTGCCGGTGCTGACCCTGGTGCTCGCGACCGGGGTGGTCCCGTGGCGGCCCATCGCGATCGTGCCGATCGCCGGCATCGTCATCGGTGGCGCGATGTCCGCGACCTCTCAGGCGGCCAGGCGGGCCCTCGGCGAACTCGTGTCACGGCACGGCGAGTACGAAGCCGCGTTGGCGCTGGGATTCCTGCGCCGCCCGGCCGCGCTGGAGATCTGCCGCCCCTCGGCGGGACACGCGCTGATCCCCGCCCTCGACCAGACCCGGACGGTCGGCCTGGTGACCTTGCCCGGCGCCTACGTCGGTGTCCTCCTCGGTGGCGCCGGGCCGGTGCAGGCCGGGGTGACCCAGGTGCTCGTGCTCATCGGGTTGCTGGCCGCCGAAGCGGTCGCGGTCCTGGTCGTCGTGCACCTGGTCGCGGCGGGCCGGATCAGCCGAAAGGCGACTGAAGATGCGACGTGTCGTTGAACCGCCGCACCATCCAGTCTTCGCCCGACACCACCAGATGCGAGATCGAACCGTTGTCCGCGCCCAGGAACGCGAACCGGTTCTTCGCGCCGCTCGCCTGCGCGAAGACCTCTCCGATGACGCCGCCATGGGTGAACACGGCGATCCTCCGGTCCGGGTTGGCCGCCGCGAGCCTGCCGATGGCCGCCCTGATCCGGCCGCCGAACGACTCCATCGTCTCCGCGCCGGGAATCACGTCCCAGCGCTGTTCACGCCACAGCTGCTCGACGATCGGGTGACCTTCGTAGGTGTAACGCCGGAAAAGCCCGTTCTCCCAGTCGCCGAGGTGGATCTCCCTCAGCTCCGGCTCGACCTCCGGCGTGAGCCCGAGCTTCGCCGCCAAGGGCGCCGCGGTCTGCGGCGTCCGGCGCAGTGTCGTCACGTACAGCGCGGAGATCCGCTCGTCCGCGAGACGGCGCCCCACCCGCTCGGCGTGGTCCCTGCCCTCCGGCGCGAGATCCGGATCGGCCTGCCCGTCGACGAGGTCGAACGGCGCGCTGCCCTTCGCGGGCGCCGATTCACCGTGGCGGACAAGGAAGATCTCGGTCGCGCCCGGCGGAGGTGAGAACCGGTGCTGGTGGTATTCGACTTCCTGCTCAGGGGTGCTCATGCTTCGGACGATACCCAGGTCGTGTCCGGTGAGTCTTGTCCGCGGTCTTCGCGCCCAGGTGGTCCCTGACGGCACGGGCGGATGCGGCCGAATACGACCCGGTACGAGGCCGATCCGCCCGCACCGCCAGGAACCACTTTGATCACTAAGCCCATCGGACAAGACTCACAGGACACGACCTCTAGCCCAGCTGTTTGTCCACGAAACACCAGCGCCAGGTCTCGCCGGGTTCGTGGCTGCGCATCACCGGATGCAGGGTGTCGTGGAAGTGCTCGGTCGCGTGCTTGCCCGGTGAGGAGTCGCAACAGGCGACGTTCCCGCATTTGACGCATTCGCGCAGGTGCACCCAGGTCATCCCGTTCTCGACGCAGACGGCGCACAAGTCCGGGGCGCTGGGTTCGATCGCGGGCCACTCCTTGGTCAGATGTTTGCACGATCCCGCCGTCGCGGCGGGGGTGCGCAGTTCCCGATCGGAGTCCGGCACGGTCTCCTCCTCCCTGTCCAGCATGGATTCCTCGATGTCGAGGCGTTCGAGGATCCGGCGCAGGACGTCATCATCGGCCATCCCGGAGTCGCGCGCCTCCAGGAACTTCTCCCGTTCGACTTCGAGCAGCCGCAGCCGCAGGCGGCGGTACGCGTCGCTCGGCGTTTCGGTCAGCGCGCTCTGCCTGCCCAGTTCCTCCCACGCCGAGTCCGAGCGGTGCTGGAGCCGGCTGCGCAGGCGTTCGACGATGTCGTCCGGGTCCTCGGGAGTCCGGATCTTCTCCAGTTCTTCGAGCGCGGCCCTGGTCATGTCGTGGAGCACGGCCGCCTCCTGGAGCGCGTCCTCGGCCGGGTCGGGCGGCGGCAGTTTCAGGCGGCGCACCAGCACCGGCAGCGTCGTCCCGTGCAGCAGCAGCGTTCCCGCCACCACGACGAACGCGACCAGGACCAGCACGGCCCGCTGCGGGGTGTCCGCGGGCAGCACGAACGCGGCCGCGAGCGTGACGACACCGCGCATGCCCGCCCACGCGATCACGGCCGAGTACCGCCACGGCCAGGCGTGCCGGCGGAATACCCGCCGCGCCAGGCCGATACCCGCCATCCAGACGATCCGGGTGACGATGGTCGCGGCCAGGGTGGCGGCGCAGATCAGCACCAGTTCCAGCGCGGTCAGCCCGCTGTCGCCGACCTCGGTCATGATCCGGCGGACCTGGAGCCCGATCAGCAGGAAGACGATGTTCTCCAGCAGGAACTGGATGGTCTGCCAGTTCAGCCTGCTGGCCAGCCGGGAGCGGCCCGAAAGCATGCTCGGCGCCTTGTGCCCGAGGATCAGCCCCGCGACGACAACGGCGATCACGCCGGAACCGTGGATCGCTTCGGCGGCCAGATA
Organism: Amycolatopsis sp. NPDC043889; assembly: GCF_056435645.1. Taxonomy (NCBI): domain Bacteria; kingdom Bacillati; phylum Actinomycetota; class Actinomycetes; order Pseudonocardiales; family Pseudonocardiaceae; genus Amycolatopsis; species Amycolatopsis sp. NPDC043889. The sequence continues at coordinate 19,348 of NZ_JBWKEC010000029.1, forward strand.
GGCGACGAACGGGACCACCAGCGAAAGCGCGGTGTCGGTGACCGGGTCTTCGAGGCGGGTGCGGATCAGCGCGGCGAGCGCGCCGACGGCGAACCCGATCACCAGCCCGCCGCCCGCGGCCAGCAGGAAGTCGCCACCGACCTGCAGCAGGCTCACCGAGCCCGCGATGGCCGCGATGGCGGTCCGCAACGCGACCAGCGCGGCCGCGTCGTTGAACAGGCTTTCGCCCTCCAGCAGCCTGGTCAGCTTGCGCGGCATCCCGACCTTGCGGGCGACGGCGGTGGCCGCGACCGCGTCGGGCGGCGCGACCACCGCGCCGATCGCGAGCCCGGCGGCCAGCGGCAGACCGGGGATCACCAGCCACGCCACGACCCCGACCGCGACCGTGGTGAAGATGACGAGCCCCACCGACAACAGCAGGATCGGCCCGCGGTTGCGGCGGAAATCGATGAGCGACGTGCGGATCGCGGTGGCGTACAGCAACGGGGGAAGCAGCCCCAGCAGCACGACCTCCGGGTCCAGCTCGTATTCCGGGACGCCCGGCACGTACGAGGCCGCGACCCCGACGGCGATCAGGCACAGGGGTGCCGACCAGTCGAGTTTCCGCGCCGCGGCGGTGACCAGGAGGACGGCCACCACCAGTGCCACTAGTTCTACCGCGATCTCCACGCCGCTCATCATCACCCGGGAGCGTCAGAGCGCGCGCACCGAGGCCGGGCTACCGCTCCTCGAACCGCACCAGATTGCCCGCCGGGTCGCGGAAAGAGCAGTCGAAGGCGCCGTAGGACTGCTTCATCGGTTCTTGGACGACGTCCGCTCCCGCCGCCTGGATCCGGTCGAAGGTGGCGATCAGGTCCGGGGTGGACAGCACGATGATCCCGTGGACGCCCTTGGCCATCAGTTCGGCGATCGTGGCGCGTTCCTCGTCGGTGATCTCCGGATCGGCGGCGGGCGGGTGGAGCACGAGCGACGTCTCCGGCTGCCCCGGCGGGCCGACCGTGGCCTGGCGCGGGCCTTGGGCACGCACCTCGAAGCCCAGGATGTCGCGATAGAAGGAAAGTGAAGCCTCGAGATCGTCTGCCGGGAGGAAGGACGCCTGAATCGAGAGGGTCATACGACTCAAGGTAGGTCGGCGCGTGGAGGCGTCGCTTCTCGATTCCTGATCGGTCGCATGACCTGTTTGACGACGCAGCCGGGCATGCCCCGGCCGTCCTCCGCCGCCTGTTTGCGGTACGCGCTCGGCGAGATGCCGACCAGTTCGGAGAACCGCGTGCTGAACGTGCCCAGCGACGAGAAACCGACGTCGAAGCAGACCTCGGTGACCGACATGTCCCCGCGCCGCAGCAGCATCATGGCCCGCTCGATCCGGCGGGTCATCAGGTAGCTGTACGGCGATTCGCCGTACGCGGCGCGGAACTCGCGGCTGAGGTGCCCGGCGGAGACGTGCACGCCGCGGGCCAGCGCCTCGACGTCCAAGGGCTGCGCGTAGTCGCGATCGATCCGGTCGCGGACACGGCGCAGCATCGCCAGGTCCCGCAGGCGCGGGTCGGGTTTGCCGGTCACCCGGAAAGCGTAACCCACGCCCCGACGGGAGAGGCCCCCTCGCCGGGTGGCGAAGGGGCCTCGGGCGACTCCCGGTCTAGAGGGTGATCTTGTCGATGTTGGGACCGCCGTTCGCCGTGGTGGCGACCGCCTTGATCTTGTTCGTACCCGCCGCCAGTGTCACCTTGACGGTTCTGGTCGTCCAGTTCGGCCAGGCCCCGGTGCCGCCGAAGCCGACACCGGAAGCGCTGATCGAGCCGTTGACCGAGAAGTCCAGCGGCCGGTTCGCTGTCGTCCCGTTCGCGTAGCGGACGACCACGTCGTAGGTGCCCGCGGACGGCACGTTCACCGTCCACTCGACCGAGCTGCCCGCGACGTTGTCGTAGTTGACGAAGCCGGTGCCGGTGAACCCGGCGTGGTTCGACTCCACCGCGCCCCGGTCGATCGTGGCGTCCTCGGCCTGGTAGTCGACCGGGGTGCTGGGGCCGGAGCCGTCGGCGGGAACGGTCTGCGTGCCGGTGTTCCAGCCCGAGACGCGGACCGAAGGCTTGGAGCCCTTGAGATCGGCGGTGCGGTACTTCGCGGTCAGCGTGGTCGTTTCACCCGGCCACAGGCTGACCGCGTTGTCGTTCCACTCCACCGGAAGTACCGGCTTGCCCGCGGCGTCCACGACCTTCGAGTCGACGTAGAACGCCGGGAGCTTGCCGCCCGAGGTGTTCTTCAGCGTCACGGTGGTCGTGGTGGTGCCGTCGGCGCCGGCGACCGACTTCGCCGTCGCGCTGACCGCGGACTGCCCGAGGTTCTTCAGGCCGGACAGGTCGGCGTAACCCGACTGAGGCGTGTAGTACCAGTCGCTGCCGCCCCAGTTCAGCGTGTCGGCCTTGGTGGAGAGCCAGTACACGTTCCGGCTGACCTCCTTGCCGGACGAGTCGGTGAGCACCAGCTTCGCCAGGTACGTCGTCGACAGTCCGCTCACCGCCGGGACGGTGACCGCGGTGGCCTTGGCGCCCAGCGCGCCGACCGACAGCCCGGTCTTGGTGTTGCTGTACTTCTCCGTGCCGTCGAGGTTGTACAGCTTCGTTGTCGCCGTCAGCCCGCTCGCCGCGTTCGACGTCTGGTTGATCACCACGACCGACCGATTGTCGTGCGAGTACTGGATGTGCAGCGGCTCGTTGGCCTTCTTCGCCCCGTAGTAGGCGCCGTTCTGGTCCATGTAGGCGTCGAACAGCTGCCAGTGCAGCGAGGTCCACGGACTGTTGAGCATCCAGTAGATCAACCCGGTCGACGGGTTGGTCGAATCGGTGTAGTTGCGCGAGTGCGATTCGAACTCCGCGCGGACGTTCTCGTACTGCGCGAGCTGCGCCTTCCGTACGAAGTCGGTCAGATCCGCCGGCGCGCCGTAGCGCTTGGTGAGCGCGTTGGCGAACAGCTTCAGGTTCGCGAACGTCGTCGACGAAGAACGGTGGTACTGGGGTGCCGACGGGTCCTTCCACATCGTTTCCAGTTCACTGGCCGACATCATCCGCTTCAACGTGTCCATCGTCGGGATGTCGACGCCCGCGCTGGTCTCGGAGTTGAAACTCCACGCGCCGCCACGGTCCTTCTGCGACTTGTCGTACCAGTAGACGGGCGGGACGTAGTCGTACGGGCCGTTCATCTTCATGCCGGAAGCGCCCGTGATCGGGGACGGCCTCTTCGACGCAGACGGGATCACCGGGAGGGCGAAGTCGGCGGCCTTCATCGCGTCGAGGTAGCCCTGCTCGATCCGCCGGTCCGGCGCGAAGTCGCTGCCGATGTGGAAGGAGATGACGCTCGGGTGGTCACGCAGGCGCTCGGCCTCGGAGAACATCGACGCCTTGGCGATCGGGTAGTCCGACTCGACCCACGGCTCGCCCTTCTCCTCGCCGTTGACGTGCCCTTCCCATTTGTCGCAGCATTCCCAGCCGGGCATGGTCAGCACGCCGAGGTCGTCGGCGAGGTCGAAGAACTCGTCCGGCTCGATGTGGCCTTCCAGCCGGACCGTGTTGAGTCCGAGGTTCAGCACGTACTTGAGCTTGTCGGCCGCCGCGGTCTCGTTCCAGCGCAGGAACAGGTCCGGCGTGTAGCCGCCACCCCTGATCAGCAGCGGTTTGCCGTTGACGCTGTACTGCCGCCCGCCGCTGGAGTTCAGCGGCGCCTTGACGTCGCGGACACCGAACTTCGACTTGGAGGTGTCCGACGGCGTTCCGCCGACACTCGCGGTCAGGTCGAGTTCGTACCGGTGCTGGCCGCCCATCCCGGCGGGCCACCAGAGGTCGGGTTTGTCGAGGCCGACCACGCCGAAGGTGACCGTCTTGCGTTCCTTGGCGGCCAGCGAGACCGTCTGGGTGATCGGCTTGCCCGCGACGGTGCCGGCGACGGTGGCCTGCACCGCGTTCGCCGAGTCGTTGCGGACGTCGGCCTTCACCGTCAGGTCGGCGCGGTCCAGCGAGGAGTTCAGTTTCTGGACGACGTGGGCGCTGCGCAGCGCGACCGGGCCGCTGCGGCGGACGAGGACGTCGCGCACGATGCCCATGTTCTGGTCCGGCGGGGTCTGCGCCCAGTCGATCCAGCCCATCGAGAGGTCGTTGTCGGGGTCGTTGGGGTAGACCTTGAACGCGACGCTGTTGACGCCCTGGCGCACGTGCGCGGTGATGTCGAGGTCGTGGCGGGTGTAGGCGCCGTTGACCTGGTCCTTCGTCGCGATCCTGGTGCCGTTGACCCAGACGTCGGCCTTGGAGAGCACGCCGCTGAAGTCGAGGTACGTGCGCTTCGAGGTGTCGTCGACGTTCAGATCCGTGCGGTACCACCACGGCACCGAGAACTGCGCGGTCGGGACGTTCTTCATGTTCGTCGAGTAGAACGGGTCGGCGTACTTGCCGTTCTGCAGCAATCCGGCGTAGACCGTCGAGCGCGACGACACCGGGTACCAGCCGGCGGTGGGGAAGCCCGGCTTCGACACCGCCGAGTCGTCGCTGACCTGTGCCGAAGACTGGATCACGTAGCCGGGGATCGGGGTGGCGTTGCCCGCGGCGGCGCCGACGGACAGGGGGACGGCCACTTCCGCTCCGGTGGCGGCGGGGGCGGTGGTCACCCCGCAGACCGCGGCGGCCAGCGCGGTGACGGTCATGGCCAGTAACGGGATCCGGGTTCTCTTCTGCCGAAAACTCACGAGCGCGCCTCCTCGGGCACACGGCGGACCTTGGCGAAATCGTTAAGAAAGTTCCCTAACAATATTGGGGGAGATAGTAGCCGCCACGTCACGCGGAGAACAGACCTTGCACCGGGTTCGTCAGCGATGGAAGCTCCGCCGGACGGCGGCCGCGCGCAGGCAGAGCAGGAGTGGAAGGGACGCGTCGTCACGCAATCTCGACGGCAGTGAGGGCGCGTCGGCCAGGTCCACCCCGTCGGAAAGGTCCTTGCCTAGCGCCGCGAGGTCGACGTCGAGCATGGTCGTGCCCGCGCTGTACAGCTTCTCGGCGCCGCGCGTACGACGCGTCAGCAGGGTGGCGCTGTCCACGGAAAGCTCGGTGATCCCCAGGAACTCCGGCTTCGCGCCGCGCTCCATCCAGCGCGCGAACCCGGTCAGTCTGGTGGAGGTGATTTGGCAGGGCAGGAGGCCGGTCTCCTCGCGGAGTTCCCGCTCCATCCCGGCGATCACCGCGGTGTGCAGCATCCGGCGGCGTCCGCCGTCGGGGGTGTCGAGATCCTGGGGTTCCAGCGAGCCGCTGCCCGACGGCGCGAGCAACAGCGCGCTCGCGGAGTTCCGGCCGGACTGGCGCACCACGACCAGTTTGCCGTCGGAGGTGAACGCGATGGTCGAGACGCCGACCAGATCGGCCAGTTCACTGCTCGCCAGCGTGCGCAGGCTGCCCGATGAGTCGGCGAGTTCCTCGCGGCGGAGGTCGTACTCCTCGCCGGTGTCGGTCTTGGTGATCCGCAGCGTCGAAAGTTCGTTGGAGCACACGGCGTCGAAGAACCGCGCTCGATGCAGCCGGATCGGGGCAGGCGTGGCGCCCGCGGCGGGGAGCGGTTCGCCGCGCATGCCGACGATGGCGCCGTTGAACAGCAGCCGCCCCTTCGCGCGCAGGGGGAGAACGTGCGGCGCGGTCGCCTTGAGCTTGGGCGGCAGGCGGTACGGCTCCTCGGCGACGACGATCCGAAAGTTCCCCGCCGTCAGTGCTGCGTCGATCGCGTCGCTGACCAGCGCCGTTCCTCGCGCGGGTACGGAGAGGTACGCCGCTCCCGGGTAGGCGGGCGGGGGCGGCAGTTCGGCGGTGGGGAAGGGGGCGGCGATCGCGCTGAACTCGAACCCGGCCCATCGTGCCCGCAGCAGCCGGAGATCCCTGACGAACGTGGTGGTGCCCAAAGCCAGTGCCAGTACCGAAAGCGCGATGCCGAAGGCGCTGGGCAGTATTGTCGCCACACCCAGGACGACGCCGACCCCGGACGCCGCGACCGGCCACTCACGAGCGGCCGAGTAGGCGAAGTGGTCGGCCTTCGCCCTCGCCCGGCGGGTCAGTTTTCCCATCGCCACCTTGTCTATCACGGCAGGGGCGGGTGATTCGCCGGGTTGGCGGAAGTGGGACTCAGCCGACGGGAGCCACGTAGATCCACTGCCCGTCGGCGCGGACGAAGCGGCTGTTCTCGTGCATGCTGCCGGGTTGGCGATCCTGCCGGTAGTGGGCACGGAACTCCACGGTGCCCTCGTTCTCCAGCAGTCCGCCGCCGGTCTTGCCGAGGATCTCCAGGAACGTCCAGCGTTGCCCGGGATCGAGCTCGAGATCGGCGGGCCTGGTCTTCGGGTGCCAGGTCTTCGTGAGGTATTCGGTGTCGCCGACGGCGAACGCGCTGAACCGCGACCGCATCAGGAGTTCGGCGGTCGGCGCGGTCGCGGCTCGCCGGTGGAAGCGGCCGCAGCAGACGCCGTAGGGCTCGCCCAGGCCGCAGGGGCAACGGGACTCGTCGGTGATCACAGGCACGCCGCCGATTGTGTCACCGCGCCGCCGCGGTGGTTTCGAGGTCTCGCGCCTGCTTGAGCCAAGCGGTGAACAGGGCGGCGTCGATGTCTTCGACTGAGCGCAGCTTGACGTGCGCCATCTCCCGCGCGCTCGCCTCCAGCCTGCCGGACTCGTCGTCGACGAGCTGCCCCTTCCACAGGGCGAAGGTGACGTACGACGAGTAAGCCTTCATCAGGCAGACGAGGTTCTTCCCGACGGCTTCGCTGGCGCTCCACGTCGGGGAGGCGTGGTACATCGCCTCGATGGAACCCGGCAGGGAAGCGTTGACGATCGGGCGCAACGCGCTGGCGACTTCGCGCAGGTTCTCGGGCAGAGCCGCGATGTAGTCGTCGACGTTCGCGAACTTGGCCATGACTCGTACTCCTTCGGTCGGTGTGGTGTAGAGTCAACCGCCGAAGGTCTAAGTTGTCAAGACAAAAAAATTAGTCGGTGAGTTTGAATGTCTGACCTCGTGTTTCCAGCGCCTCGCGGATGATGCGGAGCGCTTTGGGGCCGACGCCGTGCAGGCTCGTGAGCTCGGCTTCGGTGGCGCGGGTGAAGTGCTCCAGCCGCGTGTAACCGGCCGCGGTGAAGGCGCGTGTCGCCGGGTTGCCGATGCCGGGCGGCAGGTCGGTCTGATCGTTCATGGGTGTCCTCTGCGGTCGTCTCCGGCCTGGCGCCTCCATTGTGGACCGCTGGTGCGGGTTCAAGGTGCGGGGAACTCGACGGCGACGTCGACGGCGGTCTCCAACGTCGCTTCGCTCGGTCGTCCTGAAGCTGGGGCGGATTCGGCGATCACGACCAGCTTCTTGGCCAGACGGGAGTCGTAGTTCTTGCCGGTGAAGCGGCTTCCGGGCGGTGCCTCGCCGAAGAGCACGACGTTGCCGGTGCCGTCCTTGTCGACGAGTCGTTTCAGGTCGCTTGCCTCGCTCGACTTCGGCATCTTCACCCACGCGACGGACACGGTGATGGTGCTCCCGGCGCCGTCGTCGACAGTGACCATCATGCGATCGAGATCCACGCAAGGATGGCGCAGGAAGAAGCGCTGGACTTCGCCGAAAGAATGCGGCCCGCAGGTGAGTTCCCGCTTGGCGGTCTTCTTCAGCTGGCGCCAGCCCAGGCGTTGCCATGTTTCGGAATGGCGGCCCTTCTGCGCGGATTTCTTGCTGGAGCTTTTGCCTTTGAGGGCTTGGCTCGCGGCGGAATCCAGGGAGGCGGCAGTGCCTCCGCCAATGCCGTTGGTGGCGGCAACGACCACTCCTGCCGTGGCCATCGCGCCCGCACCGTACTTGTATTTGATCCAACGGCCGTCCGGGCCACGTGGTTGATTCACCATGATGTGCTCCGTCCCCTCCCAAGTCCGGAACGGCCGATCTTGCTCCGGGTTTTGCGGAATAATCGAGAGCTCTTGCGTTAATACGCTCGAACGGCGCAGTCGATGTTCGGGTTTCCGCCGGTACTGAACATTTTCAGCCGACGCGCGGCTTGACCGGGTAGTCGGCCTGGCGAGACGCCGTGACTAGGTACGTGAAGGCCCCTTCATGTACCTAGGCGCAAGAGGAAAGGGGCCTTCATGTCCTTCAGATCCCGGTGTTGTCCGCTGGACATGACCTCGTCCGTTGCGCTGAGGTCGTCGCGTTGCAGGAAGAATCGGCACGGAGCGCCGGGCTGGAAGCATGCCGAGGGGCCCGTCGCCGGTGTGGCTGGCGGGCTCCTCGGGGTCAGTGGTGGTGGAGGGTGTTGCGGCGGGGTTGCCGGAGCGGATCTCGATACTGGGGTGGGATGAACTCAGGTAATCCGTCGGCCGCCATGCGGACTTCCCAGTCACCGTGGTGAATCAACCGGTGATGGAATCCGCACAGCAGCACGAGATTCCGGAGATCCGTGGGTCCGCCGTCTGCCCAATGCACAATGTGGTGGGCGTGGCAATTCTTCGGTTTTCGATGGCAGCCGGGAAAGGCGCAGCCTCCGTCGCGGATGTTGAGGGCTCGGCGTTGGCCGGGGGTGACGAACCGGCGCAGTCGTCCCACATCCAAGGGCTCACCCGCGGCGCTCATCACGACCGGCAGCATCAGGCAGTCGCAGGCCGCGAGCCGCGCTTCTCTGGCGGTCATCGTGCCGACGAAGTCCAGGCACGCGGTCCCGAGGCCGGATTTCAGTTCGTCGAGTCCGATGGTGACGTGTAGCAGGGTGCGGTAGCCGCTGGTGCCGGGCTGGTCCGGGCAGGCGATGGCCAGGTCGAGGATGTCGGCCCAGGCGTCTCCCAGGCGTTCGCACTTCATCCGCAGATCGGCTTGGCCGAACTCGTCGACCGGCCGCGGTGCGGCGTACGCTTCCAGTGCGGCGGCGGTGCGGGCACCGGTCTCATCGTCGAGCAGACCGGTGAGTTTCCAGAACCCGTCTTTCCGGCGCTCCAGGGTGATTTCCCGGCGCGGCTCTTTGGGTTCGGGATTCTTTGGCTCGTTGCCGTCCGGGTCCAGCAACGCGAGCAGATTCGCTTCGGCGTCCGCGAGCTGGCGGGGACCGGCGTCGCGGGCGAGGGTGGCGAGAATCTTCTCCGCACCGGCGCGGTCCTCAGTAGAGGTGTCGGCGGGGAGCTTCTTCAAGATCTCCAGGATCTGCTCGATCCGTTCGTCCCCGACCAACCCTTCGGCGGCGACCGCGGCGGTCGCGGGCGCGACAGCGGGAACCTCAGTGCCGTCCAAAGCCCGAGTCGGATTCAGCGCGATCGCCCGATTCACCACCGGACGCGCCTCACCGCGTGACAATCCCGCCACATCCGCGAACCAAGCAGCCGTACTCCCATACCCGAACAAGTCTTTGACACCCCGGGACTCGATCTCCGCCAGGTACTGCCCCAATCCGGCGGTCGCCATCCGAATCACCCGCAACGACTGCCGCACACCATGGGCAAGCTCCAGCTTGCCGGCACGCCACAGTTCCTGCGGCAACTCGGGAAAGAAGGTCTCGGGCACCTCTCCATATTACCGCAAATCAATCGAACAAGTGTTCGTAATTTTGAGCGACAAGTAAGACGTACACACAACACTGAAGGATGATGTTTCCTCGCGTCGACACCACGCAAAGAAGAGGTGACGCAATTAGTCGACTAAATGCGGCCCCGCATGCGACCGGCAGACCGCGCGGACGAATTGCTCCAGGCCCGCCCCGCGATGCTCGCCGACTTCCGGGCCGACCGGGAAGGGTTCCTCGACGCCCAGCTGATCCGGGTCGACGACGAGAGCTGGCTCGACGTCGTGTGGTGGCGTTTTTCCGAGGACTTCGCCGCGTCCCGCGAGAGAAGGGGCGAACCTGCCGGGGATCAAGGCGTTCTTCGCGCCCAACACCGAGTTGATCTCCGCCGAGGAAGGCATCACCGAGGATCACCAGGGCCAGCCCACATGCCGGGACGGGAAATATCGCCGCCAGCAGGCCGTTGACCTGGGGGAACGAGCAAGGTCACGGAAGGGGATCGGCGATGAGCACAAGCCTGGACACGTTCACGCGGGACTGGCAGAGCTGGAAGACCCAGCGCGAGCGCGATCTCGCCGATCCGCTCGGCTGGCTCGCCCTGGTGTCCCTTGATTGGCTCGAGGACAAGCCGCGCGCGTACGAGGGGCTGCCCGGCCTGTGGTGGCAGGACGCCGACGCGGCGTACCTCGAACCTCAGGGCGCGGATCTCTCGCACGACGGCGAGCGGATCACCGGTGTCCGCCGCTTCGAGCTGATCAACAGCGGTGCGACCACCAGGGTCGTCGCCGGCGACATCGAGATCGAGGTGGCGCGCCGCGGCGGGTACCTGATCCGGACGCACGACCCGAAGGCGCCGGTGCTGAACGCTTTCCGCGGTGTCCCGGCGTACGAGCCCGACGCGGCCTGGGTGCTGTCCGGGACTTTCGAGCCCTTCGACGAGCCGCGGCCGACCACGGTCGGTGCGGTCGTCGAAGGGCTCAGCCACGTCTACGTCTCGCCGGGCATCGTGCGTTTCGAGTACGACGGCGTGGAGCACGCGCTCACCGCGTTCAACGGCAAGAAGGACGGCCTGCTCATCCTGTTCACCGATGCCACGAGCGGCGTCACCACCTACGCGGCGAACCGGTCGCTCGCGGTGCCGCCTCCCGCGGACGACGGGTCGGTAGTCCTCGATTTCACCCGCGCGACGAATCTGCCCTGCGCGTTCACCGATTTCGCCACGTGCCCGTTGCCGCCGGCGGGCAACGACCTGCCGTTCGCGGTGGAAGCGGGGGAGAAGCTGCCCTACGAGCGGCAGGGCTGAACGGTCGCGAGCGCCGTCATCGCCTCCTGTTCGCGCCGGGCCAGCTCGGACAGGAGGGCGGACGCGTCGTTCAGCCTTCCGGCATCGCCGGTTTTTCCTGCCTGTGCGAACAAGTCCGCGACCTCTGTCCATAGTGGAGTGATTTCCCGGTATTTCTCATACGCGGTGAGGAGACCGGCATCGTCGACGATGGCCGCGCCTTCTGCGAGGAAGTCACGGTAGATCCGGCGGAAGAGTGCCCCGCCGGTCCCTGCCCGCTCCATCAGGACGGCGGCCTGCGGAAGGTCGCGCGCCGGATCAGTGCTGCGCTCCAGCCATTTCCGCACCTGGACGGCGGCCTTGCCGATCCCGCGATATCCGAGGTTCGCGATGGGCGGATTGAGGAACCCCGCCGCGTTGGCCCGGACGGCCGTGCGGATGGCGTCGGCGAGCGGAACCAGTGGCTCGTCCGCACCGATGGTGAACGAGCGGTTCTTCGCCGTCATCGGGCCCTTCTCCCCGCGGGCGCGTTCGAGGCTCTCCAGTGATGTCGATACGGAGCCGCCCTGCTGTGCCGTGTCGACGAGGAAAGCGTGCTCGTCGTCATAGCCGTACAAGGCGGCGAAGTGCCCTCCGAAGTGGACTTTCGACGTGAAGTACTCCAGGTGGTACGAGTCGAGTTGCAGACCGACCGGCACACCGGCGTCGATCTCCTCGGCCACGTTGCGCCACGCCGTGCGCGCCGACGTCGTTTCCTTGACCCGCAAGGACAGCCCGAGCCGGTCGGTCAGCTTCCGCGTGATCTCGACGGGCTTGCTGCGCCCGCCGAGGAACGGGAACGGCAGGTTCTTCCCGTCCCAGTAGAGGAAGCCCAGGCCTTCGCCGAGTCCGAACAGCATCGGCTCGGACAGCTCGATCCCGGCGTGCCGCAGGAGGACATGGAGCGTGCTGGTCTCGCAGTGCTCCCCGCCCGCGGACGCGATTCCCTCGATGATCACGAGGTCACCGGCCAGGCGATCTCGGTGCGGTAGGCCTCGGGTGCGACTCCCGGCCCGGGCGCCACCAGGTACAACTCTTCGGCGGGACCTGCCGGGACGCGATCGCGTTCGGCGATCCAGCGGCCGAGCGATCGGTACGCGGTCTCGACGTCTTCGTAGCCACCTTCGTGGATCGTCGCCACGAGCGGTCCACCGGGAAGCTCGGCGGAGCCGATCGCCCCGTCGTCCCGCACCGGCCCGCCGACCGGGACGAACAGTTCGACGGTCAGCTCATCCGGATCGTCGGTGACGTAACGGGCCCCGGGCGGTCCGGACGGTGTGACCCCTTGCGCGCCCAGGGCCGCGAACAGCCGGGCGTAGGCGGGGCCGATCAGTTCGGCCAGACCGCTCAACGGCGTCCGGATCGACAGGCGGGCGATCGGTCGCGGTGCGCGCACGCGTTCGTAGACGTGCAGCCACCGCGTCGGTTCGGCGAGCACGGAGTCGAGTCCGTCGGTGATCGCCGCGAGTTCGGCGGCCCGTGCCGCCACCCGGTCGTGATGCCGTTTGATCGCGGCCTTCACCTCGTCCGGGTTGCCCGCGTCCAGGATCGCGGCGATCTCCGCCAGCGGCACCTCCAGTTCCCGCAGCCGCCGGATCAGGCCGGCGCGCGCGAACTGTTCGAGCGAGTACCGGCGGTACCCGGTGCCAGGATCGACGCTGGCGGGTACCAGCAGCCCGATCCGGTCGTAGTTCCGCAGCGCGCGGACCGACAGCCTGGTGGCGTGCGCGAACACGCCTATCGGCATCAGGGTCGTCATGGGACCAGCCTGAACCCTCTCCCGGGGAGAGGGTCAAGCCGGTACTCACTCCAGTGACAGCCGATCGAGATCCGGGGCGGACGCGTGGTCGTTGTGGAGTTTGATCGTGTTCGCCCCCGCCGTCAGCTCGACCGGCAACGACGCCGTGAGCTGGGTGTTGTTGCCGGCGCCGTCGACCTTCACCTCGATCGGCGTGCCGCCGTTGACCGTGACGAAGTACGAGCGCGGCCCGTTGACGGTGAAGTCGATGTGGAGGGTGTAGCGCCTGGTCTCGGGCACGGTGACGTCGTCGAACCGCACGAACGAACTCGGGTCGCCACCGATGTTGCGGACCTTCTGCCCGCCCGAGCACACCCCGCAGTTCGTGACACCCGCGTCGCCGACGTCGTTCGCCGAGTCTTCGGCCTCCCGCATGAAGACCCGGTCCGCCGGTCGTGGGCTCACCCGGACCGGCTTGCTCACCGTTTTCGCCCGGCCGAGCAGGTCGAACGACGCGGTGACCGGGATGTCGGCCGCGGTGACACCTTCGGGGGAGACCAGGGTCCAGGAGGCTTCGAGCTCGTTCCCGACCCGCATCGACGTCGCCGTGGCCGGAGCACCCTGCAAGGTCCAGCCCCCCGGGACGACGGGTGCGAGGCCGACCTGCTTGATCGTGTCGTCCGCGTCGAGCCGCAGCTTCGCGGTCACCTGAAGGGACTGCCGTCCCGGCGCGAGCCACTGGATGCCGCCCGGTTCGACGGTCAGCGTCGTTTTCGGCGTGTAGGACGACGGTGGCAGGAGGGCGATCGCGATCCGGTCAAGGCCCGGCCCCGAGGAGGCGTCGCTGAACACCTTGACGGTGTTGGCGCCGGCGTTCAGTTCGACGGGGATCGCCGTCGAAGTCACGACTCCCGGCGTTCCGGCGTCGATCACGGTCCCGACGGGGGTGCCGCCGTTGACACTCACCGCCACCGACGTCGCGGGACCGCCCACGGTGTCGAGCTGGAGCCGGTGGCTTCCGGCTTCGGCGGCCGTCACGTTCGGATAAGTGACCGAGTTGCGCGGGCCGCCACCGAGCCCGGTGACCTGGAACGATCCGGAGCAGGATGAGCAATGGCCGAGCCTGGCGCGGCCGTCGTGGTCGTTGCGGAAGGACTCCGCCTCCAGCGGGACCTGCGCGCCCAGCGCCGAACTCGGGTAGCCGTACGCCACCTTGATCTCGTCGATCGCCAACTGCTTGTAGAAGGGTTTCGCCTGAGGCCCGGACCAGGTGTTCAGCACCTCGAGTTTGACGAACCGGGCCTGCCGTTCGCCGAAATCGATGAACTGCACACCACGGGCGCTCGGCATCGCGCCGGTGCGGACCGGTTTGCCCCAGTTCCGCCCGTCGTCGCTGACGTAGACGCGATAGTCCTTGATCCGCGACGAGTCCTCCGGCCTGCCGAACGACTCGCGCGCGTGCGTCGGCGACATCTCACGCTGATTCACCGCGAGATAGGTGGCGGTCCGTCTCCTGCCGAGGTCCAAGGTCAGCGAGACCGGCTGCTTGCCGTCGGCGTCCCAATGGTTCTCGAAGTTCCCGTCGACCAGGTTCGACGCCGGATGCCCGGCGCGCGAGGACGAAGCGGTCGCCTTGATCGTGCGGGAGTCGTGGAAGTACCGCTGCCCGGCCGTTTCCACCTTGAACACCGTGTCGTAGGAGTCCCAGTCCTTGATGTCCACAATGGTCAGATAACCGCCGGATTGGCTGAAGCGCAGCGACTTCCCCGTGCGCAGGTCGGACACGCCGGTCACCTTGTATCCGTTGTCGCGTAAGCGGAGCAGGTCGGTGCGCGGCCGCGTCACCACGTGGAGGTACTGCGTTCCCGCGCCGGGCTCGACGGTGATGACGCCGTGCGCACCGTCGTTCCAGAACCCGGGCTGCATCCCGCCGTACATGTACCCGCCGCCCTCCTTGCCCTGCAAGGAGGACCTGATCGGGGGCACCCAGCTCGCCATGAAGTTGTTGTACGCCTCCTGCTGCGGCGGGAACTTCCCGTTCACCATCGGGGTTTCGGCCATCAACGACTTCATCGACGAACCAGCGTTGGTGATGTAGCGCCCGGTGGACAGCCGGAAGTCGACGGCCTGATCGGTGCCGTCGTACCACCAGCCGCCGTTGGTCGGCAGCTTGTAGTCGGCCTCGGTGAGCCTCGGCATGGGGGTGAAGGCGGCCTGCGGATAGTCGTACGGCGGTGTGATGCCGGTCTTCTGCTCGTTGCTGACGGTGTCCATGATCGGGGTGTCCTCGTTGTTGTTGCTCAGCAACCAGGACGGCCGTTTCTCGCGGATCTGTTCGTAAAGCTTGTTCTTCTCCCAGTAGTCGTTGTCGTTGTCGATCCAGAACCCGGCGAGGTCCGCGTAGCGGTCCATGACCTCGTGGAAGAGGTCGTAGCTGTACTCGCCGAAGCCCGGGCGGGTCGTCAGGTCGACTTGCTTGCCCTTGTAGGCGGAGTACGCGGCGGAATCCAGTGACTCGACACCAGTCTCCTTGTGCCACTGGGGATCGTCGGTCATGTAGAGGATCGTCCGGACGCCCTTCGCGTTGCCCGCCTTGACGAGCTCGCCGAGGAGGTCGCGGCGCGTAGAGCAGCTGCCCGGGATCGCCGACGGCCACGGGCGCGCGTAGCCCAGCCTGCTGTGGAAGGTGGCGAGCACGATGTAGGAGGCGCCCAGCTTGCGAGCCTCGTCCACCCAGTAGTCCGCGCTCCAGCCGCCGTCGGTGACGGCGCGTTCCCAAGCGGCGCAATCAGTGTGGCGTGGTGCGGTGAACATGCCCCAATGGAGGAAGAGTCCGGCGGTGGCTTCGCGGAGCCACTTCTGCCGGGGATGGTGCACCTCCGCGCTCGCGGTCGTCGTGGTGAGCAGGCTCGTCAGCAGGGCGAGAACTATGGCGAGCCAGGCGGTGCGATGCGCTCGAACTCTCATGACCATCCGCTCTCATCCAAGGCGTGGGGTTCCCGAGAGATCCGATGATTGTCGCAGAAATGTCGATGGTCAAGCCCCGATGAGCGGGACACTCATCAAGTCATCGGAGGTATTTCGCGACTAAGCCCTCTCGTCTGCAGTACGAGAGGGCCTGTCGGTCGTGACTCAGATGTTGAAGCCCGGATGAGTCGCGAAGGCGTTGTCGATCACGAGGTTCCCGCGCTGGCGGGCGCGTTCACGCAAGGCCGACGTCGTGCGGGCGCCCTGGGCGTAGAACCACCACAGGTAGAGCGCGCCGTACATCCAGGCGCCCTCGTAGCCCCAGGTGGAGTCGGCGCCGCTCTTGCCGGCGCCGAACACCGAACCCGCCGGGAAGTTCGCGTTGTGCGGCTTCCCGCCCTGGTGCCGCGATTCGTGGATCAACGTCTCGGCGCGTCCGGGAACGTCCTTGGAGTACCAGAAACCGAGGTACAGCTCGATCCGGTCGTCGACGAACGCCCCTTTGAACGAGCGCGCGATGGCGCTGCCGTCGCCGCAGAGCGAGCGGAGGTCGTCGCAGTTGTCGCGGACGTACCGGCGCGCCCAGTTCAGCATCGCCCCGGAATAGGCGTCGTTCTGGTAGTCCTGTGCCGAATAGGTCAGCAGGTAGCACGCGTTGAACGTCCGGGCGAGCGGCTTGTCGGTGTTGCACGCGTCTTCCCAGCCGAAGCCGTCGTCCCAGTAGTCCTTGTTGCCCGCGAAACCGTAGGTGTTCCAGAAATAGTCGATGTAGGTCTGATTGCAGATCGAGGCTCCGTAGAAATTGTCCCCGGTCACGTTCTTGTCGGGCACGGTGTAGCTGCAAGTGGCCATCGGTGATCACCTTTCTGTAGAAGGAATGGATGGGGTTCAGGAGCGCGGGGGCTCCGGCGGTGGCACGTCGTCGGCCAGCGAGTCCTTCACGTACCGGCCGCCGACGGCCTGGGGGACACCGCGGACGTCGACCCGCCGGATGTTCAGCAGGCGCTCGTCCTCGGTGCCGCTGAGTTCCTCGCGCACCCGCGCGGTGAGCTCCGTGTCCCCGGTCGCGGCGATGGCCTGGACCGCCGCGCGCCGGACCGTGAACACCTCGTGCCGGACCTGCCGCAGCAGTAGCTCCTTTGCCGTGCTGTCCCCGGCGGATGCCAAGCGCGCCAACGCTTCCACGGCGGTGGTGCGGATGATCACCTCTTCGCCGACGGTGCTGATCCCGTGCGCGGGATCGTCGGAACGCTCCGGCGGGATCGGCTGGCGCAGCACGTTCTCCAGTACCGAAACGGCGGCGGTGTGCCTCAGATCGGTGAGCAGTTGGACCAAGCCCCAACGCTCCAGGTACTGCTCCTCGGACAAGGCGTCGTACTGCGCTCCGAGCGCCGGGACGACGTCGTCCGCGCGCTCGCGAAGCCGGTCGAGGCTCCGCTGGTAATTGCGCTCGGCGTCCTCGCCGGACGCGGCCATGGTTTCGGCGGCCTGGGTGACCAGTTCGCCGATTTCGCTGTTCGAGAAGCTTCCGAGGCCCGAACTACCCGGGCCCGCTTCGAGATTGTCGCCACCCGGGCCCAAGGACGGGGTGTCGGGATTGCGTGGCATGAGGTTCTCCTTCGCGGCGGCGGTGATGCTGACGGAAGGAAGGAACGCGGGCCGGCGCGGCAGATACCTGATTTTCCGAAAATTCGCCCGTTGGGGCGGAACGTGATTTTCACCGCGGAAATCCGAAAAGGATTTTGCTCACCGAAACGGGATGGTCGTCGAAAAGCCTTCACGGATTCCCGCTCGTGCTCAATGGCGGACGTCGATGACGACGCGGTTCGGCGAAGTCAGGGTGAACACGGTGACCGGCGTCCTCGACCGGACGCCGAGACCGATGGACAAGGTGCCTTCGTAGTCGCCGG
The DNA here is from genome assembly GCF_056435645.1 of Amycolatopsis sp. NPDC043889. Taxonomy (NCBI): domain Bacteria; kingdom Bacillati; phylum Actinomycetota; class Actinomycetes; order Pseudonocardiales; family Pseudonocardiaceae; genus Amycolatopsis; species Amycolatopsis sp. NPDC043889. The sequence goes on from NZ_JBWKEC010000029.1 coordinate 36,817, forward strand.
TGACCGCGACCGCCATGACGTTGCGCAGATTCCGGGTCCGGAATTTCCGCGGGCCGGGATAGGTGGGATTCCCGGCGTCGTCGTGCGCGGCCGCCGGGGTCGCGGTGACCGCGATGAAGAATTCCCCGGTCAGCCAGACGATCTCGCCCGAACCATCGGCGATCAACTCGTCGACGAGGTCGTACCGGACGGCGGGAGCCGCGCCGGCGCTCAGGTCGAGCACGACCCGGTCGAAGCCGGGGTTCTGGCCGGTGCGGATCCCGGTCATGGCGGGGATCTGCTGCGCCGCAGCGGAAGCGGGTGTGACCGCGGCGATGGCCCCGGTCAACATCAGGACGGTGGCGGCGACTGCGCGTCGTAGGGTGATGGTCATGGCGATGACCTCCTGCCGGAGAGTTGTTTCCGGAAAGACGCCCCAGGTCCCGATCGGTTGTATTCTTCGCACTATCGTTACTGATCGCCGAATACGCGTCGAACGATCTCGAGGTCGGCGGGAAAATGGTTTCTCACGCGCTCCGCGAGCCAGGCCAGGTAACGGAGATCGCTTTTCGCGGAAGCGATGAGATGGGTGAATTTCCGGTCATCGTCCCGGTAGCTGTCGTGCTGCGAGCCGAAGACGCACTGCACGTCCGTGGTACCGCCGCCCCAGCAGAGTGCGCCGAGAAGGTATTGCTCGACAACGAGGTTGTAGTCCTCGAGCGGCGCGAGCCGTTGCCAGGCCGTCTGGTTCTCGGCCGACTCCACCATGCGGATGGCGAGATCGGCGTAGCGGCGGAGGAAGGGAATCGCCGTGCCGCCGACGACTCCGGTGCACAGTGCGGCGTCCCCGGTGTAGCCGCTGAATTCCTTCGGCAGGAAACCGCCGGCGCTCCGGATCGCCGCGGCGACGGCCGAGGGCCGGTAGTAGCCGGCATCGCGAACCGGTGCGTGCTCTGGATTCTGTGCGACGACCTCTCCGTCCAGCCCCTTCGCCGGAAATCCGGGCCAGAGGAACACGTCGTTGTCGATGTGCAGGAACGGCTCATGCTGCTCGCGGTATGCGTGCAACTTCCCGAGCGCCCACCATGACGGGTCCTGCCCGGCGAGTCCGTTCAGCGTCAGGGAGATGTCGTCGAAGGGCAGCCGCAGCCGGTCGGCAAGCAGTTCGTGACCCCAGTCGTCGGTCACCAACGCCGTCGTGGGGAAGAGGCGGGACGCGAGCCGGAACGACAGGATCCAGGACAACGCGTGGAAGAAGTCGCTGGGCCAATGCCTTCCGCGCCGGCGCCGGTACGGGACGCTCCAGAACGACCAGACCACCCGGCGGATCGGTCGCGCGGTCCTGTCACCTGGACGGACCACGCGGACCGGCGGAGGACGCCAACCCGGCTCGCCGATCTCGCCGTATCCGCTGTGCCGGGGGATTCCGGGCGCGAGCAGCCGGCCGCCGATGGCGACCGCGGTGCCGGGGTCGTATCCGTAGTACGGCATCGCGCTGTGGTTCGGCTCCGGAAGATCGAACGTTACGACGGCCATTTGTCGAACCCGCCGGATGTGGTGTACTAGTACACCTTGGGTGCGACGACCGGTGAAAGCCCTTCGCCGGTTCTGATCTTTCACGGTCAGGAGGAGTCTCTTGTCGTCAAGCGCGGGGGCGCCGAGCCGATTCTCGGAGCGTCAGGCGTTCGCCTGTCAGCCGGTGTTCCTGGAACGCCTGCTCGTGAGCGTGGAAATGCGGCATGGAAGGGCGTATCGCCGGTTGGCGGTGCGAACTGTCGTCGCCTGCGAGAACGGCGTCGACGGCTACGCGGCGCGGGCTCCAGCCGGGTGGACCGAGCCGGTTCCCGTCAAAGCGATCTTCGGTTGCCGCGTCGAGACGTCGGCGGATGCTGTGGATCTGCGCTTCCCGAAGCCGCTCCGTAAAGGAGAGCGGCACGAATTCGTCTCCCTCGTATGCGACGACGATCTGGACGGAGAAAGACGGTGGATCAACGTCGACGTCGACCATCACGGGATCGCGCCAGGTGTCGTCGACGGTGAAGGCAAGGTCAAGGGAGGGCTCAACGTCAGCATCACGTTCGACGACCACGTTCCCGAAGCCTGCTGGTGGTACGCGGAACAGACCCAGTGCGAGCGCGTGATCCGGCCGCCGGCCGGCGATCGGCGTCTGCTCGAAATCCGGCGTGGCGTCGTGGAGCACACGTTCGCGGGGCCTTGCCGGCCGCGTGAGCAGTACGGCATCGCTTTTCGCTGATGGTGCAGGGGAGTGAACATGGCCGATGACGTGGGCTTGGAGTCGCTGCTCGACTACGCGCGAGAGGGCAGGGTCGGGCTCTCGGTCGTGGCCGCCGTGGCGGGAGCGAAGGTGGGCGAAGGCGCGACCTTCGCGGAGAGAACCGCGGCGTTGCTCTTGGTAGTGGGCGCCTTGATGGACCGAGGCGCGGTCCCCGGCGACCTGGTGGGCGCGGATCACGACTTCGTGGCGTGGCCAGGGTCGAAGGACGCCGTTCTGTCGCGGCTGGCGTGCGAGGTCAAGGCGTTGGGGGAGCTTCCGGCGACAGGGGAGCTTTGCTGGATCCATGATCCGGCCACCACGGGGTAACGTTGCTCGAGTCGAGTCAGAGGTCGGCGGCAGACCTTCGTGCCACATGTTCGATGTGGTGGGAGGTGGCCATGGCGACCCAGCGAGAGACTGAGCCGGCGGTTCTCCCACCGGTGCGCCGGCATCGTGTCAGTTCATTGTCTCCCCATGAGTAGCCCGGTCCGGCGAAGTCGTTTCTTTCGACAAGCTCCTCGACCAGATCTGTGAATCGCTCGGCGGGATCGTCGCCCTCTTCGACTTTGCGGCGCAGCAGTACGGACTTGCCCGGCACGGTGTAGCAGAGGTACGGATTAGGGGTTCTCGGGTTGCCGTCGGACCTCGGCGGCAGTGGATGCGTCACGCCATAGTCGCCGTAGTTGACCCCGTTCGCACTGGCGTGGTCTGCCTCGTTCCAGAAGGTGACTTCTGGGCGATCGCGTTCGGTCGTCACGTAGGTGGTTCGCTGGGCTGGGATGGATCCGGCCAGAAGCGTGGTCGTGGCAGGGCCGAGCAGATCTGACAACGCCGAGGCCGTTTCGGCTGCCGCGATGGCTTGGCCTGGGCGGACGGTCTCGACGAAGCCAGCGTCGAGAATCGTATGGATGCGCCCCGGTCGCGTGCCCGTCGACCTCATGATCGAGTCGATCCGTCCGAGGACTTCGTGTAGTGGCCTGCCCGAGTGAGGAAGCCGGATGACGATGTCGCGATCCTGGTGTTCGAGCAGAAGACGTACTCTGCGTAACTCGTACTCCGAGGCGTCGAGAGAGACGACGGGAATCAAGTAGGCGACGTCAGGTGCGAAGAGCCCGAGCTCGGCCTGGGCCGCGAACTCGATGGCATGGTCGAGGAACTCGAACACCCCTCCCGGCTGCTGTACGAGCGGGCTGCCGGCTGCCAGCCAGGTGGTGTCGATCCACAAGGGGCGGCCGTAGGACGCGGCCCGTACGGCTGCTCGGACGAGCACTGGGAGGATCCTGCCTCCGGTCGGAGCCACGGAATCGAGCAGTTCGACCATCACACGTACCTGTGTGTCCTGAGGGGAGCGCAGGCAGCTCAGAGCGTTCAATTCTCCGACCTTGGCCTTGACCGCGACCAGCGGACGAACAGGATGCATCCGCCTTCCTCCCTGTGGGCGGCGACATTGTTCGAACTTTCTCAGTATCAAGCAATGTCGTGTTCGAGGCCGTCCTCCGAGTAGGTGGCAGATATTGCGCTCTGTGAGTGATCAGGTTCGTTACGTGAAGTAGTTCGGCGGTGCGGCTCATCGAGCTACGCTTGAGCACACTGGTCTCGTGAAGGTGATCACCCAGCGCGAGTTCATGATCAACCCCGCAGCTGTAATGGATGCCGTCGAGGCTGGCGAGACTTACCACCTCACGCGTAACGGTGTTGAGGTAGCTGAACTGCGGCCAATACCGAGGCAGCTCAGCTGCGGCGGGAAGCCGATGAGTTCTTCGGTACCGAGGATCGAGTGGACTACGGCGACGCCTGGGATCGGTTTCGTGACTGATCGTCCTGAGACAGGCGTACTCGACACCTGTACCTACATCGACTTCGGTCTGCTCCTCCCCATAGCACTCGCAAGCTCCCGGAGCTGACTGCTGTCACCGTGGCTGATTTGCATCAGGCGGTTACGACGGGCGAAGGACGCCGCCCGTTGCCGCTCGATGGCGTCGCGGATCGGGCGCACGGCGTCGACGCCTTGCCTGGCCGGATCGTTGAGTTTCCAGTCGCGGTAGCGCTTGCCGGGGAAGACCGGGCAGGTGTCGCCGCAGCCCATGGTGATCAGCACGTCCGAGGATTCGACGGCCTCGGCGGTGAGCACCTTGGAATCTCGGCGGAGATGCCGGTGCCGACCTCGCGCATGGCCTCCACAGCCGGGTTGACCTGGTCGGCGGGCAGAGCCGGCCGAGCGAGCCTGAACCCGGCCGCCCGCGAGGCGGGTGAGGAATGCGGCGGTCAGCGTTGTGGACGCAGACAAACAGCACCGACGGCGCTTGGCCACTTGGCGCCAGGTGACACTTTGTGTCTCTTGTGGCTCCTGTGCTCGTGTTCCGAACGTGCTGCAGTAAGGGGTGGCCGTGTCACGCCTTTCCCGTGAGGAGGAGGAATAACGTGAGGAAACCTCAACGATGGGGAGCAGCGGCGCTGCTTCCGCGACGTCGTGCATGGGGGCTGCGGGCCTTCGGTATCGGGGCCGCAGCGGTGGTGGCGGCAGGGTTGGTTGTCAGTGTTCCGGTGCGGGCTGTCGCTGCCACCACGGTCACCGACCTGGGCACCCTGCCTGGCGGTCGCTCCAGTGCAGCTGTCGGGAGCAATGCCGAGGGTGCGGTCAACGGCCAGCCACCCTCTGCGTCCTACCCCAGGCGCGCGGTGCGGTGGGATCCGGCGGACCGGATCACCGAGCTGGGCACCCTCGGCGGCGGCGAGAGCCGTGCTCGTGCGATCAATGATGACGGCACGATCGTCGGCTGGGCGCGCACGGCCGGCGGCGGCGACCGCGCGGTGCGGTGGGACGCGGCGGGCCGGATCACCGACCTGGGCACCCTGCCCTGCGGTCGCTCCAGTGTCGCTGTTGGGATCAACGACGACGGCACGATCATCGGCGAGGCGTCCATGGGCGGCGGCCATTCTCACGCGGTGCGGTGGGACCCGGCGGGCCGGATCACCGATCTGGGCACCCTGCCCGGCCGTCCCGAGGGCACTGCTGTCGCGGTCAACGCCGACGGCATGATCGTCGGCACGGCGACCGTGGCCAAGGGCGAGCCCCGTGCGGTGCGGTGGGACGCGGCGGGCCGGATCACCGATCTGGGCACCCTGCCCGGTTACACCGGCAGCACACCTGTCGGGATCAACGCCGACGGCACCGTCGTCGGCACGGCGACCGTGGCCAAACTCCAGCCCCGTGCGGTGCGCTGGGACCCGGCGGGCCGGATCACCGACCTGGGCAGCCTGCCCGGCGGCCGCTTCAGCCATGCCACCGGAATCAACGACGACGGCACGATCATCGGCCAGGCGTCCGCGGGCGGCGGCCATACCCACGCGGTGCGGTGGGACTCAGCGGGCCGGATCACCGACCTGGGTGCCTTGCCGCCTCGCCATCCCGAGAGCAGTGCTGTCGGGATCAACGCCGACGGCGTGATCATCGGCAGGACTTCAGAAGCCACTGGCGAGTCCCGCGCGGCGCGGTGGGACCAGATGGGCCGGATCACCGACCTGGGCACCCTCAGCGGCGGCGAGAGCACCGCTTACGCGATCAATGACGACGGCACGATCATCGGCCAGGCGGAGCTGCGGAGCGGCTATTCCCGCGCGGTGCGGTGGGACTCGGCGGGCCGGATCACCGACCTGGGCACCCTGCCCGGCCACAACGACAGCAGCACTGTCGGGATCAACGCCCACGGCACGATCATCGGATGGTCGGACAGGTTCAACAGCCGGCGGCACGCTGTGAGATAGCACAATTCGCCTACACCCGCCAGGCACAACCCCTGGCCTCGCCGACATAACCTGTTGCCTCACCAGCCTCGGGAGCGCCATTCGTCGATGTGCGGTTTCTGCTCGCCCAAAGTCGAGTCGTCGCCGTGGCCTGGGTAGAACCAGGTGTCGTCGGGCAGAACGTCGAACAAGCGGGACTTCACGTCATTGATCAAAGAGGTGAAGTCCTCCGGCGAGTTCGTCTTCCCGACGCCGCCGGGGAACAGCGAGTCGCCGGTGAACAGGTGCGGGTGCCCGTTCGGGTCGCGGTACAGCAGCGCGATGGAGCCGGGGGTGTGGCCGCGCAGGTGGATCACGTCGAGGGTGATCTGCCCGACCTTGATCGTGTCGCCGTGTTCGACGAGGAGGTCCGGCGGGATCGGCAGCGGTCCGGCGTCCAGCGGGTGGGCGGCGGTGTTCGCGCCGTTCGCGCCGGCGACGGCGCCGAGGGCCTGCCAGTGGTCCTGGTGCTGGTGGGTGGTCACGACGGTCTTCAGCGCGGGGCGGTCGGGGCCGTGGCCGATGAGGTCGGAGATCCGCTCCGGGTCGTTCGCGGCGTCGATCAGCAGCGCTTCGTTCTCGGCGCGGCAGACGAGCAGATACGCGTTGTTGTCCATCGGGCCGACCGACAGCTTGGTGATGGTGAGCGCGTCCAGGGTGCGACGGGCGGCGTCGCCGCCGGGGTCGACATGCCCGGTGTAGGTCTCGACGATGTTCACACCGCACACGGTAGTCGTTCGCCTGCAATCGGTTCCACCCGCACAGGCGGCGCACAGGTGCAGGACGTAGGCTCGCGTCGCCCCGCCAGCCGAACCACAGGACGCTCGTGCCCGACGCCTCGCCACGCGCCTCGCGCAAGATCAGCTGGGACGTCCTTCGCGTTGTCGCAGTCTTCGCGGTCATGCTCGGGCACGTCACCCATCAGGGGGCGCTTCTGCATCCCGAACTGGTGGGGTACCCCTTTCGGGTAACCGCTCAGTTCGGCGCGGCCATCCTCCTGGTGATTTCCGCCTTCTTCGTGTGCGCGAGCCTGCGCAAGGGGAAGCCAGGGCGATGGCTGTGGAACCGGGTCGCGCGGCTGGTGCCCGCGTACCTGGTCGCGGTGGTCGTCACCTATGTCGTCGCCCGGTACGCGACGATCCGGTTCAGCGGCTTGCCGTTCCCGCCGGGTCTGTCCGGATTCCTGTTCGGCGTCCCGCAGGGCCCGCCGTCCGATCCGTCGCCCTGGTACGTCCCCACCGGCGCCGATCTGCTCGCCAACCTGGGCATGGTCCAGGAATGGGGCTGGCGGTACGAGCTCTTCTACTATCTCGACGGCGCCTATTGGACGCTGCCGGTCCAGCTCGTCGCCTTCACCGCCGCCGCTCTTCTGTGGCCGCGCCGGTGGCGCACCCACCGGCTCACCGTGGGGTTGCTCTGGGCGCTGATCCTGGTTCCCCTGTTCCTCCGGTTCGTCGTGTTCGACCCGGTTTCCACGCCGAAGCTCGTGGAGACCTTCTACTACGGCCTGGGCCTGCACCGGGTGCACGTCTTCGCCATCGGGATCGCGATCTGGCTGTGGGCGAAACGGAGCCTGGCGCACTGGCATCTCGCGCTGTTCGTGCTCGCCGCCTGCGCGGCGCAGGACCTGCAGGTCTTCCCGTTCCACCAGGCCCTGCCGAATGATCCGGAGCGCTGGCCGTCGGCCATCGGGTTCGCGATCATGCTGCTGCTGGTGTGCCTGGCCGCGCGCGGACCGGACTGGCGGTTCCCCGGTCTCGCCAGGATCGCCCCGGCTGTCACCTGGCTCGCGGGCATCTCGTATGGTCTCTATCTGGTGCACCAGGAACTCGGTTACATCCTGGCCCGTGCCCTGCTGAACGCCGGTGTCCCCGGCTGGCTGCGGCTCCCCCTCGTGCTGGCCGCCGCCGTTTTCGGGGGCTGGGCGATCACCGCCGGTGTGGAACGGCCGGTCCACCGGTGGCTCACCGCTCGCCGGGATCGCCGCGAAAAGCTGGGAAAACCGCAGGTCAAAGACTCGGAACCGGTTTCTGTCGGTGGTGCCTCGTAGCATGGAAGCGGCCGCCCGTGCAGCTATCGACCGGGACGGCGACCGCAGCTGAGAATGAAACCTGAAGGGACCCTGGCGTGGCTGATCGCCTCGTTGTTCGCGGCGCCCGCGAGCACAACCTCCGCGGTGTGGATCTCGACCTGCCCCGCGACAGCCTGATCGTGTTCACCGGTCTGTCCGGGTCCGGGAAGTCGAGCCTCGCCTTCGACACCATCTTCGCCGAAGGGCAGCGCCGCTACGTCGAGTCGCTGTCGGCGTACGCGCGCCAGTTCCTCGGCCAGATGGACAAGCCGGACGTCGACTTCATCGAGGGCCTTTCGCCCGCGGTGTCGATCGACCAGAAGTCCACCTCGCGCAACCCGCGTTCGACCGTCGGCACCATCACCGAGGTCTACGACTACCTGCGCCTGCTCTACGCCCGCGCCGGCAAGGCGCACTGCCCGCAGTGCGGCGAGGCGATCAGCAAGCAGACCCCGCAGCAGATCGTCGACCAGGTGCTCGCGATGGAGGAGGGCACCCGCTTCCAGGTGCTCGCGCCGGTCGTGCGCGGCCGCAAGGGCGAGTACCTCGACCTCTTCGAGAACCTGCAGCAGCAGGGCTACGCACGGGTCGTGGTCGACGGGACGATCCACCCGCTCACCGACCCGCCGAAGCTGAAGAAGCAGGAAAAGCACCAGATCGCCGTCATCATCGACAGGCTCTCGGTGAAGACCAGCTCGCGGCAGCGGCTCACCGACTCCGTCGAGACGGCGCTCCGGCTGGCCGACGGTCTGATCGAGCTCGAGTTCGTCGACCTGCCGGAGAACGACCCGCATCGCGTGCGCGGCTTCTCCGAGAACCTGGCCTGCCCGAACGGCCACCCGCTCGCGATCGAAGACCTCGAGCCGCGGTCGTTCTCCTTCAACGCTCCCTACGGCGCCTGCCCGGACTGCACCGGTATCGGCGTCCGCAAGGAGGTCGACCCGGAACTCGTGGTCCCGGACGACGAGATGTCCCTCGGCGAGGGTGCCATCGCGCCGTGGGCGGGCGGCCAGAGCGCGGACTACTTCATCCGCTTGCTCGAGTCGCTTGCGGAGACCATCGGCTTCCGGATGGACACGCCGTGGCGCAAGCTGCCGGCGAAGGTGCAGAAGGCCGTTCTGCACGGCGTCGACGAGCAGGTCCACGTCCGCTACAAGAACCGCTACGGCCGCCAGCGTTCCTACTACGCGAGCTTCGAGGGCGTCATCCCGTTCCTCGAGCGGCGTCAGGAGCAGACGGAGTCCGAGTACATGCGCGAGCGGTACGAGGGCTATATGCGCGAGGTGCCGTGCCCGGCCTGTCAGGGCACGCGGCTCAAGCCGGAGATCCTCGCCGTCACCCTGGAGCACAAGACGCAGGGTGACCGGTCGATCGCCGAGGTCTGCGCCCTCTCGATCGCGGAGGCGTCGCAGTTCCTCGACGAACTGGAGCTCGGCAAGCGCGAGCAGGTGATCGCCGGCGCGGTGCTCAAGGAGATCCAGGCGCGGCTGCGCTTCCTGCTCGACGTCGGCCTCAACTATCTCTCGCTCGACCGCGCTTCCGGGACCCTGTCCGGTGGCGAGGCGCAGCGCATCCGGCTCGCCACGCAGATCGGTTCCGGTCTGGTCGGCGTGCTGTATGTGCTGGACGAGCCGTCGATCGGGCTGCACCAGCGCGACAACCACCGCCTGATCGAGACGCTGGTCCGCCTGCGGGACCTCGGCAACACGCTGATCGTCGTCGAGCACGACGAGGACACCATCCGCTCCAGCGACTGGGTGGTCGACATCGGCCCGGGCGCCGGTGAGCACGGTGGCCACATCGTCCACAGTGGACCGTACAAGAAGATCTTGCGGAACAAGGAATCGATCACCGGCGCGTACCTGTCGGGCCGCACCAAGATCGAGGTGCCGGCGATCCGGCGCCCGATCGACAAGAAGCGGCAGCTGACCGTCGTCGGCGCGCGCGAGCACAACCTGCGCGGTCTCGACGTGTCGTTCCCGCTCGGCTGCCTCGTGTCGGTCACCGGTGTCTCGGGTTCCGGGAAGTCCACGCTGGTCAACGACATCCTCGCGACCGTGCTGGCGAACAAGCTCAACGGTGCCCGCCAGGTCCCCGGCCGCCACACCCGCGTGAACGGGCTGGCGAACGTGGACAAGCTGGTCCGCGTCGACCAGTCGCCGATCGGCCGCACCCCGCGGTCCAACCCGGCGACGTACACCGGCGTGTGGGACCACGTGCGCAAGCTGTTCGCCGCGACCACCGAGGCGAAGGTGCGGGGCTACCAGCAGGGCCGGTTCTCGTTCAACGTCAAGGGCGGCCGGTGCGAGGCCTGCGCCGGTGACGGCACGATCAAGATCGAGATGAACTTCCTGCCGGACGTCTACGTCCCGTGTGAGGTCTGCAAGGGCGATCGGTACAACCGCGAGACGCTCGAAGTGCACTACAAGGGAAAGACCGTCTCCGACGTGCTGAACATGCCGATCGAGGAGGCGGCCGAGTTCTTCGAGCCGATCAAGGCGATCCACCGGCATCTGGCGACCCTCGTCGACGTCGGCCTCGGCTACGTCCGGCTCGGGCAGCCCGCGCCGACGCTGTCGGGCGGTGAGGCGCAGCGCGTCAAGCTCGCCAGCGAGCTGCAGAAGCGGTCCACCGGCAAGACGGTCTACATCCTCGACGAGCCGACCACGGGTCTGCACTTCGAGGACATCAGCAAGCTGATCGGCGTGATCAACGGGCTGGTGGACAAGGGAAACACGGTGATCGTCATCGAGCACAACCTCGACGTCATCAAGACCTCGGACTGGATCATCGACATGGGTCCCGAGGGTGGTTCCGGCGGGGGCACCGTGATCGCGGAGGGCACGCCGGAGCACGTCGCTTCGGTCGAGGAGAGCTACACCGGTCAGTTCCTCAAGACCGTTCTTGCGTGAGGGCTCGTGAGTGTTAAGGACGGTTCTAACCGTCCTTAACACTCACGAGGGGACCTGGACCAGCCTTCACGGACCCGCGATCGACCGGCAGTCACCTCCGGTAGGTACGCAAGACACCGTTGGCTCTAACCGTCCTTACCACTCACGAGGTCCAGCACCGGCGAAGCGGGCCCGTAGTAGAAGGCGCGCAGCCGGTACGCGGCGCCCTCTTCGCCCGGCATCGTGGCGAGCCCGGCCGACGTCGTCCCCGGATCGGAGACCTCGATCGGCACGAAGTCGGCGGCGCCGGGTTTCTTGATCTCCACAAGGAAACCGTCTTCGTCGCTGGAGCGATCGGCCCAGCTGAACCGCACCATCTCCTCCGGCGCGGGCTCGGCCCGGAACGACGCCGGAGCGGCCGATCGATCACCCGCCCGCAGCGGCACGACGGGTCCGGAAGCGGCGGGAGTCGCGGGGCCGGAAACCGTCACGGCGTCCGAAACGGCGCCGTAGAACGGCCGGATCCGGTAGTAGAACCGCGTTTCCGGCATCAGGTCCGGATGCCGGTAGGACGTCCGCCTCGGCGGCACGAACTGCAGGATCGTGTATTCGCCGTGCGGATCGGTGGTGTACTCGACGATCCGCCCCGCGGCGGCCGGATCGTCGTCGGGCCAGCTCAGGTCGACGTTCACCGGATCGCTCAGTGTCGCGGTGAAACCGGGCTCCTCGCCGCATCCTGACACGAAAGCGAACACCAGCAGCAGAACGGCCACGAGTTTCCTGGGCACGCCCAGACCCTCCCGGGAATCAGGCGGCGGCGGAATCCGGAGGCGTCAGCATACGAGCGCGTCCGATGATCGACAAGACCCCGGTTGAACCGCATCCCCGTGCCGTCCGTGTGGGAGGCAAGAGGAGGCGGCCATGGAGAACCGAGGAGAGGCCGGTGCCGATGCACAGTTCGATCGCGGCGCGCGCCGAACGATCCACTCTGGCCCTGCGGGTTGCAGTACTGTCCTCGCCGACCCAGAAGACCGTCGGGAGGACGCGAGTGGCGATCGGAGGCCGGCGGCCCATGAAGGCCAAAGGCGAGGACTTGGTCCGGCACTTGTACGCCGAACACGGGCGAAGCCTGCTGGCGTACGCGACGAGGCTGACCGGGGACCGCGCGGCCGCGGAGGACGTCGTGCAGGAGACCCTGGTCCGGGCCTGGAAGCACGCCGAAGACCTGGAGAACGACGCGAAGGGATCGGTGCGGGGCTGGCTGCTCACGGTGGCCCGCAACATCATCACCGACCGCGCGCGGGCCAGGGCGGCGCGGCCACCGGAAGTGGCGGAGCCGGAGGAAGGCGTGCCCACCCCGGCGGTGGAGCGGGATCACGCGCAGAGCGTCGTGGACTCCATGGCCGTGCTCGGGGCGATGGACGGCCTTTCCGCGGAACATCGTGAGGTACTGGTGGAGATCTACTACCGGGGCCGGACGGTGGCCGAAGCGGCGAGATCCCTGGGCGTGGCCCCGGGTACCGTTAAGTCGAGATCTTATTACGCGTTACGGGCGCTCAGAGCCGTGATGGCGGGACCCGGGAAGGAGGTGGCGCGATGAGCGCGGTCGGACACGACCAGGGCCAGCTCGCCGCCTACGTCCTCGGCGGGCTCACCCCGGCGGAAGCGGCGACGTTCGAGACGCATCTGGCGAACTGCCCCACGTGCCGTCGTGAGGTGCGCGAGCTGTCGGAACTGCGGTATCACCTCGACGAGGTGCCGCCGGAGGCGTTCCTCGAAGGACCTCCCGACGGGGGAGATCTGCTGCTGCAGCGCACGCTGCGTCAGGTTCGCGAAGAAGAAAGCACCCAGGAACGCAGGCCGCGGCGGCTCCTCGCCGTGGCCGGTGCGGCCGTGCTGGTCGTGGTGGCGCTCGGCGCGGGCGTGCTGGTCGGACGGCAGACGTCGCCCGAACCGTCGACGGTGGCTCTGCCGGTGCCGACGGCGACCGCCCCGGTGCCCGGCACCCGCGATCTCGCGGCGACCGACCGGGACACGGGCGTGCAGCTGGCGGTGCGGGTGGTTCCGGCCGCGGGCTGGGTGCGGCTGCATGCCAAGGCCACCGGCGTCCGCGAAGGCGAGAAGTGCGCGCTCGTCGTGGTGACCAAGAGCGGAGAACGGGTCAACGCCGGCAGCTGGCTCGTTTCGGAGAAAGGGCAGCGCGAGGGCACCGGTGTCGACGGTTCCGCGTTGGTCGCCCCTGGCGACGTGGCCTCGGTCGACGTCGTGACCACGGACGGCCGGAACCTGGTGTCGGCGCGGGTATGACCGATTCGCTCGCGGGTCGCGGAGGCGGTTGGTACCGCTTCCGCGACACGTGGGTGCTCCCTGCCTCGCCCAAGACGGTTTTCGACGCCGTCGTCGACCTGGCCGCGTATCCGCTGTGGTGGCGCGATGTCCGGTCGGTCAGCCAGGTCGACGAGGACACCGCCGAACTCGTCTGCCGGTCCAGGCTGCCGTACGCGCTGACCGTCCGGATGCGCCGGGACCGGCAGGACGAGCGCGAGGGCCGGGTGCGGGTCCTGCTCAGCGGCGATCTCGAAGGGATGCTGGCCGGCGCGCTGATGGCGGTGGGCAGCGGCACCAGACTGGAGATCACGCAGGAGGTCGAGGCGCGGAAGCCGTTGCTGCGCAAGCTCGATCGGATCGCGCGGCCGGTGTTCCGGATCAACCACGCGCTCATGATGCGGCGGGGGCAAAACGGATTACGGGGATATCTGGGAGCGGCCGCGGGTTAGGCTCCCGCCATGCGTGTCGCCACCGTGCAGCCGTACACCGTCCCCGCGGATCTTTCCGCGAACATCGCCGAACACGCGAGACTTCTCCGGATCGCGGACGCCGATCTCTGCGTCTTCCCCGAACTTTCCTTGACCGGCTTGGAGTTCGAGGCGCTCGCCGCCGATCCGGGACTCTGGCTGTCCTCGGACGATCCCCGCCTCGAACCGCTCCGGGAGGCGTGCCGGGCCAGTGGTGTCCATGCCGTCATCGGCCTTCCGCTCGTGGAGGACGGACGGCGGTTCATCGGTTCGCTCGTCCTCGGCCCGGCCGGGGAAACCGTTGCCACCTATGCGAAACGCACCCTGCACGGCAGCGAGGAAGAACTGTTCGAACCAGGCGCGCGGCAGGTGATCATCGAGGTCGGTGGCAGGCGTCTCGGCCTCGCGATCTGCCTCGACGCGGCGAACCCGGACCATGCGCGGGAGCTTGCCGAGGCGGGCGCCGAGGTCTACGTCCTCAGCGCGCTCTTCAGTGAGGGCCAGGAACAGCGGCTGCTCGACCAGGTCGGCGTCGCGGCCGGGTATGGGATGTGGGTCGTGCTCTCCCAGTTTTCCGGCAAGACCGGCGGGATGGCCGCGTTCGGTGGCAGCGGGGTCTGGAAACCCGGAGGCGCCGCCGAGGTACGCCTCGGCGGCGAGGTCTCCGAGTGGGCCTACGCGACGATTGCTTCCTGAACTTTCCGGGTGCGAAGGAACACCATCGCGGAGAAGACGGCGAGAGCGAGCAGTCCGGCGCTCAACGCGTACGCCGTCCGGTAGCCACTGGTGAGCGCCTCGGGAATCGCGGTGCCCCCGGCCAGGAGCGAGCCGGTGCGGGACGCGGCAGCGGTCGCGAGCACGGCGGTCCCGATGGCCGCGCCGATCTGCTGCGTGGTGTTGATCAGCCCTGAAGCGACCCCGGTGTCTGCGGGGGCGACGCCGGACATCGCCTGTCCCATCAGCGCCGGCATCGCCGCGCCGAACCCGATGCCCATCAGGACGAGCGCGGGCAGGACGTCCGTCGCGTAGTCGCCGTCCGCCTCGACGGTGGCGAGGAAACCGAGCGCCAGCGTGACCAGGGAAAGCCCGGTGACGAGTACCGTTCGTGCCCCGAAGCGGTGGTTCAGCCGCTCGGCGAAGACCAGGGACATCACCGCGATCGAGAGCGGGGCGGGCAGGAAGGCGAACCCGGTGCTCAGCGCGTCGAGCCGGAGTACGCGCTGCAGGTAGAGCGCGGTGATGAACTGGAAGCCGAACAGCCCGGCGACCATCAGCACCATCACCGTGTTCGCCCCGGACACCGCGCGGAGGCGGAAGATCCGCAGCGGCAGCAGCGGTTGACGGGCCTTCGCTTGCCGGAGCACGAATCCGGCGAGAAGCAGCAGCGACACCGCGAGCAACCCGAGCGTGCGGGCGTCGGCCCAGGTGTACTCCTCGGCCTTGACGATCGTGTAGACCAGGAGCATCAGCCCGCTGGTGACCAGTCCAGCGCCGGTGACGTCGGTGCCGCCGCGCAGCCCGGGGCCCGTGTCGTCGGCGAGCAGCCGGACGGCCAGCGCGATCGCGATCGCGCCGATCGGCAGGTTGACGAAGAACGTCCAATGCCAGTCGAGCAGCTGGGTGAGCGTTCCGCCCGCGATGAGCCCGATCGACGATCCGGCGGCCTGGGTGAAGCTGTAGACGCCGATGGCCTTCGCCCGTGCCCGCGGTTCCGGGTAGAGCGTGGTGATCATGCCGAGCACGACGGCCGACGCCAGCGCGCCGCCCGCGCCCTGCAGAAAACGGAACACGATGAGCTGCGCCTGGTCCTGCGCGATTCCGCACAGCAGGGAGGCGAGCGTGAACAGGCCGAGCCCGGCGAGGAAGACCCGTTTCCGGCCGATCAGGTCGCCCAGTCTGCCGGACAACAGGAGCAGCCCGGCGAACGCGATCAGGTAGGCGTTGACCACCCAGGCGAGGGTGGACGGCGTGAAGCCGAGGTCGTTCTGGATCGCGGGCAGCGCGACGGCGACGATCGAGCCGTCGAGGACGACCATCAGCGAGACGGCGCAAAGGACGGCGAGGGCGAGAGCGCGCTGTGGCATGAAGAATCCCATTCGGAAGAGTTCCCCAGGTGATGCTTTGGTGCATCACTTGTAACAGCGCCCATCTTGTGTGACTCTGTTCCTCGCCGGAAGGAGGCACTTTCATGTCCCAGGGGAACACCGATGTGACCGCGCAGGCCAGGGTCGTCGATCCGGAAAAACTCGAGGTGTGCACCGTGCTCGAGGTGATCAACCGGATCAGCGGCAAGTGGGCGATCGGCATCCTGCTGGAGGCCACGCGCGGTCCCGTGCGGTTCACCGAACTCGAGCGGTCGGTGGAGGGGATCAGCAGGCGGATGCTCACGCTGACGTTGCGGAACCTCGAACGTGACGGCCTGCTCGTGCGCACCGTGTACCCCACGGTGCCGCCGAAGGTGGAATACGAGGCCACACCGATGGCGAAAGAACTCTATGCGTCGCTGAGCGGCTTGCTGAGCTGGGCCGAGCGCCACCGCGACTCGATCGCCGCGTCCCGCGTGGTCTACGACGAGAAGGTCAGCGCCTGACGCCTGCCGCGTGCACGGCGCGCTGGACGTGCGAGCACAACAGGTCGAAGTACATCCTCTGGAACGGCAGGTCCGTGCTGTTCTTCACGGACCAGCTTTCCCAGAGCCCGCCCGGCCGCAGATAGCGTGACGTGTACGCGGTCGTGAGGTCGGCGTCGATGTGGTGCAGGGCCGCGAGCGCCCACTCCTGGTCGTAGCGCAGATCCGGCCGCGCGAGGTAATGGTCCAGATAGGACACGAGGATCTCGGCGTCGGCGATCGTGCCGAACCGGGCGAGCGCGAAACAGTAGCCCTGCCCGGCGAAGACCAGTCCGCTCTCCAGCAGCAGCTCCCGGATACGCCCGCGCCAGGCGGTGCGGCGGGCGACGCCGATCAGCCAGGCCGCCGTGATCCGCGGCCTCCAGTCGGCCGCGAGCAGGTCGCCGAGTTCGTCGTCGGTGATGCTCCGCGCGTCCTCGACCAGGTCGCGCAGGAAAACCTCGCGTTCGGGGTCGCTCATCATCCCGGCGAAGTTGCCGTGCAGCAGCTTGGAGTACCGCGAGACCACGTAACGGTCGATGGCGTCCGGCATACCGGTGAGTTTCCCAGAAACGAAGAACCGCGGTGCGAGGACGGGGGACCCTCGCACCGCGGTTTCGGTTCTTGCCGTGCGCTAAACGCGTGCCACGGCCTTCTCCCTGTCTCCGTCACTGTCCTCGTGGGGATCCGAGGCGTGATCGTCGATCAGGGTGGCTTCGTCGAACGGGGCCTGGCCGCTGAAGACCCGGTTGGCCTGGTCGCGGTCGAATTCCTTGGTCCACGTGCCGACCAGGACAGTCGCGACGGCGTTGCCCGCGAAGTTGGTCAGCGCGCGGGCCTCGGACATGAACCGGTCGATGCCGAGGATGAATCCGACGCCGTCGACCAGTTCCGGCCGGTGCGACTGGAGTCCGCCGGCGAGGGTGGCGATCCCGGCGCCGCTCACGCCCGCCGCGCCCTTCGACGCGATGATCATGAACAGCAGCAACGAGATCTGTTCGCCGACGCCCAGCGGCTGGTCCTGCGCGCTGGCGATGAACAGCGTCGCCATGGTCAGGTAGATGGCCGTGCCGTCGAGGTTGAACGAGTACCCGGTGGGCACGGTGATGCCGACGACCGGCTTGCTGACCCCGAGGTGCTCCATCTTCGCGATCAGGCGAGGCAGGGCCGATTCGGACGACGAGGTCGACAGGATCAGCAGGAACTCGCGGCCGAGATAGCGCAGCAGGGTGAAGATGTTGATCCGCGCGCCGAGCCACAGCACCGAGCCGAGCACGCCGAACACGAAGACCAGGCAGGTCAGGTAGAAGCCGATCATGATGACGGCGAGGCTGCGCAGCGCGCCCCAGCCGGTTTCCCCGACCACCGCGGCGATCGCGCCGAACGCGCCCACCGGGGCCGCCCACATGATCATCGCGAGGATCCGGAACACCAGCCGCTGGATGTGCTCGATACCGCGGCGGATCGGTTCGCCCTTGGTGCCCAGCTTCTGGACGGCGAACCCGGCGAGCAGCGCGACCAGCAGCGTCTGCAGCACCTGGCCTTCGGTGAAGGCGGAACCGAAGCTGGTGGGGATGATGCCCATCAGGAAGTCGACGGTGCCTTCGCCGCCCTCGGCCTGTTTGTGCGCCTTCGCCGCGGCGGCGGGGTCGAGGTGCAGGCCCTCACCCGGGTGCAGGAGGTTGCCGACGACGAGGCCGATCGCGAGCGCGAACGTCGACATCATCAGGAAGTAGCCGAGCGACAGCAGCCCGACCTTGCCGACCTTCGCGGCCTTCGCCACCGATCCGATGCCGAGCACGATGGTGCAGAAGATGATGGGGGAGATCATCATCTTGATCAGGTTGACGAAGCCCGTGCCGAGCGGTTTGAGTTCCTTGGCCAGACCCGGCGCGGCGAACCCGACGATGACGCCGAGGACCACCGCCGCGATCACGGCCAGGTACAGGTAATGCATCTTGTCGCGACGTCGTGGCGCCGCTTCCGGCGTTGTAGGCACCTTTGCCTCCAGCTCAGGGGGTCTCCGTGGGATTGCCGGTCACTATCACCCGGCCAGGTGAGCTGGGTCACGGTTGTGTTCATTGAGTTCGCGCGAGCGGTTTCCGGGGAATTCCGGCCGGGCGCGCTGAGCGGCCCCGGGAGCGGTGTGCTGGTATGAGCGGGTGCCCTCGACGACGCGGATCCGGACCAGGCGCGGCAGCCTCGCCCGCCAGCTGCTGATTCTGCAGCTCGTCGTGCTCTTCGTGCTCGTCGCGGCGGGGGTGGCCTTCGCCTATCTCGATTCGGTGCGGGCCACCGAAGACCGGGCGCGGGACAAGGTGACCGCGGTCGCCGAGTCGTTGGCGGACGCGCCGGGCGTGCTGGCCGCACTGTCCACATCGGAGCCCACCGCGACGTTGCAGCCGTTCGCGCAGAGTGTCCGAGCGGACACGCAGGTGGATTTCGTGACCATCATGGACAAGAACGGGATCCGCTACACGCATCCGAATCCGGACCTGATCGGGCAGCCGTTCATCGGCAACATCGGCGAGGCGCAACGCGGCGGCCGGGTGCTCGAGACCTACGCCGGCTCGCTCGGGCCGTCCGAACGCGTCGTGGTGCCGGTGCACGGTGCCGCCGGACAGGTCGTCGCGCTGGTGTCGGTCGGCATCACCGTCGAAGCGATCGACGCCGAACTGCGGGAACGCCTGTGGCCGCTGATCGGGGTCGCGGTGGCGGTACTGGTGGTCGGCGGGATCGGCAGCTACCTGGTCAGCGCCCGGCTCCGGCGGCAGACCAGGGGGATCGCGCCCGAGGAACTGAGCAACCTGTTCGAGTACCACGAAGCCGTCCTGCATTCCGTGCGCGAGGGGCTGCTGCTCGTCGGCGGTGACGGGCGGGTGGTGCTGTGCAACGACGGAGCCCGCGCGCTGCTGGGTGTCACCGACGATCCGGTGGGCCGCGAACTGTCCTCATTGGATATTCCCGAAGATCTCGTCGAAGCGTTCACCTCGGGGGAGGAGCGCACCGACGAGCTCCATCTCACCGAGGCCAGGGTGCTCGTCGTCAGCACGTCGCCGGTGCGCTCGCGCGGTAAGGCGATGGGCACCGTGGTGATCCTGCGCGACCACACGGAACTCCAGGCGCTGACCGGGGAACTGACCACCGTGCGCGGCCTGGCCGAGGCGCTGCGGTCGCAGGCGCACGAGGCGGCGAACCGGCTCCACACCGTCGTTTCGCTGGTCGAGATCGGCCGCCCCGAACAGGCCGTCGAGTTCGCGACCGAAGAACTCGCGCTGGCGCAGGAACTCACCGACCGCGTGGTCGGCGCGGTCGCCGAACCGGTGCTCGCGGCGCTGCTGCTCGGCAAGGCGGCGGAGGCGAGCGAGCGCGGCGTCGAGTTCACGATCACGCCCGACACCGTCATGGAGGACGCGGACACCGGCGTCCCGCCGCGGGATCTGGTGACCATCCTCGGCAACCTGATCGACAACGGCATCGACGCGGCGGCGGGGAACGCCGGCGAAGGCGGGCGGCCCGGCGTCGAGGTCACCGTGCGGTCCGACGCCGAGGGGCTGCTGCTGCGGGTCGCCGACACCGGCCCCGGCGTGGAAGACGTCGAGGACGTCTTCCGGCGCGGCTGGTCCACCAAACCGGAGGACGGCCACGGGCTCGGACTGGCACTGGTGGGTCAGGCGGTGCGACGGCACAGTGGGACGATCGACGTCGGCCGCGACGAGGGCGCGGTGTTCACCGTGTGTTTGCCGCTGAAGGAGCCGACACGATGATCAAGGTGCTGGTCGTCGAGGACGAACCGGTGGCCGCCGACGCGCACCGCGTGTACGTCGAGCGGATGCCCGGCTTCACCGTGTCCGGCGTCGTCCACTCCGGCGGAGACGCCCTGCGGTTCTGCGAACGCGAACCGGTCGATCTGGTGCTGCTGGACTTCTATCTCCCGGACACGCACGGTCTCGCCGTCTGCCGGTCGCTGCGCGCGGCCGGGCTCCCGATCGACGTCATCGCGGTGACCTCGGCGCGGGATCTGGCGCTGGTGAAGGCCGCCGTGTCGGTCGGCGTGGTGCAGTACCTGCTGAAACCGTTCACTTTCGCCTCGCTGCGGGAGAAACTCGAGCGCTACGCCGAGTTCCACGGCGCATCGGGTGAGGTGACCGGGCAGGCCGAGATCGACCGCGCGCTCGGCACCCTGCGCACCACCGAGCGGCAAGTCCTGCCGAAGGGGATGAGCGCGCAGACCCTGGAGGCGATCACCGAAGTCCTCGCCTCGGCCGCGGACGGCCTCTCCGCCGGAGCGGCCGCGACCGCGATCGGCGCCTCCCGCGTCACCGCACGCCGTTACCTCGAATACCTCGCCGACAACGGCCTCGCCCAGCGTGAGCCCCGCTACGGCCAGGTCGGCCGCCCCGAGGTCTGGTACAAACCGAAAACCGTATAACGTCCTATACGTCGACTCGCGGGCTGCCTTGGGCATCGTGAAGATCGGCGAACTCGCGCGGAAGACCGGGGTCAGCGTCCGGGCGCTGCGCTATTACGAGGAAGAGGGCTTGATCAGCCCAGGCGGGAAGGCAACGGCTACCGCGACTTCTGCGAAGGCTCGGTCGAGGCGGTCCTGCAGATCCGCGAAGTCCTCCCGTACCTCGACGGACGAGGGGAAGTCCGGCCGAAGGAGCCGTGCGAGTACATGATCGGCGAGGTCGCGCGGCAGTGGGAAGTGCTCGATCGCCGGATCGCGCTCATGACCAGCAATCGCGACGCCCTCGACGCGTACCTCCGCGACTTGACCCTCACGCAAATGTGAGGGATTTAGCGTGCGGACATGACTTCGATGCGCGCGCTGCGACAGAGCTCCTCGAACGGTCCCGAAGACCTTCACTTGATCACCGACGCACCCGTTCCGGCGAGATCCTGCTGAAGGTCACCGCCGCGGGGGAGGGGGTGACCGCGCCTGTCATCGGCGACCACGTCGTCGGGACCGGTGTCGGGGCCTTCGCCGAGTACATGGTCATGTCCGCGGCCGGCGCGGTCCCGGTACGCGAAGGCTGGTCGGACGACCAGGCGATCGGGCTGATCCTGAACTGGGTCACGGCGCTCGCCGCGCTCAAGCCGCTGGGCAGGCTGGCCGCCGGTGAGACCGTGCGGGTGGACGCGGCGGCAGGCGGGGTCGGTCAGGCCGCGGTCCGGCTGGCCAAGCATTACGGGGCGACCGTCATCGGTGCCGCGTCGCCGGACAAGCACGACTCGGTCCGGGCGCTGGGCGCCGACCGCGTGGTCGGTTACGGCGAGGAGACGGGGGAGGTGGATCTCGTGCTCGAATCGGTCGGCGGACCACGTTCGCCGCCGGTCTCGCCGCCGCCAAGCGGGTCACCGGACGCGTCGTGGTCTACGGCGTCGCCGGGGACGAGGTCGCGATCACGAACCGGGACTTGAACTTCCGGCATCAGATCCACGTGATCGGACTGCATCTCGGCGTCCTGATCGAGCACGCGCTCGCGAACCTCGAAGCGCGAGCGACTTCGGGCAAGCTCGTGCTGCGGCCCTGAACGAGGGTGACCGAACATAGTCGTATGCGAACACGTGCATGTCAATAGAGCGAAAGTGTTGGTAAATCACCAGCTGGTAGAAGCGACGAAAGTTGGTGCCAAGCCTCGGCCGGGACTCCTAAATTCACGAACCATTCCGTTGTCCTCACAAGGAGTGGGTCCATGGCAAGGAAGTTCTTCGTCTCCGCGTCGGTGAGCTTGGCGCTGCTGGCCGTCCCGGTCACCGCCGGTCAGGCCACGGCGGCGGTTCAGCCTGCTCAGCAGACCGCGGCGGCGACCACGGTCTACTACGACGCCTCGGGAGCGCCCAGCTTCCGCGCCGCCATCCAGGCGGGCGTGGCGAACTGGAACAACTCGGTGTCGAACGTGAAGCTGCAGGAGAGCTCGTCGGGCGCCACCCTGCGCTACACCGAAGGCAACGACCCCTCGGGTTCGTACGCCGAGACCGACGGCCACGGCCGCGGCACGATCTTCATCGACTACACGCAGGCGCGGGAGTACGACCAGACGCGGATCGCCGCGCACGAGACCGGCCACGCGCTCGGCCTGCCGGACAACTACCAGGGTCCGTGCTCCGAGCTGATGTCCGGCGGCGGCCCCGGCCCGTCCTGCACCAACGCGAAGCCGAACGCCCAGGAGGTCTCGCGGGTGAACTCGCTGTGGGCCAACGGGCTCGTCGCGGCGGGCGCCATGCAGCGCATCTACAACTGACGCTCGTAAGTCCGTGAAGGCCTCCTTCCCTACGCTCAAGGTAGGGAAGGAGGCCTTCACGGACGTCCCTTGAACTCGTAGGCGCCCGCATCGACCCGCGCGCCGGCGAAGACCGGGTTGCCGTCGACGTCGTCGTTGCCGCCCGGCGTCACGACGGTCATGTGGTCGTTGTCGACGAGGTCGTTCTGCGTGACCTCGGTGCCCTCGGCCGACGGCGCGATGTACACGCCCGCGCCGGCACCCGTGA
Source organism: Amycolatopsis sp. NPDC043889 (assembly GCF_056435645.1). NCBI lineage: Bacteria > Bacillati > Actinomycetota > Actinomycetes > Pseudonocardiales > Pseudonocardiaceae > Amycolatopsis > Amycolatopsis sp. NPDC043889. Next base: position 59,714 of record NZ_JBWKEC010000029.1, read on the forward strand.
TCAGGTTCGACAGCACCTTGTTGCGGTCACCGGACACCTTCACTCCGGCCCAGGAGCAGCGTCCCGCGTCGGCCGCGACGCCGATCTGCAGGTCCTTCACCACGGTGTCGTTCCCGGGAAGATCGACACACGCCTCGGCGTTGCCCTTGACGACCGGCCGCGCCCCGGTGCCATACGCGCCGATCGTGACACCCGAACTCTTGACGGTGAGGCCGCCGGACCAGGCACCTCCGCGACGCAACAGAACGGTGTCGCCCGCCGCGAACGTGGTGGCGGAGACCTTCGCCAGTGACTTCCACGGGGTCTGCTGCGAAGTGCCGCTCGCGGTGTCACTACCGGAGACCTGGTCGACGTAGTAGGTCTTCGAGGCGGCTTCGGCCGTCGTGAACCCGGTGCACGCGACGGCGGCGAGCACGGCCACGGAAAGCAGTTTCCAGGACATCCCGCGGACGGTAATCACCTGGCGCACAAGGGTCGTACAAAATCCTCGGCGCCTCTAGCATGATCCGATGCGCCGGGCGTCGAGGATTCTCGTACCGGCCGCGTTGCTGTTCAGCGCCGTGGTGGCGAGCAGCGGGATCGCGTCCGCGCCGCCGCCGGTGGCTCCCGTCGCCGGTCTGAACGAGCTCTGGAACGACTACGGCGACCAGGGCGGCCACTGGACCGGCGGGGATCGCACGGTGTCGGTGCCGCTGCCCGACGGCCGTACCGCGTGGCTGTTCTCGGACACGTTCCTCGGCACGGTGAACCCCGACCACAGCCGCCCCCGGGACAGCCCGATCGCCCGCAACACCCTGGTCGTCCAGCGTCCGGACGGCACGCTGGGGGAGACGCTGCACGGCGGAACCGCGGACGAGCCGGAGGCATTGATCGGGCTCGCGGGTTCGGGTGAGCACTACTGGGTCGGCGACGGAGTCGTCGAGGACGATGTCCTGCGGGTGCTCTACAACCGGTACGAGACAACGGGGCCAGGCGGCCTCGATTTCCGGAGCACCGGGACGTCGCTGGCCACGTTCCGGTTGCCCGCGCTGACGCCGTCCGAGCTGCTGGTGATCCCGGTGAGCGAGAAGGTCGCGTGGGGATCGGAGCTGCTCGAAGACGGCGGGTACACCTACCTCTACGGTGCCGAACAAGGCCATCTCCGGCTCGCCAGGGTGCCTGTCGGGAGCCTTCGCGGACCTTGGCAGTTCTGGACCGGCGCCGGTTGGTCGTCCCACGAGGAGCACTCGGTCCGGATGCTGTCCGGGATCGGGACGGCGTTCTCAGTGACCCGTGTCGGCGGCGAGTACGTGCTGATCACCATGGACACCAGCCCCGGCTTCAGCCCGGTGATGCTCGCCTACACCGCGAGTTCGCCGACTGGCCCGTTCCGCGATCCCGTCGTTCTCCACCGGGCACCCGAAGCCGGCGACCGGCGCATCGTCTACGACGCGACAGCGCATCCGCAGCTGAGCCGTCCCGGGAAGCTCACGGTGTCGTACAACGTGAACAGCCTCGACCACGGCGACAACTTCGAGGACGCGCGGATCTACCGGCCGCGGTTCGTCGAGGTCGCCTGGCCGCCGGTACTACGCTTCATCGGGTGATCGAGATACTCGACGATCTGGACGTCCTCACCCGGCCGGATGTCGATCCGCGCGGCCTGAGCCTCGCCGGTGTCCGTTATGGGGCGAAGGCCGCCGATACCGTCGCCCGCGACAGCGTCATCGAGGTCACGCTCTCGCCGATCGTCCACCGCGTGATCGCCGGAAGCGGCCGGGCCACGGAGTACTACGGCGCGGAGGGGGAGCCCCTCTCGCGTGAAGAGGTGGTCGAGAGCGTCGTCGAAACCGAGGGAATCGTTCACTTTTCCGGCAAGTTCAGCTGCCGGATCGTCGACGGGATGGTCTCCGGGTTCGCGTTGTACGGTGCCGGGCGTGGTCTCCTCGCCCACTTCGGGTACCTGCGCTCCCGTGACGAGTTCCTCGAAGTGTTCGGCACGCCCGATCTCGCCGAGGAGAGCTTTGATTGTGGCGAGCTGATGGGATACCGGCATCGCTACCGGGCTGCCGAGAAGCAGGTCTTCTGGGACAGCTGGGACGAGCACGTGGGCTGGTTGAACATCGGCGACTTCGATTCTCGCTGATCACTCGAGCGCGCGGCCTCCCGGCGCTTCGATGGTCAGGGGAACCGACGTGTCACCGGTGAGCTGGTTCAGCCGGGTCATGGTCCGGTCCAGTTGCTCCGCCAGCCGCGGGATCGTGCTCGACGGGAGATAGGCCTCCGCGCCGGCGTCGAGAAGACGGCGCACCGGGCCCTCATACTTGACCCCGAGCTCAGCGTCTTCGATCTCCGTGATCACGATCCGCGCCTTCGGGTACAGCGCACGGAAGTTGCCGATCAACTGCGGGCTGCCCGGCGGGACCAGCAGGACGTCGACGCTCGGGGGAGCCGAGCGCAAGTCCAGGACGAGGTAGCCGGGGCCGAGCCGCTCGGACAGCGAATCCCTGGCCGCCGCCGACAGCTTCATAGCGGTTGCCACGACCGTGATGCCGTCGGAGTCCGCCGAACGCACCGGTTCTTCGCGGACAGCGCCGGAAATCGTTCCGATCGTCTCGCCGTTCCGCGTGATGAGCACGTCCTCGCCAGGGCGGAGGATGTCGATGAGTGCTACGAGTTCTTCAGGAAGCTGGGTGGCGTCGACCCACCGTGCGGACTGATCACTCATCACCCCATGATGGCCCGCTTCCCTGCACCTGCCGCAAGGAAGGGGACCCTCATACACTTCGGGTGCGCGGACCGTGTGGATTTCGGGACGTCAGATGCCCCGAAATCCACACGGTCACCGAGAGGACCGGCGTGCCCCGACCGGAATGCCGCGGCCGTGAGTGGCGATCCGGGGCCAGGGCCAAGAGCGCCTCAAATACCTACTGGATTTGGCTGGGCTTATCGTTGGGTCAGGTGCACCAGCGACCACAGCAGGCACAGCGGCCGCGCGTGAAGGCCCCTTCCCTCGGCTGAGCCGAGGGGAGGGGCCTTCGCGCTTAATGCGGGCGCCGAGCCCACGTGCTTACCGCTGCCGCGGCCGCCCGGGAACTCCAGGCCGCGTCTGCCAGGGATGCGGCCCGTCGAGCGGCCGGTACTCGACGCCCAGCGCGTCCAGTCGCGGCAGGTGGTGGTCCCGCAAACGCGGCAGGAACTCCGTGTAGTCCCGCCCGTCCGGATCGCTCCACGCCACCTCCGCGAAGGCGCACAGGCGCGGGAAGGTGACGTAATCCACCCGCCGCGCGGTGTCGAGATGCTCCGACCACACCTGCGCCTGCGCGCCGAGGATCGACTTCCCCTCGGGAAAATCGGCGGGCACCGGCTCGTAGCCGTAGAAGCTCTCCAGCGTGCTCAGGTACCCGACGGGGATCGGTTCATCGGGGTGGTCGGACTGCCGGTGGTCCAGGTACACGTGCTCCTCGGGGCACATGACGACGTCGTGGCCCGCGGCCGCCGCGCGGGCACCGGCCGCCTCGCTCTGCCACGAGCCGATGACCATCGGCGGCAGGTCGCCCGCTTCGAGCACCTCGTCCCAGCCGAGCGGACGACGCCCCCGATCGACCAGGTGCTGCGCGATCTCACGGACGAACCGGCCGTGTTCCTCGGTCGCGCCGGGTACTTCGTCACCGCCGAGCGCGATGACCTCGGACGGGAAGATCTCCAGCACGTGGTCGAAGACCCGCTTGAAGAAGTCCACAGTGGACTTCTCCGTGTTCAGCAGCGACGTGCTGATACCCCAGCTCGTCCACACCTCCCACGGCTCGCCGGTTTCCGGGCCGAGCTCGGGGTACGCGGTGATCGCGGCCCTGGCGTGGCCGGGGATGTCGACCTCCGGGACCACGGTCACCGAACGCGCCGCGGCGTACGCGACGATCTCGCGGAGATCGTCGGCCGAGTAGAACCCGCCGTGCGGACGCCCGTCCCGTTCCGGACCGTCGTGCCGCCCGACCATGGACGACTTCCGCCAGCCGCCGACCTCGGTCAGCCTGGGGAACTCGGGGATCTCGATCCGCCAACCCTGATCGTCGGTCAGGTGCAGGTTGAGCACGTTGAGCTTGTGCGCGGCGATCAGGTCGATGAACCGCAGCACCTCGGCCTTGGTCCGGAAGTGCCTTGCCACGTCCAGTAAACAGCCGCGCCAGCCGAACCGCGGGTGGTCGGTGACCACGCCGCACGGGATCGTCTGCTGTCCACTGTGGATCGGCGCGGCCCGGAACGCGTCCGGCCCGATCAGCTGCCGGAGCGTCTGGCGGCCGTAGAACTCGCCTGCCGCGTCGGCCGCGTGCAGTGTCACGCCGGACGGATCGATCTCCAGCCGATAGCCCTCGGCGGGCAGCAGATCGGCACGGCGCACGTCCACTTCGGACGGTACTGGGCAGTGTCCCGGCAAGGGTTCCACCGAGACGGGACGGGGGAGCAAGGTTTCGAAGCCAGGCATGTCAGCCCTTCACCGCGCCGCCCATGACGGACACGAGTCGTCGTTGCACGAGTATGAAGAACACCAGCACCGGGATGGTCATCAACGTCGAACCCGCCATCACCGCGCCCCAGTCGGTGTCCTCCGGTTTGAAGAACACCAGGATCGCCAGCGGGAGCGTCTGGTTCTCGGTGTTGGAGATGATGAACGTCTTCGCGAACAGGAAGTCGTTCCAGGCGTGGATGAACGCCAGTACGCTGATCGCCACCAGGCCGGGCGCCACCAGCGGGAAGAGGATCTGCCAGGTGAACCGCATCCGGCTCGCTCCGTCGATCTTCGACGCTTCTTCCAGCTCCTGCGGCACCGCGGCGACGAAGCCGCGCAGCATCCAGATCGCGAACGGCAGGCTGAACGCCAGGTGCACCAGGATCAGCGAGCCGAGGTGGTTGGTGCCGAACGCCGGCGCGACGTCGCCGACCGACCGCATCAGGAAGAACAGCGGGATGGTCAGCGCCTCCACCGGCACCATCTGCGCTACCAGCACCATCACCAGCAGCACGGTCCTGCCCTTGAAGTTGAACCGCGTCAGCGCGACCGCCGAGAGGAACGAGAGCAGCAGCGACAACGCCACCACCACGACGGCCACGATCACGCTGTTCAGGAAGAACATCGCGAAACCCTCGCCGCTGAGCACCCGTTCGAAATGCTCCAGGGTCGGCGTGAGCGTCCAGGGCCGGGGGTTCTCCGCCTGGATCTGCCCGGTGGGCTTGAACGCCGAAAGCACCATCCAGTACACCGGGAACGCGACCATCCCGGCGATCACCACGCAGACGATCTCGGCGATCAGCCTGCCGGGCCTGCGCACCCGGCGGCCCGTCGTCACACCCATCCCGCGCTCCGGCGTTGCGACCGGACGTACAACCCGGTGATGGACAGCAGCAGCAAGGTCATCACGACTCCGAGCGCCGCGCCGAGACCGTATTCCTGTCCGGCGAAGGCCTGTTGATAGGCGAAGACGTTGAGCACGAGGTTGCGCCCGGCCACGCCGCCGCCGTTGGTCATCACGTAGATCTGGGTGAAGATCTTGAAGTCCCAGATGATCGACTGGATGGTGGCGATGGTCAGCAGCGGCCGCACCATCGGCAGCGTGATCGACCACGTGGTGCGCCAGGTCGACGCGCCGTCGAGGTACGCGGCCTCGATGACCTCCTCCGGCACCCCCTTGAGCCCCGCGTACATCGTCACCATGACGAACGGGAACGAGCACCAGATGACCTCGGCCGCCACCAGCCCGAACGTGCTGTAGGTGTCGAACGTCCAGGAGTGGTTCGCCATCCCGGTGAACCCGATGCCCGAGAGCACCTCGTTCACCAGGCCGAAGTCCGCGTCGAACAGGAACAGCCAGACGTACGAGCCCGCCATCGCCGGCGTCGCCCACGCGGCGAGCGCCGCCAGGAACAGCGGGACACGCGCCCACGCGCGGACCCGGGTCGCCAGCACGGCGAGTCCCGTCCCGAGCGCGAGGCTGCCGACGACGCAGACCGCCGTGAAGCCGAGGGTCTTGGCCAGCACCTCCCAGAACTGGAGGTTCTCCAGCAATTCGACGTAGTTGCCGAAGCCGAGGAACACCAGCGGGGCATTGCCGACCGCCTGCGGCTGGCCGTAGTCGTAGAACGAGATCAGGACGAGCTGGTAGATCGGGTACACCAGCATCGCCAGCAGCAAGATGCCACCGGGCGCCAGGTAGAGCAGGGCCGCCCGCCCGTCCCGGCGACGGCGGGGTGACCGCCGTGCCGGGACGGCCGGAGCCGTGGTGCGGGGGATTTCTTTCGTGACCACTTAGCCGAACGCCTTGTTCATCTCGGCGGCCGCGGCGGTGAGCGCCGCCGCGGGGTCCTTGCCACCGGTCGCGATCTGCTGGATCGCGGTGGGCAGGACGTTCTGCGCGTCGATCTTCGACCACGCCGCGGTGGCGGGGACGAACTTCGTGCCCGCGGTGAGCGTGTCGACGAACGGCTTGACCGACGGGTCGCTCGCGGCGACCTTCTGCTGGACGCTGCCGAGCGTGGGCAGGTTGCCCATGGCGACGTACATCTTCTCCTGGTACTTCGCGCCACCGAGGAGCTGGGTGAATTCGACCGCGAGGCTCTTGCGCTTGGTCGCGTTGAACACGCCCAGCAGGTTGCCGCCCGCGAACGCCGGGGCGATCTTGCCCGCCTCGGTACCCGGGATCGGGATGATCGCGTACTTGCCCTTCACCTGGCCGGCCTCGACGGCCTTGCGGTTGAAGTCACCACCGATGGACATCCCGGCCTTGCCACCGGCGAACGCCGTGATGCTCTGCGTGCCGGTGAGGTTGGCGCACTGCTCGGGCGGGCAGATGTCCGCCTTCAGCAGGTTCGCGTACGCCGCGACCCCGGCCTTGGCCTGCTCGGAGTCCACCGTGGACTTCCACTTGCCGCCGTCCTGCTTGGCGATCTCGCCACCGTGTGCCCACAGGAACGGCAGCATCGCGTAGGTGTACTTGCCGCCGACGGAGATGCCGTACAGCTCCGGCTTCCTGGCGCGGATCGTCTTCGCGGTCTCGGTCAGCTCCGCCAGCGTCGCCGGCGGCTTGAGGCCGAGTTCGGCGAAGAGGTCCGTGCGGTAGTACAACGCGCGGATACCGGTGAACCACGGAAGGCCGTAGGTCTTGCCGCCGGACTTCGCGGTCTCCAGGACCGCGGGCAGGATGTCGGCCCCTTCCTTCCACGACGAGAGATCGCCGGTCAGGTCGGCCAGCGCGCCGGTGGCGGCGTAGCTGGACACGTCGGTGTTGCCGAACTCGGCGACGTCCGGCGCGCTCGCCGGATCGTTGAAGGCGCCCGAGAACTTGTCCGCACGGCCCTCCACCGGAATCCACTGGACGTCGACCTCGACGCCCGAATGCGCCGCCTTGAACTCGGTGATCGCCTCCTTGACCGCCGCCTCCTTGGGCGCGCGGTTGGCCTCGTCGAACAGCCAGACGCGGATCGTGCCGGTCTTCTCGTCACCGCCGCTCGCGGCGGGGGTGTTCTGGGCCGGCGCGCAGCCCGCCACGAGGCCGACGGTCGCGAGGCCCGCGATGAGGACGCGAGTTCTCATGGGTTCTTCTCCTTAGGCGAATAAGACGGAATTGACCTGGGGGAGCGCCAGTTTCCCGGCGACGGCCCCCGGAAGACCGGTACCGGGATCGCGCGGCAGCCAGCTGAGCGTGCCGGACTTGTCGCTCGAGACGTAGAACCAGCGCTCGGTCGGGTCGAGCGTGATGTGGCGCGGGTAGACACCGCCGACGGGTGCGTTGTTCAGCAGCCTCAAGGACTTCCCGTCCTCACTGACGCCGAACGACGCGATCGTGTCGGAACCGCGCACGGAGGCGTAGACGAACTTCCCGTCCTTGGACGTGGTGATCTCGCCCGGGTACTGCTCGCCGGGGGTGCCCGCCGGAACGGCCGGGACGACCTGTCCGGCGGTGAGTTTCCCGGTGACCGGGTTCCACGCCGCGACGGTCACCTCGGCACGGAGCTCGCCGAGGATGTACGCGTACTTGCCGTTCGGGTGGAATGCCAGATGCCGGGGCCCGGCACCGGACGGGAGCTTCAGCTGCTGGTTCAGCCTGAGTTTCCCGGTCGTGGTGTCGAGTTTGTAGACGTAGACCGAATCCGCGCCGAGATCGACCGCGAGCACCCACTTGCCGGTGGGGTCGTTGACGACCTGGTGCGCGTGCGCCTGGCGCTCGGCGCCCTTGTGCTGGGCCAGATCGACGACGTCGCCGAGCTTCCCGCCCGCGAGGATCGGGAGGACGACGACGCTGCCGCTGCTGTAGTTCGCGGCCAGCACGTACTTCTGGCTCGAGTGGACGCTCAGATGGGTCGGGTGCTGGCCCTTGGCCGACTTCTTGTTGAGCAGCTTGGGCTTCGCCGGATCGGCCAGGCTGAACGAGGAGATCTGGCCGTTCTCGTCCTCGTTGGTCACGTAGAGAGTCTTGCGGTCGGCGCTGATGTCGAACCAGGAAGCGTTGCTGACTCCCGGAATCGTCCGGTCGATGACGAGCGCGTTGCTCGCCGCGTCCCGGTGAGCGACATCGAGCCCGTGCCCGGAACTGGTGTAGCTGCTGACGTAGATGGCCCCGGTTCCCTTCGGTCCGCAGGATTGTTCGGAGGCGTTCGCGAGGTGGGAACCGAGAACGGTGGTGAGTCCAGCCGCTCCGACGGCGCCGAGGAAGGTGCGTCGATCCAGTCCGGTCATCGTGATCTCTCCCAGTCGTCAGGTGGTTTAAACCACTGCCATGAGCAATGCTGCCACGCCGAAACCGGAAACGGAAAGGACGGTTTCCAGGACGGTCCAGGTTTTCAGGGTCTCTGGCACGGTCATGTTGAAGTACCGCGAGATGATCCAGAAACCGCCGTCGTTCACGTGCGAGGCGATGATCGAACCCGCCGAAATCGCGACGACCAGCAGCGCGAGCTGTATCTGCGAATAGCCCAGCGTCGCCACCGTCGGTGCGACGATGCCGCTCGTGGTCACGATCGCGACCGTCGCCGAACCCTGCGCGATGCGCATTCCGCAACTGATCACGTACGCCGCCAGGATGACCGGGAGACCGGCGTTGTCGAGGGAACCCGCGACGGCCTTGCCGATCCCCGTCGCGGCCAGCACGGCGCCGAAGAACGCGCCCGCGCCGACCACGAGCAGGATCATCGCGACCGGGCGCAGCGACTTCGCCGAAAGCTCGCTCAAATCCTTGCCCGTCAAGCCTCGGCGCAGGCCCAGCAGCCACGACGCCAGCAGTACCGAAATCGTCAGCGCGACCGCCGGGGTGCCGACGAACGCGGCGACACCGGCGGGCGCGGAGTTCTTGGGAAGCCAGATGCTGCCGAACGTCCCGGCGAGGATCAGGACCAGCGGGACGGCGATGATCGCCAGCACCAGTCCCAGCGACGGCGGATTCGCTTCCTTCTCGCCTTCTTCCTCGGCGACCAGGAATTCCGCGGGAACCCGCACGTCGACGCGCTTGCCGATCCACGTCGAATACAGCACACCACCGACCAGGAACGCGGGGATACCGCACACCAGGCCCATCAGGATGATCCAGCCGAGTTCCACGTGCAGCAGACCGGCCGCGGCCACCGGGCCGGGGTGCGGCGGGAGGAACGCGTGCGTGATCGAAAGTCCGGCGAGCAACGGCAGTGCGTACAGCACGAGCGAGCGGCCGCCCTGTTTGGCGGCGACGTAGACCAGCGGCGCCAGCACGAAGATGCCGATGTCGAAGAAGACCGGGATACCGAAGACGAAGCCCGCGAGACCCATCGCCAGCGGGGCCCGCTTCTCACCGATGGCCCGCAGCAGCGCGCCGGTGAGCACCTTCGCCCCGCCCGATCGCTCCAAAATGGACCCGAGGATGGTGCCGAGTCCGATGATCGCGGCGATATGGCCGAGGATCCCGCCGAAACCCTTTTCCAGCAGGGAATCCGACGCCTTCTGCGCGGAGCCGACGATCTGGACGACCGGCAGGCCCGCGGCCAGCGCGGTCAGCAGGCCGACCACGATCAGCGCGATGAAGGGCTCGAGTTTGACTTTGATGATGAGGAACAACAACACCGCGATGGAGACGGCGGCGAGGGTCAGGAGACCTCCCGTCGTGTGTTGGAGCCAGTCGATCATCGGGCACTCCCGGGGTTCCGCAGTGAATGGCCGGCGAGGGCGCCGGTCGGTTGACCATCGTCGATGGCGGCGACACCGTTGACGAAGACATAGGGGATACCGGCGGCCTGCTGCCGCGGCTCGTCGAACGTGGCGGTGTCGGCGACGGTTTCCGGGTCGAACAGCACGAGGTCCGCGGCGTAGCCGGCGCGGACGAGACCCCGGTCGGTCAGCCGCAGGCGGTCCGCCGCGCGGCCGGTGAGGTGGGCGACGCATTCGGCGAGGTCGAGGACGCCGAGTTCGCGGACGTAGCGCGCGAGGTAACGCGGGAACGTGCCCCAGGCGCGGGGATGCGGCCGCGCGCCGACGAGCAGCCCGTCGCTGCCGCCGGTGTGCGTGCGGTGGCGCATGATCGCCTGGACGTTCTCCTCGTGCCCGACGTGCATCAGGCAGGACGTTCCGAGCTTCTCCGAGATCAGGACGTCGAAGTACAGCTCCGCGGCCGGCCTGCCTGCTCGCTGCGCCGACGCGGCGACGGAATGCCCGACGAGGTGGGCGTTCTCGTCCCGGCGGACACCGTTGATCTCGATGGCCTCCCAGTCGATCGGCACCCCGTGGGCGCCGTCGGATCCGGTCTCCTCGATCTCGGCGCGGATCCGCTCGCGGGTGTCCACATCGGACAGCCGGGCCAGCGTGGCGTCGAGCCCGCCTTCGGTGGCCCAGCTCGGCAACAGCGCGGAAAGGTACGTGGCGCCGGGAAGGTAGGGATAGGTGTCGAGGGTGATGTCGCAGCCGTCGTCGAGCGCCCGGTCGAGCAGCTCCAGCAGATCCGGCGCCTTGCCCTTGTTCACGGAGAAGTTCATCGTGGCGTGCGCGAGGTGCAGCGGGCAGCCCGAACGGCGGGAGACGTCGACCATCTCGCCGAACGCCTCGAGCGCGCCCTTGCCGTAGCTGCGATGGTGCGGGCTGTAGAAGCCACCGCGCTCGCCGACGACCTGGCACAGCTCGACGAGTTCTTCGGTGGTCGCGTACATGCCCGGCGTGTAGGTGAGCCCGGACGACATGCCCATCGCGCCCTCGGCCAGCCCGGTCGCGATGAGTTCCTTCATCGCGTTCATCTCGGCTTCGGACGCGGGCCGGTCCTCCCAGCCGACGGTGAGCATGCGGACGGTGCCCTGCGGCACGAGGTACGCCGCGTTGACCGCGACCCCCGCGTCGAGGCGGTCGAGGTACTCGCCGACGGAACGCCAGTTCCAGTTGAAGCCCGCCGGATCGTCGTTCCAGCCGGCGAGCTGCTGGCGCAGCGCCGCGAGGACGTCGTCGTTCACCGGCGCGTAGGAGAGCCCGTCCTGCCCGAGCACCTCGGTCGTGACGCCCTGGGAGAGCTTCGCGAGGTGATCCGGATTGGCGAGCAGCTGAAGGTCGGAATGCGAATGCATGTCGATGAACCCGGGCGCGAGCACGAGTCCTTCGGCGTCGATGGTGCGGCGGCCCGCGAGCGAGCCGGGTTCGGCGACACTGGCGATCCGGCCGTCGGTGATGCCCACGTCGTGCCTGGTGAGCGGATCCCCGGTGCCGTCGGCGACCAGTGCGGAGCGGACAACGATGTCCATGGCGATTCTTCCTCTGCGGCGGTGGAGGACGGATCAGAAATTGTTGGCGTAGCTGAAGATCGACCTGTATAGGTGACCGAACGTGTGAACCCGCTGTGTCGCTTCACGCGCGGGTTCACCAGCGGACACTCAGAAATGGGTGCGGACGAAATCGAGCACGGTCTCGCCGTCGGGGCCGACGACCGGGATCAGGGGCCATTTGTCGAAAACGGTGCACGGATGCGACAGGCCGAGGGCGATCCAGTCGCCGACCTCGACCGGCGACGACGCGGGCAGGGTGAGAAAGGCGTGCTGGTCGTTCATCTTCTGGATGGAGTGACCTTCGAGTGCGGACGTCTGCCCGTCGCCCTTGCGGATCAGGCGCGGCTCGGGCATGCCCTCGTCGAACGAGGCGTCCCGTTTGCCGATGGTCAGCAGCGCGAGTTCGTCCGTCGGCTTCGACGTGACCTGCGCCCAGGCGCGCAGCGCGGGACGGAACGAGGCGACGCCGTCGATGCGCGGCTGCTCGCCCAATGGCGAGATCACCCGGTAGAAGCCGTCGTCGTGGGTCACATAGGCGCCGCTGCGCAGGATCGGCAGGACGTCCAGGCCGCCCCAGTCCTTGGTGAGCTCGTCGGCGACGCGGTCGAAGTACGCGCTGCCGCCGCCGGTGACGATGATCCGGCCGGCCTCGTCGAGCAGGCCCTTGGCGTGGAAGGCGAAGACGAGTTCCCGCAGACCATCCACATAGGAGCTGATCAGCTGGAGCGACTTTTCGTCGGTGTGGTGGGAAAGCGCGCCTTCGTAGCCGCCGGATCCGCGCAACCGCAGAGCCGGGCTCGCGTGCGCGGCTTCGGCGACGGCGAGAGCGGTCTCGGTGTCGCGGACACCCGTGCGGCCGCCCTCGGCGCCGAGTTCGACCAGGACGTCCACCTTGCGGCGAGCGCCGCGCAGGGCTTCGGTCATCAGCTCGACACCGCGGACCGAGTCGACCCAGCAGACGAACTCGAAGTCGTCGTCGGCGTCGAGTTCGGCGGCGAGCCACTTCAGGCCCGAGGGGTCGAGCAGCTGGTTCGCCAGCAGGATCCGGGAAACGCCGAATGCGCGGTAGATCCTGAGGTGGCCGGCGTTCGCGCAGGTGATGCCCCACGAGCCGTGCTTCAGCTGCCGCTCGAACAGTTGCGGCGCCATCGTCGTCTTGCCGTGCGGGGCCAGCGCGACCCCACGTTCGGCGCACCAGCCCGCCATCGTGCGGAGGTTGTGTTCGACGGCCTCTTCGTCGAGAACGACGAACGGGCCGAGAAAGCCGTCGTCGAACAGCTTGGCGCCGCGGGCGGCGGCCTCGCCGATCGTGAGACCGGACAGCGAGGGCGCGACCGAGCGGAAGCGCCAGTCGACGCGCTCCTCCCGGACGGCCGCGACCGCGGCGGAATCGATGGTGCCGGCTTCGAACATGAGGTTCACCTCGGTTGCGTATGTTGCAACGGACGTTGCGCATATTGCGTGGGATAGGTGTAGCATCCGGTCCGCTAGAGGTCAACGGGGTGACGACGAGGAGACGCGGAAGTGACAGGTGAGCCTTGGCCGCCCGGGAATCTTTTGATCTTTCGGGGTCGCGCCTTGTCGGCCGGAGGCCCCGCTATCGCGATGGCGGGGCGCTTTTCGGTCGCGAGGCGGCATGATTCCGCGAGGCGCGCCCTGGCAGCGGGATGGCGGTCGGCGCGATGAAGAGCACTGACGTGTTGTGCATCGGGGAGTCGATGGCCTTGTTCGTGCCGGCCGAACCCGGGCCGCCCGACGAGGTACGTAAGTGGGTGCGAAGCATCGGAGGCGCCGAATCGAACGTCGCCTGCCACCTCCCGGCGCTGGGTTTCACCAGCGCGTGGGTGAGCGCCGTCGGCGACGATCCGTTCGGCCGCGCGCTGGTGCGTGAGATCGGCGAAGCGGGGGTGGACGTCAGCGGGGTCGTGGTCGACCGGACACGCCCGACCGGGCTCTACATCAAGGAAAGCGGTGCTGACGGCAGCCCCGTGCGCTATTACCGCAAGGGCTCGGCCGCGTCCGGAATGGACGCCGGATTGCTGGGGAAACTCGATCTCGACCGGGTGCGCGTGATCCACCTGTCCGGGATCACGCCCGCCCTGTCGGACGGTTGTCTCGATCTGGTGCGGGCGCTGATGGAACGACCGCGGGGCGACACGCTGGCGTCGTTCGACGTGAACTTCCGGCCCGCGCTGTGGACCGGACGCGACCCGTCGGTGCTGGCCGGACTGGCCGCGCGCGCCGACATCGTGCTGGCCGGCGAGGACGAGGCCGAGCGGGTGTGGGGGACCGGCGACCCGGCGCGGCTGCGCGCCGCCGTGCCCGGACCGAAGACGCTGGTCGTCAAGCATGGGGCACGCGGCGTGACCTTGATCGACGGCGACGAAGCACCGCTGTTCTCGCCCGCGCTCCAGGTCGACGTCGTGGAGCCGGTCGGCGCCGGTGACGCCTTCGCGGCCGGTTTCCTCGCCGCGACCCTGCGCGGCGACGACCCCGCGACCCGGCTGCGACGCGGTCATCTGCAGGCCGCGGCCACCCTGCTGACCCACGACGACGTGGGCCGGCCGCTGCCCGCGTCCGTCGTCGAAACGCTCCTCGGGGCGGATGAGGCAGCATGGGCGGCGGCCAAGCTGACGGACAAGGGAGTGGTGGGCGGATGAGCCAGAGCCTGGACAGGGCGCTCACGCTGCTGAGCGGGCTCGCCCGTGAGCCGAAGACACTGGACCAGCTCGCCGAGGAGATCGGCGTGCACAAGTCGACCGTGCTGCGCCTGCTGCGCACCCTGGAGGCGCACCACTTCGTGCGCCGGGAGGGGCAGCGGTACTACCGGCTGGGCAGTGCGCTCTTCGACCTCGCACAACAGGCGCTGGAGGATCGCGACGTCCGCCGCACCGCGCAATCCGCGCTCGCCGGGCTCAACGCGCGCACCGGGCACACCGTGCACCTCGCGTCCTATGAGGACGGAGAGGTCGTCTACATCGACAAGTTCGAGGGCAGGCATTCGGTGCGGATGTACTCCCGCATCGGGAAACGCGCGCCCCTGCACTGCACCGCCGTCGGCAAGGTGCTCGTCGCGGCGATGACGCCGGAGAAGCAGGCGGACGTGGTGTCGAGGATCGACTTCTTCGTCCGGACACCGAACACGATCACCACCCCTGAGGCCTACATGAAGGAACTCGCGCTCGTCGCCGACCGCGGCTACGCGGTGGACAACGCCGAGCACGAGGACTTCATCCACTGCGTCGCCGCGCCGGTCCGCGGTCCGGGCGGCGTGGTGCTCGCCGCCGCGTCCGTGTCGGTGCCGAAGGTACTGCTGGACTACGACGGCCTGATGGGGCTCGTGCCCGAGCTGATCGCCGCCGCCGAAGAAGCTTCCGTCCACAGTGGATGGACGGGGAACCGAAAGGGGAAGTTGGAATGAGCAAGACCGCGATCAGCACTGAGAACGCGCCGAAGCCGGTGGCCGCGTTCTCGCAGGCGGTCCGCAAGGGCAACATCCTGCAGGTGGCCGGCCAGGTCGCCTTCGACCCGGCCACCGGCGCCATCGTCGGCGAGACCGTCGGTGAGCAGACCGAGCAGACCTTCAAGAACATCGAGGCGGTGCTCGAGGCCGCCGGTTCGAGCCTGGCCGACGCGATGATGGTGCGCGTGTACCTGACCGACGTCGACCACTTCGGCGCGTTCAACGAGGTCTACAACAAGCTGATCGGCGAAGCGCCGCACCCGGCCCGCACCACCGTGTACGTCGGCCTGCCCGCCGGGCTGCTGGTGGAGATCGACGTCCTGGCCGTGACGGACTGACCCCGCGCCTCGTGAGTGGTAAGGACGGTTCTAACCGTCCTTGCCACTCACGAGGGGACCTGGGCCAGCCTTAACGTGCCGTTGCCGGCGTTCTGGGGTCCGTGAAGGCCTCCTTCCTTACCTTGAGCGTAGGGAAGGAGGCCTTCACGGACCCGCGATCGACCGGCAGTCACCTCCGGTAGGTACGCAAGACACCGTTGGCTCTAACCGTCCTTACCACTCACGAGGTCACAGGACGCTCGTGTAGCCGTTCAGCGCGGGCTGCCCGCCCAGATGCGCGAAGAGCACATTCGACTCCCGCGCGATCTCCCCGCGCGAGACGAGATCGATCAGCCCCGCCATGGACTTGCCCTCGTACACCGGATCCGTGAGCACTCCCTCCAACCGGGCCAGCGTCCGGATCGCGTCCAGTGTGGACTCGTCCGGGAGGCCGTAGATCCCGGCGTGGTAGCGCTCGTCCAGCTCGACCTCCTCGATCTCGCCGGCACCGATCAGTTCCGCGGTCGCCCTGGCGATGCGAGTGATCTGATCGCGTGTCTCGGCCGGTTTCGCCGACCCGTCGATGCCGAGGATCCGGCGCGGCTTACCGGAAAGCGCGGCCCCGGCGACCATCCCGGCCTGCGTGCTGCCGGTCACCGAGCAGACGATCACCGTGTCGAAGAAGACGCCGAGTTCCGCCTCCTGCGCTTCGAGTTCGACGATCCACTTCGCGAAACCGAGCCCGCCGAGACGGTGGTCCGAGCCGCCGGCCGGGATCGCGTACGGCTTCCCGCCGCCGGCTTCGATTTCCTTGACCGCGTTCTCCCAGCTCTCCTTGAAGCCGACGCCGAACCCGGCCTCGACCATCCGGATGTCCGCGCCGAGGATGCGCGAGAGCTGGATGTTGCCGACTTTGTCGTACATCGGGTCGTTCCAGTCGACCCAGCTCTCCTGCACCAGTACGGCCTTGAGCCCGGCCCGCGCGGCGGCCGCGGCGACCTGGCGGGTGTGGTTCGACTGCACGCCGCCGATCGAGATCAGCGTGTCCGCGCCCGAGGCCAGCGCGTCGGCGACCAGGTATTCGAGCTTCCGGGTCTTGTTGCCGCCGAACGCGATCCCGGAGTTGACGTCCTCGCGTTTCGCCCAGACCTTCGCCCCGCCGAGATGAGCGGTGAGCCGCTCCAGCGGATGGACGGGGGAGGGGCCGAACAGCAGTGGGTAGCGCGGGAAATCGGCGAGGGTCATGGCGTCTCCAGAAGGTCTTCGAGTTCGGTCCAGATGGTGGCGGTGATCGCGCAGGCCGCGTCGACGTCGCCCGCTTCGATGGCGTCGGCCAGTTCCGCGTGGCGCTGGACCGACCGGTGGGCGGGCAGGGAACCGAAGCGGGCGTACTCGAGACGGCGCAGCAGGGGTGTGTAGCGAGCCAGCGTCGCGGCGATCGCCCGGTTGCGCGCGGCGGCCACCGGGACGTCGTGGAGTTCGTCGTCGGCGGCGATCGCGGCCGCGATGTCCCCGGCGGCGATCGCGTCGGCGAACCGGGCGTTGGCCACGCGCATCGCCGCGACCTCCACCGGTCCCATCCGGGGTGCACCCGCCCGGACGGCGAACTCGTGCAGCGCCCGGACGAGCTCCAGTGCGTCACGGACGTCGTCGGGAACGAACCTCGCGACGCGCGTGTAGCTCTGTGGCTTCGACTCGACGAGACCGTCCTCGACGAGCCGCAGCAGCGCTTGGCGCACCGGGGCCCGGGAAAGCCCCAGCTGATCGGCGAGGTCGCCGTCGCGCAGGTTCGTCCCCGGCGGCAGCGTCCCGTCGATGATCGCCCGCCGGATGCTCTCGTAGGCCTCGTCCCGGAGGAGGGACCTCGGTACTTTCGCCAACCCACTCACATCTGAAATGTTAGTTGGCATCGGCCGGTTCGGAAAAGGGGCCGATGCCATGAAAGGTCCTTTCCTTGCGAAATTTGCAAGGAAAGGACCTTTCATGGCACGCCAGAGGGGGCGGGAAGACCTAGTAGACCGGCCCCGTGTACTTCTCGCCCGGTCCCTGACCGGGAGCGTCGGGCACGGCCGAAGCTTCGCGGAACGCCTTCTGCAGCGACTGCAGGCCGTCGCGCAACGGGCCCGCGTGCAGGCCGAGGTACTCTGCCGAAGCGGTGACCAGCCCGGCGAGGGCGGTGATCAGGCGGCGGGCCTCGTCGAGGTCGCGGTGCGGTGAGCTGGCCGGGTCCTCGTCCGCGAGGCCGAGGCGTTCGGCGCCGGCGGAGAGCAGCATGACGGCCGCCCTGCTGATCACCTCGACGCTCGGGATGTCCTCCAGGTCGCGGACGTCCGGGGAATACGGGGGCTGCTGAACGGGTTCATCTGACACGTCTGGTACCCTTCCACGAGCGACCAGCCCCCGAGCGATCGGGGGCGGCAAGTGGAGCCCCGCTCCCACCCGTGTCACCGCCGCAACACCAGGTGTCCGGGTCCGGTCTCGCCAAGACGATTTCGGGCGTCGAGGCGGTGTGTTCGGTTCTGGAGATCGAACACGATCGGAAAAAGAGTGGGCCCCGCGTACCGCACGGTACCGGGGCCTTAGGTATGTGGGCACCAGGTCGAAACGGTAGAAGAATTTACCTCGAACCAGGGAGGCCCCATCAGCGCCGAGACACGCATCAACGACCGAATCCGGGTACCGGAGGTCCGCCTCGTCGGGCCGGCCGGTGAACAGGTCGGCATCGTCCGGATCGAAGATGCGCTGCGGCTGGCACAGGAGAACGATCTCGATCTCGTCGAGGTCGCCCCGCAGGCACGCCCGCCCGTATGCAAGCTCATGGACTTCGGCAAGTTCAAGTACGAGAGCGCGCAGAAGGCCCGCGAGTCCCGCCGCAACCAGCAGCTCACCGTCATCAAAGAGCAGAAGCTGCGGCCGAAGATCGACCAGCACGACTACGAGACCAAGAAGGGTCACGTGTCGCGCTTCCTTGCGGCAGGCAACAAGGTAAAGGTCACGATCATGTTCCGCGGTCGCGAGCAGTCCCGGCCGGAACTCGGGTTCCGCCTGCTGCAGAAGCTCGCCGACGAGGTGACCGAGCTCGGCTTCGTCGAGTCGTCGCCGAAGCAGGACGGTCGCAACATGATCATGGTGTTGGCCCCGCACAAGAACGTGAAGCCGCAGAAGGCCGCGAAGGCAGCCAAGGACGAGTCGTCCGAGCCGCCCGCCGACGCGTAGCGCCGACCAGCACATGTCAGCGGCACACCGGGCAACACCGGTGTGCCGCCGCACGGAAGAGGACAACGTAATGCCGAAGATGAAGACGCACAGCGGGACGTCCAAGCGTGTCCGCGTCACGGGTTCGGGCAAGCTGCGCCGCCAGAAGGCCGGCCGCCGCCACCTGATGGAGAAGAAGTCCAACAGGCTCACCCGTCGCCTCGAAGGCACGACCGAGATCGCCAAGAACGACGTCGGCCGCGTCAAGCGCCTTCTCGGCCGCTGACACCCCGCACTTTTGTAAACGCCGGGCGCGCCAGCGCGCCCCCAGATCGACAGGATGGACCCAGTGGCACGCGTCAAGAGGGCTGTCAACGCCCAGAAGAAGCGTCGCGCGACTCTCGAGCTCGCCAGCGGCTACCGCGGCCAGCGTTCGCGGCTGTACCGCAAGGCGAAGGAGCAGACGCTTCACTCGCTGAACTACGCCTACCGGGACCGTCGTGCCCGCAAGGGTGACTTCCGCCAGCTGTGGATCACCCGGATCAACGCGGCGGCCCGCGCCAACGGCGTGACCTACAACCGGTTCATCCAGGGCCTCAAGGCCGCTGGTGTCGAGGTCGACCGCAAGATCCTCGCGGACCTCGCCGTCAACGACGCCGCCGCGTTCACCGCGCTGGCCGAGCTGGCCAAGGCGAACGTGAACACCGAAGAGAAGAAGTCGGCCTGACCGGCGACAGCGCTCTTCACCGACCCGGGGCTGCTCCGTTCACCGAACGGACGCCCCGGGTCGTTGCTGCGCGCAAGCTCACCCGCCGGGCCGAGCGCGAGAAGACCGGCCGGTTCCTGGCCGAAGGCGCGAACGCGGTCGAAGCCGCGCTCGAACACGGCGGCACGGTGTACGAGCTGTTCGTGACCGAACGCGCCGCCGCGCAGCACGAGCGCCTGCTCGCCGCCGCGCGTGAGGCGGGCGTCTCCGTCTCGCCGATCACCGATCGCGCGGCCGACGGATTGTCCGAGACCGTGACGCCGCAAGGCATCGTCGCGGTCTGCGCGCTCGTCGACCGTCCACAAGAGACCGTCCTGAAGCCGGGCGCGAAGCTCGTCGTCGTCCTCGTCGACGTCGCGGACCCCGGTAACGCGGGCACCGTGATCCGGGTCGCGGACGCCGCGGGCGCCGACGCGGTCGTCCTCGCCGGGGACAGCGTCGACCCGCACAACGGCAAATGCGTCCGCGCGGCCGCCGGCAGCCTGTTCCACCCCGCCATCACGCGGATCCGGGACGTCGACGCGGCCTTGAAGGCCTGCTCCGCCGCCGGACTCCGCACCTTCGGCGCACACGGCTACGCCGACACCGAGCTCGATCAGGTGACCTTCGACGAGCCCACCGCGTGGGTCTTCGGCAACGAGGCGCACGGACTGCCACGGGCGGTCCTGAAGACGGTCGATCTCGCGGTGAAGATCCCGATGTACGGCCGGGCGGAGAGCCTCAACCTCGCGACGGCCGCCGCGATCTGCGTGTACACGAATGCGATGGCTTCGCGGGCCGCCACCACGTAGAGTCGCGGGCGTCACGCCGTCGCATCACGACACAAGGGAGCTCTCATGGAACGCAGTGTTCGTTCCAGCACCTTGTTTACGGCGTAGAGCGCGGATTTCGCACGTCCGAGTGACGGTGTGCCCAGCCCGAGGGTGATCGGGGGCCGCCGTTCGCTGTCCCATAGAATTCAGCAGCTGCTAAACCCATGTGTGCGCTCGCGTGCACCGGACCAGTCCCAGCGGACGCCGAGGAGTTATGTCCGAAGCCAACGACAAGCAGGACCCCCAGGCGGGAACGCTCGCGCCGGAAACGTTGACGGCCGCCGTCAAACAGGCCGAGACCGATTTCGCGGCCGCGGCGGATCTCGACGCGCTGGCCGCGGTCAAACCCGCCCACCTCGGGGACCAGTCTCCGCTGCTGCTCGCCCGCCGCGAGATCGGCGCCCTGCCGAAGCAGGAGAAGGCCGAGGCCGGCAAGCGGGTCAACGAAGCGCGCCAGGGCATCCAGGCCGCGTTCGACGCGCGCCGAGCCGTGCTCCAAGCAGAACGTGACGAAAAGGTGCTCCGTGAGGAGGCCGTCGACGTCACGCTCCCGTGGGACCGCGTGCCCCGGGGCGCCCGGCACCCGATCGCGACCCTGTCGGATCGGATCGCCGACGCGTTCATCGCGATGGGCTACGAGATCGCCGAAGGCCCGGAACTCGAAGCCGAGTGGTTCAACTTCGACGCGCTGAACTTCGGCAAGGACCACCCCGCGCGCCAGCTGCAGGACACGTTCTACCTCGGCGAGGAGGACTCCGGCCTGGTGCTGCGGACGCACACCTCGCCGGTGCAGGCCCGCACGCTGCTGCACCGTGACCTGCCCGTGTACGTCGTCTGCCCCGGCCGCACCTACCGGACCGACGAGCTCGACGCCACGCACACCCCGGTGTTCTCGCAGGTCGAAGGGCTCGCGGTGGACAAGGGCCTGACGATGGCGCACCTCAAGGGCACCCTCGACGCCTTTGCCCGCGCGATGTTCGGCGGTACCTCGAAGACCCGCCTGCGCCCGCACTTCTTCCCGTTCACCGAGCCGTCGGCCGAGGTCGACGTCTGGTTCGAGGAGAAGAAGGGCGGACCCGGCTGGGTCGAGTGGGGTGGCTGCGGCATGGTCAACCCCAACGTCCTGCGTGCCTGCGGCGTCGATCCCGAGGTCTACTCGGGCTTCGCCTTCGGCATGGGTATCGAGCGCACCCTGCAGTTCCGCAACGGAATCCCGGACATGCGCGACATGGTGGAGGGCGACATCAGGTTCACCCTGCCCTTCGGAACGGAGGCCTGAGTGAAGGTCCCAGCCAGCTGGCTGACCGAACACCTCGACGTCGACGAGGAGGTCACGGCCCAGGATCTGGCCGACGCCTTCGTGCGCATCGGCATCGAGGTCGACGACGTCCGGAAACTCGAACCGGTCACCGGCCCGCTCGTGGTCGGCCGCGTCGCCGAGATCGAGGAGCTCACCGAGTTCAAGAAGCCGGTCCGCTTCTGCCGGGTCGACGTCGGCGAATCGGGTGACGACACCGACAAGCCCGACGAGAACCTCGACGATGACGAGGACGACGACGAAGGTCCTTTCGAGGACGAAGGCCCCACGGGGATCAAGACCCGCGGAATCATCTGCGGCGCCTCGAACTTCGCCGAGGGCGACCTGGTCGTCGTCGCGCTGCCCGGCACCGTGCTGCCCGGTGGGTTCGAGATCGGCGCGCGCAAGACCTACGGCCGCCTCAGCGACGGCATGATCTGCTCCGCGAGCGAACTCGGCATCGGTGACGACCACTCCGGCATCCTGGTGCTGCCGCCGAGCACGGCCAGCCCCGGCGAGGACGCGAACAAGCTGCTCGGCCTCGACGACACCGTCCTCGAGGTGACGCCGACCCCGGACCGCGGGTACACCCTGTCGGTCCGCGGCCTGGCTCGCGAGCTGTCGAACGCGCTCGACGTCCCCTTCGGCGACCCGGCGTCCATCGAGGTCCCCGAGGCCGAGAGCGATGTCTGGCCGGTGCACCTCGAAGACACCGAGGGCTGCAAGCGGTTTGTGCTGCGCCGGGTCAAGAACCTCGACGCGACCGCGCCGACGCCGTGGTGGATGCGCCGCCGCCTGATGCTGTCGGGTATCCGCTCGATCTCGCTCGCGGTCGACGTGACCAACTACGTCATGCTCGAACTCGGGCACCCGCTGCACGCGTACGACACCGGGTCGGTCAAGGGCGACCTGGTGGTGCGAAAGGGCAAGCCGGGCGAGAAGCTGACCACTTTGGACGATGTCGAGCGTGCGATCGACACTGACGACGTGGTGATCGCGGACGACACAGGGATCATCGGGCTCGCCGGCACGATGGGTGGCGCGTCGACCGAGATCACGCCGGAGAGCACCGACGTGCTGCTCGAGGCGGCGCACTGGGATCCGTCGTCGATCAGCCGCACGGCCCGCCGTCACAAGCTGTTCTCCGAGGCGGCCAAGCGGTTCGAACGCTACACCGACCCGCAGCTGTGCGCGGTGGCCGTCGAGCTCGCCGCACGCCTGCTGCGTCAGTACGGCGAGGGCTCGATCCTGCCCGGCCGCACCGACGAGGGCGGCGTCGAGCCGAACCCGCCGGTGACCATGCCGATCAGCCTGCCCGACCAGGTGGCTGGGGTGCGTTACGAGCGCGGCGTCACGGTCAAACGGCTCTCGCAGATCGGCTGCAAGGTCAACGTGGGCACGGCCGAGGACGGCACCGCGTTGGTGACCGCCGTCCCGCCGAGCTGGCGCGGTGACCTGGTGCAGCCCGCCGACCTGGTCGAGGAGGTGCTCCGGCTGGAGGGCTACGACAGCATCCCGTCGGTGCTGCCAGACGCTCCGGCGGGCCGGGGCCTCACCGACACGCAGCGCCGCCGTCGTTCGGTCGCGCGTGCGCTGGCGGAGAACGGCTACGTCGAGGTGCTGCCCTTCCCGTTCATCTCGGACTCGGTCTGGGACGCGTTCGGGCTGCCCGAGGACGACGTCCGCCGCAGCACCGTGAAGGTCCGCAACCCGCTGGAGGCGGATAAGGACCGGATGGCGAGCACCTTGCTGCCGGGGCTGCTGGATACCTTGCAGCGCAACATCTCCCGTGGTTTCAAGGATGTCTCGCTGTTCCACATCGGACAGGTCGTGCTGCCCGGGCCGAACCCGATCCCGATGCCTTCGCTCGGGGTGGACCGGCGCCCGACCGACGAGGAGCTCGCGGTGCTGGAGGCGGCGGTCCCGCCGCAGCCGCTGCACGTCGCCGTCGTGCTCGCGGGCCAGCGTGCCCGTGCCGGCTGGTGGGGTGCGGGCGAGCAGGCGAACTGGGCCGACGCGGTGCAGGCCGCGCGGCTGGTCGCGCAGGCCGCCGGTGTCGAGCTGACCACCGCCGCCGCGGACCAGCCGCCGTGGCACCCCGGGCGCTGCGCGCAGCTGCGGGTGGGCCAGTGGCCCGTCGGCTACGCCGGTGAGCTGCACCCGAAGGTCGTCGAGGCGCTCGGGCTGCCGCCGCGCACCGTCGCGATGGAACTCGACCTGGACGCGATCCCGATCCCGGACGGCCGTCCGGCGCCGCGGATCTCGGCGTACCCGCCGGTGCTGCTCGACGTCGCCCTCGTCGCCGAGGCGAGCGTCCCGTCAGCCGACCTGGCCGAGGCGCTGCGCGAAGGCGCGGGCGAACTGCTCGAGGACATCACGCTGTTCGACTCGTACCAGGGTGAGCAGCTGGGCGAGGGCAAGCGTTCGGTGGCGTACAAGCTGCGGTTCCGTGCCGCGGACCGCACGCTGACCGTCGACGAGGCCACCAAGGCCCGCGACGCCGCCGTCGCGGTCGCGGGTGAACGTTTCGGCGCGAGCCTGCGGGCCTGACCCGAAAGTCCCGTGAAGGCCCCCTTCCATGCCTGATTCCATCAGCAGAGGGAAGGGGGCCTTCACGCGCTTCAGGTGTGGCAAAGTGAGGACTTGTGTCACGTCCAGACGGTCGGTCCAGTATCCAAGACATCGCCCGCGCCCGGCTGAGCGACGGTTTCGTCGGCAGGGTCGGGGAACGCGAGGACTTCCGGAGCAATCTGGGGCTGCCCGGAAGCGACCGGCGCCGCCGGTATCTGTACTCGGTGCACGGTCTCGCCGGGGTCGGCAAGTCCTTCCTGCTCGACCAGCTTCGCGGTATCGCCGAGGAAACCCGCGCCGCCGTCGGCTTCGCGGACGACCGGCAACAGGATCTGCCCGCGACACTGGTCAAACTGGCGAAGGACCTCGCTCGCGCCGGGCACGAGATGCGCCGGTTCGAGAAACGCCACGAGTCCTACCTCAAGGCCAGGGAACGGCTCCACAACGATCCGCAGGCTCCGGCGGCAGGCCGCGAGCTCGTGACGAAGACCGTGGTCAAGGCCGGCCTCGGCGTGGCGAAGACCCTGCCCGGCGGAAGCATCGCCGCCGACGCGATCGACGCGGACGCGACGGCGAAACAGCTGGAGCAGTTGCAGGTCTACCTCGCGGCGAAGTTCAAGCGGAAGGCCGATGTCCAGCTGCTCCTGGAACCGGCGGAAGAGCTGACCAAACCGTTCGTCGAAGATCTCTGGCGTATTCCGGAGACCCGGCAGATCGCGCTGTTCTTCGACACCTTCGAACGGACGGCGCCGGTACTGGAGACCTGGCTGCTCGACCTGTTCGGAGGACTGTACGGCGATCTCCCGCAGAACCTGGTGTTCACGGTCGCGGGCCAGTTCCCGCTGGACGAGGCGAAATGGAACCGGCACGCGCCGCTGGTGCGCGAGATCGAACTCCGGCCGTTCACCGAGCCGGAGGCGCGCCGCCTGCTCGCCGAGCACGGGATCGCCGACGAAAAGGTCGTCGAGATCGTGCTGCGGCTGACCGACGGCCTGCCCGTTCTCGTCGCCATGCTGGCTCGCGGGAACCCCGCCGAAGCGGACGCGGTCGGCGATCCCAGCGACGACGCGGTCAAGCGGTTCCTGCACTGGGTTCCCGAAAAGGCCAGAAAGGACATCGCCGCCACGGCGTCGTTGCCCCGCTTCCTGGACGAGGACGTCATCGGCGTGCTGACCGGGAAGGAAAGCGCGGGGGAGATCTTCCGCTGGCTGCGGGAACTGCCGTTCGTCGGGCGCCGTGAGCTCCCGGTGCGCTATCACCCGGTGGTCCGCGGCCCGATGGTGCGCATGGAACGCGGCCGTTCACCCGGCGAGTTCGCCGAACGTCACCGCAGGCTCAGCGAGTACTACGAAGGCCGGTGCGCCGAACTCGGCTTCAGCCGCCACCGCGATGCGTGGAACGACGAGCGCTGGCAGAAGCGAAAGCTCGAACAGACCTACCACCGGCTCTGCGGCGACCCGGCCGAGGCGCTGCCGGACGCGCTGCTCGGCGCCGCCGAGATGATCACCACCGGCACCGCTTCCGCCCGCGTTTGGGCGCGCATGATGGAGCAGGCGGGTGCCGACGCGGACGCGCCAGCGGTCCTGGGCTGGGGGCAGCGCCTGGCCGCCGCGGTCGGCGACGGTGAGATCCCGGTGCTCGACCTGCTCGCCGGTGCGGGCGAACTCGACGCGGCCCGGCTTTCCACCGTGCTCCGGCGCCGCGCGTGGGCCTACGAAGGGCAAGACGACGTCGCCGCGGCGAAGCGGGACTTCGACCGGGCTGTCGATCTGAACCCCGCCGATCCCTATGCGTGGAGCGATCGGGGCAACCTGTTCCACAACGAGGGCGACTGGGAACGGGCACTTTCGGACCTGGACCGGGCGATCGAACTCGATCCGACCTACGCCTACTCGTGGCGTGGGCGCGGTTCGGCCAGGGCCGAGCTCGGCGACCTCGAGGGTGCGATGGCCGACCTCGACGAGGCCGTTCGCCTCCAGCCCGATCACCGGTGGGCCTACACCATCCGGAGCGAGGTGTATTTCAAGCGCGGTGACGTCCGGAAGGCGATCGACGAGATCGACATCGCGATCAGGCTCGATCCCGACTACGCCTGGGCCGTCCACTACCGCGCCACGCTGTTCGCGGAGCTCGGCGACAAAGAAGAGGCGCTCGCCTGCCACCGCGCTGCCGCCGCCCTCCGCTCGAAGGACGTGTTCTACCTGACCGAACTCGCGTCGTTCCTCGAGCAGACCGGAGACGAGGACGCGGCGACGGCGGCCTTCGACACGATCGTCGCGGCGGACCCGGGCAGCGCCAGTGCCCATGCGATGCGGGCGGCGTTCCACCACCGCGGCAAGCGGCACCGGCTCGCCATCGACGGCTTCACCACCGCGCTCCGGATCGACCCGGACTACGAGTGGGCGTACTACATGCGCGGGCGGGCATACGACGACCTGGAAGATCGCACGGCGGCGCTCGCCGACTACGAGCGCGCCATCGAACTGGCCCCCGAAGACGCCGAGAATCACCTCCAGCGAGGAATAGTGCTCAGCCGCCTGGGAAGGAATGGCGAAGCGCTGGAGGCTTTGAGCCGCGCGATCGAACTCGAACCCGGTAACGTGCCGGCGTACGCCCGGCGCGCGATGACGCACCGGAGGTCCGGCGATCATCCGGCCGCTCTCGCCGACATCGACGTCGCGGTCGAGGCGAGCCCGGAGATGGCCTTCTTCCACACCACCCGGGGGGACATCCTCAGAGGTCTCGACCGGCACGAGGAAGCCCGCGCCGCGTTGGACGAGGGGGTCCGGCTGGGACAGGACGAGGGATACGCCTTCTATCGGCGTGCCCACCACCGCCTCCTCTTCGGCGATTTCGAGGGCGCTTTGTCCGATGTGGACAGCGCGCTGGCCGCCGGTGACGACGAGACCGGCGCCCTGCGCGCGGACATCCACCGTCAGGCGGGTGAGTACGGCGAAGCCATCCGGGAGCTGCGCGAACTGGTCGTCTCGGATCCCGATGACGCCGATCACCGCGAGAACCTCGGGGAGGCTTTGCTGTTCGCGGGGGAGACGGACGAGGCGATGGAGATCCTGCGTCCGCTAGCGCCGGAGTCCGTGTGGGCTCGCAATCTCCTCGCGATCGCCTGGCTGAAGGCTGGAAGAACTGAGGAAGCTCACCAGTCCTTCGCCGCCGGCCTCGACGAAGCAGTCAAGCGGAACGCGGCAGAAGACCTCGGCTGGGAGGACCGGGTTCAGCCGCTCTTCTATCTCCTCGCCCTCGGACGTCACGCCGACGCGACACGTGAACTCAGGGCATTGCTGGAGAAGGAACCGCCCCGCGAGACGCGACTCATCCTGCTCCGCGACCTGAAAGACCTTCGAGAGCTGATGCCCGAACTCGGCGGAGAGATCGAGGAACTCATCGCCCTCGTTCCCCGGCCGGTGCTCACTCGCCCAGGTGCTTGAGCGCCTCCTTCCTGGACAGCGTGGACAGCGCCGGATGCGCGGTGACGAAGGCACGCACCCAGTCCGGCTCGGTCTTCGCGTACTCGCGCAGGGCCCAGCCGATCCCTTTGCGCAGGAAGAAGTCCTTGTCGTCGATGTTGGCTTCGACCGAGCGGGTGAGCAGGTCGGTGTCCGTTCCGCCCTTGGCGCCGATCTGGCAGATGACCGATGTGCGGCGACGCCACCTGTCCTCGTCGTAGGCCCAGGTCAGCATCAGCGTGGTCACCGTATCCGGCTCCGCCCGCAGGATCGGCCCGACCCGGCGGATCGCGACTTCGTCCACGTAGTCCCACCAGGCGCCCGTCACGATCATCTCCTCGTACAGGCCGAGCAGATCGCCGTCCTGCCAGCGGGCGTAGGCACGGTGACCGGACAGGGCGATCGCCGCATAGCGCTCTTCACGGAATTCCGCTTCACGCCACAAGGTGAGAACTGCCGTCGAGAAACTCACTCGATCGGGTAGCGGATGTTCGGCGTAAACCCGCTTCAGCAAGGCCGTCCGAGGCGGGGACGCCACCCCGAGGAACGGCATCTCCGACTTCATGTACGCCCGCATCGACGGAGCCTTTTCCGGGTCGGCCAGTCCGGCCAAACCGTTGCGAACCGCCGAAACCAGGCTTTTCACCTCGTCCACGCGTTCTCCTTTCCCCAGTGGGCGCCGCGAGCGTACGACAGGGGACCGACAAGACGGATATGCCCGGATCGGACCCGTTCTCAGACCGGATACCGACTAAAGAGGGATGGCGGTCAACGTGTCGGTCAGCGAGATTGAAGCCGGTTCTCGGTAGCTTCGGCCCGACCGGGTCGAACGCGGACGAAAAGGAACACAGTGAAGAAATTCGTTGCCGCCCTGGCGGTCGCGGGGATCGGCGTCGGCACCATGGCGCTCGCTCCCTCCGCCACGGCCGCCTCGGCGTCGGACTTCGATCCGAAGCCCATCTCCTGGGGAGCCTGTACCCGCCCGAGCCTGGTCAAGGCCGGCGCGGAATGCGGTTTCCTCGAGGTCCCGTTGGACTACGCGAAGCCCGGCGGGGAGAAGATCTCGATCGCCGTCTCGCGCGTGAAGCACAAGGCCGCCAAGTCGCAGGGGGTCATGCTGGTCAACCCGGGCGGACCCGGCGGCTCCGGCCTCGGCCTCTCGACCCTCGGCAGGACCGTCCCCAAGAAGGCCGGTGAGGAGTATGACTGGATCGGCTTCGACCCGCGCGGCGTGGGAGAGAGCAAGCCGTCCCTGACCTGCGACGGGAACTACGCCTCCTACAACCGCCCGCAGTACGTGCCGACCACGCGCGCCATCGAGACCGCGTGGCGTGAGAAGGCGAAGGGCTACGCGAAGGCGTGCGCCAAGAACGGCGCGATCCTCGACCACATCAAGACCATCGATGTGGCGAAGGACGTCGACAGCCTGCGCAAGGCGCTGGGCGAGAAGCAGATCAACTACTACGGCTTCTCCTACGGCACCTACCTCGGGCAGGTCTACAGCACACTGTTCCCGCAGAACGTGCGGCGGATGGTGTTCGACGGCACCGTCGACCCCCGCGACGTCTGGTACAAGGCGAACCTGAACCAGGACATCGCCTTCGACAAGAACATCAAGATCTACTTCGGCTGGCTCGCGAAGTACGACGACGTCTACCACCTCGGCAAGACCGCGGCCGCGGTCGAGAAGCTGTGGTACGCCGAGCAGAAGAAGCTGTACGACAAGCCCGCGGGAGGCGTCATCGGCGGGTCCGAGTGGACGGACATCTTCCTGCAGGCGGGCTACTACGTGTTCGGCTGGGAAGACATCGCGAACGCGTTCGCCGGCTGGGTGCACAAGGGTGACTGGCAGACCCTGAAGGGCCTGTACGACGACTCCAACCCGCCGGGCCAGGACAACGGCTACGCGGTGTACGCGGCCGTGCAGTGCACCGACGTGGCGTGGCCGCAGAGCTGGCCCCGCTGGAAGTTCGACAACTGGGTCACGCACTTCCGGGCGCCGTTCGAAACCTGGGGCA
The DNA here is from genome assembly GCF_056435645.1 of Amycolatopsis sp. NPDC043889. Taxonomy (NCBI): domain Bacteria; kingdom Bacillati; phylum Actinomycetota; class Actinomycetes; order Pseudonocardiales; family Pseudonocardiaceae; genus Amycolatopsis; species Amycolatopsis sp. NPDC043889. Next base: position 89,353 of record NZ_JBWKEC010000029.1, read on the forward strand.
ACGCCTGGTTCAACGCGCCGTGCCTCGACTGGCCCGCCAAACCGGGCAAGCCGGTGGAGATCGACGGGAGCAAGGTCCCCGGCATCCTGCTGGTCAACGAGGAGAACGACGCCGCGACGCCGTACCCCGGCAGCCTCGAGGTCCGCAAGCGCTACCCGAACTCCAGCCTGATCAGCGCTCCGGGCGGCACGACGCACTCGGGCTCGCTGTCCGGTGTGTCCTGTGTGGACGACAAGATCGCGGACTACCTGCTGACCGGAAAGCTGCCGGTGCGCAAGCCGGGCAACGGTTCGGACGTGCAGTGCTCCCCGGTCCCGGCGCCGGTTCCCGCCGGTGCTTCCGCGGCCGCCAAGTCCGACCTTCCGTCCTCGGTCACCGAAGTGAAGAAGGAGGCGCTGGCTCAGGCGCTGCCTTTCTGAGTTTCTCGCTGGAAACGCCCCGGTCCGGATTTCCTGGACCGGGGCGTTTTCTGTGACGAGAAGGTCGAACGCTTCGTGTCGCGTTCGTGGGCGGGCCGGTGTCGCGAAAGCCACAGTGACGTCTGGTGTCTCGAAAGTGGCTTTCGCGACATGGCCGTTGAGGTTTGGGGCGTTTGGTCGCTTCAGGGTGTGGGTGGCGGATCGGGAGCCGGTCAGGTTCCCAATGCCGCATTGGAAGCGCTCAGTGTCCCCAATGCGACATTGGGGACACTGAGCTGCGGCCCCGGCGTGTGTCCGCTAGCAGTGACTCGTCATCCGCATGCTGTGGATGCGGTCGAAGAACGCGGCGTCGAACGACCCCTCGGCGAACCACCAGTGCCACACGTTCTTGACGGTGCCCTTGACGAACTTGGTGTCACCGCCGTGATGGATGGGCCCGAGGACGATGCCGTTGCTGTCCAGGGTGTTCACCCACATCAGCCACGCGTCGTTGCTGTCGCTGCTGACGATCGTCGCTTCGAACGAAGCGCTGCCGTTGCGTCTGAGCGTCCATTTCGCGTTGTCCATCGTGCAGTCGCCTGCCTGGATACGACCCCAGGTGAACCAGCAGGAATCCGCTCCGGTGCAGGTGGCCTGCGCGGTGGCGGACGCCGTCGTCCCGGCCGAGGCGGGCGTGACGAAGACGGCCCCGATCGTGAACACGAGCATTGTCACGAAAAGCGCCATCCGACGTGCTTTGGTTTTCATGTTTCCTCCCCGAAAATCGTCGATCCGTGCCGGCCGGTCATCCGTCGTGAAAGAACCGGTGAGCAACGCTAAATCGCGGGTGAGCGCGGTCTGGATCACTTAGGTGCGGCAACAGGGGTGGCCGATAGTGCGTGAGCGGCACCCTCGCGGTCCGGAAAGCGATGAAAGTTCCGGTCACGCACCGAGTCCCCTCACCGCGCCGGAAAACTGTCGGCGCCGCCCGTTAGCGTCCCCGGCATGACCATCGTCGAAGAGCACCGGACCGAGATCCGCGTGCAGGACACCGTTTATCGCATCGAGGTCGCCGCCCGTGAGGGTGGCGGCGCGGCCGGGGAAGACCGCTGGGTGACCGTCATGGTCGGCGGAGCCGGACCGCAAGAAGAGCCTGTCGCCGAAGGCAGGCTCGATATGGACGCCGAAGCCGTACCGGCCTTGGCGACCGTCCTTTCCGACACCCTCCTGGCGTTCGCCGGGCGGGGCAACGCCAGGAACGGCCGCCGAAGATCGGCGGACCGCCCCGCCCAGCAGGGCTCGCCGTGGTCCGACGAGCTGGACGCGGAACTGGAAAGCCGTTGGCTGGCCGGGGAAAGCGTCGAGGAGATCGCACGGCGGTTCGAGCGGACACCGGGCGGGATCCGGGCCCGGTTGCCCAGGGTCGGTTGCGACCCGGAGCGCCGGGGCGCGTATCTCCCGATCCCGCCGAGCAGGCGAGAGGGAGGTGAACCCGGCTGAACCAGTGCGGTCGCGAGGGCGGGCAAGTCCTCGCGGCCGCCGTCAGTCCACTGTGGACTTCGTTCCGCGCCGAGCCCTGGCCGCCATCTCCCTGAGATGATCGATCAGTTCCGGCGGTTCGTGCACGGTGAATTCGCAGCCGAGCCCGAGGATGCGGAACGCGAGCCAGTCCAGGGTGTCCGTGCCCGCGTGGAAAACGCAGCTCTCGTCGTCGATCGGTTCCAGCTCGCCGGATCCCTCGCCGATCGCGGGGGAGACCTGGCCGATCGGCGCGTGCAGGGTCACGCGTGCGCTGTAGGTGGGAAGGAGGCTGTACATCTTGTCGGTGACATAGGCCGCCACATCCTTCGCGGGTGGCTGTCTCGGCGTCGCCCGGCCACCGGTCGCCCGCGGTTCCGAGATCCGGTCCGCGCGGAAGATCCGCCAGTCGTCCCGGTCGAGGTCGTAGCCGAGCAGGTACCACCGGCGTCCGGCGGAGACGAGCCGATGCGGTTCCACATGCCGCCGGGATTCGGTTCCGTCGCCGGTGCGATAGGTGAACCGGGTCCGTTCGGTGTTGGCGATCGCGCCCGCGAAGACCGTGAGGTGTTCCGGGTCCACCGCGGACCCGGTGCCCGGGATCGGCACGGTCGCGGCGCCCAGCGCGCCGACCCGATACCGCAGCCGCGACGGCAGCACCTGCTCGAGTTTGGCCAGCGCCCGCACCGAAGACTCCTCGATTCCCGAGATCGCCTGCCCGGCGGCACTCCGGAGACCGACCGCGATCGCGACGGCCTCCTCGTCGTCGAGCAGCAGCGGCGGCATCGCCGTACCGGCGGCCAGCCGGTAACCGCCTTCGGAACCTCGCGACGCTTCGACGGGGTAACCGAGCTCACGCAAGCGGTCGATGTCGCGCCGGATGGTCCGCGGACTGACCTCCAGCCGGTCGGCGAGCTCGCTGCCAGGCCACTCGCGTGGGGTTTGCAGGAGTGACAGCAGGCTCAGCAGCCGGGCGGGCGTGTCGGTCATGCGGTCAAGGATGCCCGTACTAAGTGGTCACCATCGGAAGTCCTCCGGGGGTCTCGACGGCCCAGCTTCCCGCTGGACGCACGGCCGCGAGGCCCGAGTACAACTCAGTACGAGGACCTCGCGGCCGCACGCCCAGCGGAAACCTGGATCCGCCGAATACCCCCGAAGGACTTCCGATGGCAACCACTGAGTCCCGAATCGGGTGAGCCACACGACTTTGTTTGATTGAACTTGCATGGGAGTGCATAATCATGCGTATGACGGTGAAGATCGCGGTGGCCGGAGCCAGCGGGTACGCGGGAGGCGAACTCCTGCGCCTGCTGCTGACCCATCCCGAAGTCCAGATCGGCGCGCTCACCGCGGCCAGCTCCGCGGGGACGCCGCTCATCCAGCACCAGCCGCACCTCGCGCCCTTGGCGGACCGTGTCCTGCTGGAGACGACCCCGGAGACCCTGGCCGGGCACGACGTCGTCTTCCTCGCCCTGCCACACGGCCATTCCGGCGCCATCGCCGCGCGGCTGGGCCCGGACGTCCTGGTGATCGACCTCGGCGCGGACCATCGCCTCTCGGACGCGGCAGACTGGCAGCGCTGGTACGGCGGCGACCACGCGGGGCAATGGCCGTACGGGCTCCCCGAACTCCCCGGTGCCCGCGAGCGCCTCGCCGGGACCAAACGCATCGCGGTCCCCGGCTGCTTCCCGACCGGCGGTTCGATCGCGTTCGCCCCGGCGCTCGCCGCGGGCCTGGTCGAGCCGGAGGTCAACGTCGTCGCCGTCACCGGGACCTCGGGCGCGGGCAAGAGCCTGAAGCCGAACCTCCTCGGTTCGGAGGTGATGGGTTCGGCCGCCGCGTACGGCGTCGGCGGTGCCCACCGCCACACCCCCGAATTCGCGCAGAACCTTTCCGCGGTCTCGGGTGAGCGGGTCAAGGTGTCCTTCACTCCCGTGCTGGCCCCGATGCCGCGCGGGATCCTCACCACCGCGAGCGCTCCGCTGAAGACCGAACTGGACGCCGATGGCGCCCGCGAGGTCTACGAAAAGGCGTACGCCACCGAGCCGTTCGTCCAGCTGCTGCCCGCGGGCCAGTGGCCGTCCTCGGCTTCGGTCGTCGGCTCGAACAACGTCCAGCTGCAGGTCACCGTCGACGCCGACACCCGGCGCCTGATCGTGGTCGCGGCCATCGACAACCTGACCAAGGGCACCGCGGGAGGTGCCGTCCAGTCGATGAACATCGCACTGGGCCTCCCGGAAACCACCGGACTACCGACCGTAGGAGTCGCTCCGTGACCGTCACCCAGCCGAAGGGATTCCGTGCCGCGGGCGTCGCCGCCGGAATCAAGGCCGAGGGCAAGCTCGACCTCACGCTCGTCGTCAACGACGGGCCGCTGCAGGTCGCGGCCGGCGTGTTCACGCGCAACGTGATCAAGGCCGCGCCCGTCCTGTGGTCGCAAGAGGTGCTCAAGCAGCAGCGCCTCAAGGCCGTCGTCCTCAACTCCGGCGGCGCGAACGCCGCCACCGGCCCCGGCGGTTTCCAGGACACCCACAAGACCGCGGAGAAGGTCGCCGAACTCCTCGAAGCGGGCGCGATCGAGGTCGCGGTCTGCTCGACCGGGCTGATCGGCGAACGGCTGCCGATGGACGCGCTGCTTTCCGGCGTGGACACCGCCTTCGCCGGCCTCGGCACCGGTACCGACGCCGATCTCGCCGCCGCCACCGCGATCATGACCACCGACACCAAGCCGAAGCAGGCCGCCGCGAAGCACGACAGCGGCTGGAGCGTCGGCGGGTTCGCCAAGGGGGCGGGCATGCTCGCCCCGAACCTCGCGACGATGCTCTCCGTCCTCACCACCGACGCGGTCGTCACGCCGGAAGTCCTGGACAAGGCCCTGCGCGCCGCCACCGGCGTGACCTTCGACAGGCTCGATGTCGACGGCGGTACTTCCACCAACGACACGGTGCTCGTCCTCGCGTCCGGCGCCAGCGGCGTCGAGCCGACCGAGGCCGAACTGACCGAGCTCCTCACCGCGGTCAGTCTCGACCTCGTGCTGCAGCTGCGCGCGGACTCCGAAGGCGCGACCAAGTACGTCGACGTCACGGTCACCGGTGCGGCGAACGAGGCCGACGCCATCGCCGTCGGCCGCACGATCGCGGAGGACAACCTGGTCAAGACCGCGCTGTTCGGTTCGGACCCGAACTGGGGCCGCATCGCCATGGCGCTGGGCCGGGTACCCGCGAAGATCGACCCGGAGAAGGTCGCCATCGCGATCAACGGCGTCACCCTGTTCGCCGACGGCACGCCCGCGGCGGACCGCTCCGAGGCCGACCTCTCGGGCCGGGACATCCAGATCGTCGTCGACCTCGGTCTCGGCGAAAACGGGGCGACGATCTACACGACCGACCTCTCGCACGCGTACGTCGAAGAGAACAGCGCGTACTCGTCATGAGCCCTTCCGAATCCACCGTCCCCGCGGACGAGCGGCTCGCGACCGCCGCCGAGAAGGCTTCGATCCTCATCGAGGCCCTGCCCTGGCTGCAGCGATTCCACGGCGCCACCGTCGTGGTCAAGTACGGCGGCAACGCCATGATCGACGAGAGCCTCAAGCAGGCCTTCGCCGAGGACATGGTCTTCCTGCGCATGGCCGGCCTGCGTCCGGTGGTGGTGCACGGCGGCGGCCCGCAGATCACCGCGATGCTCAACCGGCTCGGCGTCGAGGGCGAGTTCAAGGGCGGCCTGCGTGTCACCACGCCCGAGACGATGGACATCGTCCGCATGGTGCTGACCGGTCAGGTCAGCCGCGAACTGGTCGGCCTGATCAACGCGCACGGCCCGTACGCGGTCGGCATCTCCGGTGAGGACGCGCGGCTGTTCACCGCCGAGCGCAAACAGGCCACTGTGGACGGTGTACCGGTCGACATCGGGCTCGTCGGCGAGGTTTCCGAGGTCAACCCGGACGCGGTGCTCGACATCGTCAACGCGGGCCGGATCCCGGTGGTGTCCACCGTGGCCCCGGACGTCGACGGCATCGTGCACAACATCAACGCCGACACCGCCGCCGGTGCGCTGGCCGCCGCTCTCGGCGCGGAGAAACTCGTCGTGCTCACCGACGTCGAGGGCCTGTACGCCAACTGGCCGGACCGCGGTTCGCTGGTCGACCGGATCCGCGTGGACCGTCTCGAAACCCTGCTGCCCGGCCTCGCCAGCGGCATGATCCCGAAGATGGAGGCCTGCGTGCGCGCCATCCGCGGCGGCGTCCGTCGTGCGCACGTGATCGACGGCCGCATCGCCCATTCGGTCCTGCTGGAGGTCTTCACCTCCCGCGGCATCGGTACCATGGTCTTCCCCGAAACGGAGCTTCCGTGACCACGTACAAGTCCAATGTAGACGGCCAGGAGCACTGGAAGTCGTCCCTCATGGACAACTACGGCACCCCGGCGCTGGCCCTGGTCCGCGGCGAGGGGGCGAAGGTCTGGGACGCCGACGGCAAACCGTACGTCGACCTGCTGGGCGGGATCGCGGTCAACGCGCTCGGCCACGCGCACCCCGCCGTGGTCGCCGCGGTCACCGAACAGGTCGCGAAACTCGGGCACACCTCGAACCTCTACGTGAATCCGGTCGCCGTCGAACTGGCCGAAACCCTCCTGGACGTCGCCGGCCTGTCCGGCAACGCGAAGGTGCTGTTCGTCAACTCCGGCGCGGAGGCCAACGAAGCCGCGCTGAAGATCAGCAGGCTCACCGGCCGGACCAAGATCGTCGCCTGCGAGGGGGCCTTCCATGGGCGCACCATGGGCGCGCTCTCGCTGACCGGTCAGCCGTCGAAGCGGGACGCGTTCGCGCCGCTGGTCCCGGGCGTCACCCACGTTCCCTACGGTGACGTCGACGCGCTTCGCGCCGCGGTGGACACCGAAACCGCGGCGGTGTTCCTCGAGCCGATCCTCGGGGAGGCAGGCGTCGTCCCGGCGCCGGACGGCTACCTCCAGGCGGCGCGGGAGATCACCAAGGCGACCGGGACCCTGCTGGTCCTCGACGAGGTACAGACCGGCATCGGCCGCACCGGCGCGTGGTTCGCCTTCCAGCACACCGGCATCGTCCCGGACGTCGTCACGCTGGCCAAGGGACTCGGCGGCGGGCTGCCGATCGGCGCGGTCATCGGCGTCGGCGAGGCAGGCGAGCTGATGAAGCCAGGTCAGCACGGGACCACCTTCGGCGGCAACCCGATCTGCTGCGCCGCCGGGCTCGCCGTGCTCAGGACCATCGCCAAGGACAACCTGAACGATCACGTTTCCGCACTGGGCAAGGACATCGCGTCCCGTGTGGAGGAGCTCGGCCACCCGCTGGTGTCCGGGGTCCGCGGTGCGGGGCTGCTGCTCGGCATCGCGTTGCGCGAACCGGTCTCGGCGACGGTCGCCAAGGCCGCGCAGGACGCGGGATACCTGGTCAACCCGATCGCACCCGACACCATCCGGCTGGCACCGCCGCTCATCCTGAGCGCCGAAGAGGCCGCGGGATTCCTCGAAGCCCTTCCCGGGGCGCTCGATTCCACCACCACCTAGAACAGAGACGAAACGCATGCTCCGCAACTTCCTTCGTGACGACGATCTCAGCCCCGCCGAACAGGCCGAGATCCTGGATCTCGCCGACCAGCTGAAGGCCGAGCCGCTCAGCTCCCGCGCGCTGGAGGGCAAGTCCGTCGCGGCGATCTTCGAAAAGAACTCCACCCGGACCCGGTTCTCCTTCGAGGTGGGCATCGCCCAGCTCGGCGGGAACCCGGTCATCGTCGACGGCCGCTCCATGCAGCTCGGCCGCGAAGAGACCATCGAGGACACCTCACGGGTGCTCTCGCGGTATCTGGACGCGATCGTGTGGCGGACGTTCGCCCAGAAGCGCATCGACGCGATGGCGTCGGCGGCGAGCATCCCGGTGATCAACGCGCTCACCGACGAGTTCCACCCGTGCCAGGTGCTCACCGACCTGATGACCATCCGCGAGCGCAAGGGCAAGCTCGCCGGGCTCACCCTGGTGTACCTCGGCGACGGCGCCAACAACATGGCGCATTCGCTGCTGCTGGGCGGGACCACGGCCGGGATGCACGTCCGCGTCGTCTCGCCGGAGGGCTTCCAGCCGGATCAGCAGGTCATGCTCGACGCGAAGCACCGGTCGTCGGAGACCGGCGGCAGCACCACGGTCTTCACCGATCCGTACGCCGCGGTCGAAGGCGCGGACGTCGTCGTCACCGACACCTGGACCTCCATGGGCCAGGAGAACGACGGACTCGACCGGGTCGGCCCGTTCCGTGAGCTGCAGGTCAACGCCGCGCTGATGCGCCGCGCCGCGGACGAGGCGATCGTGCTGCACTGCCTGCCCGCGCACCGCGGCTGGGAGATCACCGACGAGGTCATCGACGGACCGGCCAGCGCGGTCTGGGACGAGGCCGAAAACCGTCTCCACGCCCAAAAGGCGCTGCTGGTGTGGCTGATGGACGAGAAGCGACGATGACCGGCAGCAGGGTCACCCGGCAGGCACGGATCACCGAACTCGTGTCCACGATGGCCATCCGCAGCCAGACGGAGCTCGCGAAGCTCCTGGCGGCGGAAGGTATCGAAGTCACGCAGGCGACGCTTTCGCGGGACCTCGACGAACTGGGCGCGGTCAAGCTCCGGGGTGCGGATTCCGGCGCGCCGGTGTATGTCATTCCCGAGGACGGCAGCCCGGTACGCGGGGTGCAGGGTGGCACGTCGAGGCTTTCGCGGTTGCTCGCCGAACTGCTCGTTTCGGCGGACTCGTCGGGCAACCTGACGGTGCTGCGCACCCCGCCGGGCGCGGCGCAGTTCCTGGCCAGCGCCATCGACAGGGCGGCGCTGGAGGAGGTCGTCGGTTCCATCGCCGGCGATGACACGGTCGCGGTGATCGCGAGGGAACCGTTGTCCGGCAAAGACCTGGCCGAGCGCTTCATGGCGCTGGCCCGACGGTCATCCACAGTGGACGGTGGTGAGGAGACCGAAGGTGACGCCTGACGGGTTCGCCTTCCCGGACGACCCGGAGAAGCTGGTCATCACCTTCGACGAGGGTGTGCCGGTGGCCATCGACGGGGAGACCGTGACGCTGCTGGAAGCCTTCCAGCAGCTGAACCGCCGTGTCGGCGCCTTCGGGCTCAGAGGACGCGAGATCTACGAGGGACCGGCCGCGGTAACGCTGGTCACCGCGCACGAGGAACTGCAAAAGGTCAGTACCGGGCGGGTGTCCGGCGAGGTGCGGCTGGTCCTGCACCGCGGCAACGCGGTCGTGAACTCCGCGCGCGACGAGCGCGCGCTGTACGACTTCACCACAGGCGCTACCTTCGACCGGTCAGTCGCCTGAAGAGAACCAAGGAATCCGAGGAGTGTTGTGAGCGGGAATGAGCAGCCGGTGCAGCTGTGGGGCGGCCGGTTCGCCAGCGGGCCGGCGGAGGCAATGGCGGCGCTGAGCGCGTCGACCCATTTCGACTGGCGGCTGGCGCCGTACGACATCGCCGGGTCGCGGGCCCACGCGCGAGTGCTGCGGAAGGCGGGGCTGCTCACCGACGACGAGCTGACCGGCATGCTCGCCGCGCTGGACACCCTCGCGCAGGACGTCGAGTCGGGCGCGTTCACCCCGACCGTCGCCGACGAAGACGTCCACACCGCGCTCGAACGCGGTCTGCTGGAGCGGGCGGGCACCGAACTCGGTGGCAAGCTGCGGGCGGGCCGTTCGCGCAACGACCAGGTCGCGACGCTGTTCCGGATGTGGCTGCGGGACGCCGCCCGGCGGGTGGTCGCCGGCACGCTCGGCGTCGTGGACGCGCTGGTTTCGCAGGCGAAGAGGCACCCGGACGCGATCCTTCCCGGACGCACGCATCTGCAGCACGCCCAGCCAGTCCTGCTGGCGCACCACCTGCTCGCGCACGGTCAGTCGCTGCTGCGCGACGTCACCCGGCTGCGTGACTGGGACGCTCGCACCGCCGAGTCGCCCTATGGCTCCGGCGCGCTCGCGGGTTCCTCGCTCGGTCTCGACCCGGAGGCAGTCGCCGAGGAGCTGGGCTTCGTCACCAGCGTCGAGAACTCCATCGACGGCACGGCCTCGCGGGACTTCGTCGCCGAGTTCGCCTTCGACGTCGCGATGCTCGCGGTCAACCTGTCCAGGATCGCCGAAGAGGTGATCATCTGGAACACCGCCGAATTCGGCTACGTCACCCTCGACGACGCCTGGGCGACCGGCAGTTCGATCATGCCGCAGAAGAAGAATCCGGACGTCGCCGAGCTGACCCGCGGCAAGGCCGGGCGGCTCATCGGCAACCTGACCGGCCTGCTCGCGACGCTCAAGGCGCAGCCGCTCGCGTACAACCGTGACCTGCAGGAGGACAAGGAGCCGGTCTTCGACTCCGTCGAGCAGCTGGAACTGCTGTTCCCGGCGATCGCGGGCATGCTCGAGACGCTGACCTTCCACACCGACCGGCTCGCCGAACTGGCGCCCGCCGGGTTCACCCTCGCCACGGACATCGCCGAATGGCTGGTGCGCCAGGGCGTTCCGTTCCGTGTCGCGCACGAAGCGGCGGGGGAGAGCGTCCGCGTCGCCGAGGCCCGTGGTGTCGGCCTGGACGAACTGACCGACGAAGAGTTCGAGAAGATCAACCCGGCACTGACGCCCGCCGTGCGCGAGGTGCTGACCGTCGAGGGCTCGGTGAGCTCACGCAACGCCCGCGGCGGTACCGCTCCAGAGCGGGTCGCCGAGCAGCGGGACCGGCTGGTCGCGCGGGTCGCCGAACACCGCGCCTGGCTGAGCTGACCTCTCGCGTGAAAGCCCCCTCACTCGGCTCAGCCGCGTGAAGGGGGCCTTCACGCGCTTCAAGATCGCTTCGCGCTCTTCCGGAGCTTCGCGCGCACCGCGCGGGTGGCGACCGGTCCGAGCCCTTCGAGGACGTCGACCAGGACAGCCAGCTGTCCCAGCGCGCTCAACGCCTGCTCGGCGCCGTCCGGATCGACCGACTCGAACAGTGTGAGACCGAGGAACCCGGCGGAGACGGCGTGAGCGAGTCCTTCGGTTTCCGCCAGTTCGAGCACCGGCGAACCGGCCAGCACGCGGTCCAGGGTCCCTTGGACTTCGCGGACCCATTTGTCCAGCGCCTGCCGCGTCGCCTCGGCCAGCCGTCCGCCGCCCTGCGCGCCGGCGAGTGCCTGGGCGAGGACCGTCATGTTCCCCTCGGCGCGTTCCTCCGCGTGGATGACCCGGCCCAGGTCCAGCAGTTCGCCGAGCGTGGTCACTTCGGCGAACCGGTCACGGAAGTGGGCGACGCGGCTTTCGGTCGCCGTCACGCAGGCCTGCGCGATCAGCTCCTCGACACTGCCGAAGTGGTAGAAGATCAGCGCCTGGTTGGTACCCGCCGCGGTGGCGACGGTCCTGGCCGAAACGGCGGTGATCCCGCTGGTGCGGATCGTCTCCAGCGCTCCGTCGATCAACCGCTGTTTCGTGCTGGGCCCGTTCATCAGTCCAGGACCTTCTCACGCAGGGGCTTCACCGCGCCGCTCACCCCCGGCCGCAGATCGACGAACCGTGCCTCGAAAGCGCCCCGGTAGCCGAACAGCGGCCCGAACCGCCGGTTCGTCACCTGGATCTCGATGCGGAAGAGTCCGCTCTCCGCGTCGAACCACTCGTCGACCTCGGCCACACCGACGACGGATCGCGGCACCACACACCGAAGCGGGCCCTCGCGGATCCGGAACTCCTCCGACCGGATGCGGAAGCCACCGTCCGGTCGCACCGTCAGGTCGAGATCGACGGCGAGGTGCTGATGCGTCCCCAAGTAGTCGACGATCTTCCCTCGCTCGGTGCTGTAGATCATCTGAGCGTCGAACCGGCGTCGCCGTTCCGGCAGTTCGAAGGTGCGGGCGAACGACACCGTCTCCCTGCCGAGCGAGTCGACGTACGGATAGTTCTCGATGGTGAAAGGGACGTTGCGGCCACGTTCCGGGAACAGGATGTGCCTCGACGCGCCGAGCCGGAGGAACGGCGTGGTGAACGCGGCGCCGCGCCAGATCTCGTCCATCACGCCGATGCCGATCATCCCGACGCCGTTCTCCGTGCTCAGCGACAGCCGTTCACGCATTCGCGGATGCAACGACTCGAAGTCGGTGCCCAGCGCTTCTCGGAAGATCATGCCTGCTCCAGGGTGTCGAGGATGCGGGGCGTGACGCCGTCCTTGCCCGGCCGCGGGCTCCGGCGGCAGCGCCCCGCCGAGGGCGAGAGCAACGGGAGCTGTTCCGGCGGCCCGCCCGTCTCGAGCCACAGACGGAGCCTGTCGAACGACCAGGCCGTCATCCAGCCGAAGAGCGGCCGGAACAGCAGATCGGCGAACCTGCCGAAGACACCCCATCGAGTGGTGTAGTCGAAGCCGGTGACGAACCGGACACCGCCGTCGACCGGGGTGTAGCGCCAGTAGCCCGAACCGGACCTGATGAGCGACAGTGGGTCCGCGGAGGCGAACCGCAACGCGGACGTCCGGCCGCCGTCCGGCCGCGTGCTCTCCCCGGCGTGTGTCCCGGTCCCGCTGACGACGAACCCCAGGAACTCGGTCGTGTACCGAAACCGTCCCGGCGAGCCCGCGACCGGTTCGATCCGCGCGAAGCGGAGATCCCACCGTGCGTGCAGACGCGGATCCTGCGTGTACCGCCACAGCGTGTCCAGGTCCGTCCGGATCACCGTTTCGACGTAAAGCGCTCTTCGGCTCATGGAGCCCCCTCCAGTATTGAGCGACCGCTCAAACCACTGTAAAGCATGTTTGAGCGACCGCTCAATACTCGGTCCGGTTAAGGTCGGCCTGGGAGAACGCGACGTAAGGGGAGTGCGGCACGTGGAAACCGGCAGACAGTTCACCCGGCGCGAGCTGGCGCTGGATCCGGTGGAGCTGTCCACACTCCTGCTCGGCGCGGTGATCGAAGCGACCGGTCCCGACGGCACGGTCGCCGTCCGCCTGGTGGAGGTCGAGGCCTACCGAGGGCTCGACGACCCCGCGTCGCACTGTTATCGCGGCAAGACGCCGCGCAACGCGGTCATGTGGGGACCGGCGGGGCACTTGTACGTGTACTTCGTCTACGGCATGCACTTCTGCGCGAACGTCGTCGGTACCGAAGACGGGCAGCCGGGCGCCGTGCTGCTGCGTGCCGGGGAGGTGGTGTCGGGTGCGGATATCGCCAGGGCGCGCAGGCCGTCGGCACGCGGCAACGGCGAACTCGCGAAAGGCCCGGCCATCCTCACCTCGGTGCTCGGCATCGACCGTGCCGAGAACGGCGTCGACCTGACCGACCCGGCGTCACCCGTCCGGCTGTTCTCCGGAGAGCGCGTTCCCGGAGCGGACATCCGTACCGGGCCGCGCGTCGGTGTCGCGATGGCGATGGACACGCCGTGGCGGTTCTGGATCGACGGATCGCCCGCCGTCTCCACCTACCGCCGTGGCGGCAAGCGACGGGCGGCCGCCCCCGGCCGATAGTCGGTTGACCTGGTGCGGGAGGATCTACAGGCGTGAGCGAGCACATCCTTGACGAGTTGACCTGGCGCGGCCTGATCGCGCAATCCACCGACATCGACGCACTGCGGCGAGACCTCGACCAAGGACCTCTCACGCTCTATTGCGGATTCGACCCGACCGCGCCCAGCCTGCACGCCGGCAACCTGGTCCCGCTGCTGATGCTCTCGCGCTTCCAGCGCGCCGGCCACCGGCCGATCGTGCTGGCTGGTGTCGCGACCGGGATGATCGGCGACCCGCGCGACACCGGTGAGCGCACGCTCAACACGCTGGACACCGTCGCCGAGTGGGCGGACCGGATCCGCGGGCAGCTGGAGCGCTTCGTCGACTTCGACGACTCGCCGACCGGCGCGGTCATCGAGAACAACCTGAACTGGACCGGCAAGCAGACCGTGGTCGAGTTCCTGCGCGACGTCGGCAAGCACTTCCCGGTCAACATGATGCTGAACCGCGAGACGGTGAAGCGCCGCCTCGAGGCCGACGGCATGTCCTACACCGAGTTCAGCTACCTGCTGCTGCAGTCGCAGGACTACCTGCATCTGTACCGCGAGTACGGCTGCAAGCTGCAGATCGGCGGCTCCGACCAGTGGGGCAACCTCGTCGGCGGCGTCGACCTGATCCGCCGGACGGACGGTGGCCACACGCACGCGCTGACCGCGCCGCTGGTCACCGACACCGAAGGACGCAAGTTCGGCAAATCCACCGGCGGCGGCAGTGTGTGGCTCGACCCGGAGATGACCTCGCCGTACGCCTGGTTCCAGTACTTCGTGAACGTCGCCGACGCCGACGTCATCCGCTACCTGCGGATGTTCTCCTTCCTCGGGCAGGAGGAGATCGCGGCCCTGGCCGAGGACACCGAGCAGCGTCCCCACCTGCGGTCCGCGCAGCGGAAGCTGGCGGAGGACTTCACGACCCTGGTGCACGGTGAAGAGGCGACCCGCCAGGTCATCGCCGCGAGCCAGGCGCTATTCGGCAGGGGAGAGCTGCGTGAGCTCGACTCGGCGACTCTCGACGCCGCGATGGCCGAGGTGCCCAACGGCAAGGTCGACCCGAACGGAGAGTCGACCATCGTCGACCTGCTGATCGCCGCCGGGCTCGTCGACAGCAAGGGCGCCGCGCGCCGCACCGTCAAGGAAGGCGGCGCGTACGTCAACAACACGAAGATCGCCGACGAGGAGTGGAAGCCGTCCGCGGACGACGCTCTGCACGGCCGCTGGCTCGTGGTCCGCAAGGGCAAGCGCAACGTCGCCGGCGTGCGCGTCGGGGGCTGATCGCGGCCCCGGCCCGAAACAGGGCCCCTGACCTGCGGAAACGCAGTTAAGGTACCCCCCTGTTTCGGGCCCTTCCGGGGCGTGTAAAGTTCTCCAAGTCGCCAGGGAGACCGGGCGGCCGACCGGGACACGAACCAAGCTCTCGCTCAGTGCGATTGAGTGGGTGTCTCACCAAAAACTGCTAGGAATGAC